>CAYVEH010000067.1:8441-13606 GCA_964450585.1 uncultured Ornithinimicrobium sp.
CGTGCACTTCTGGGCGACGCCGACGTTGGGCACGTGCCCGTCGGCCCGCACCGAGGCCGCCTCGTCGGTCCGCCGCTCGATCACCCCGAACGGGCAGGCACCGACGCAGTAGCCACAGCCGTTGCAGACATCGGCCTGCACCACCACCGTGCCGTGCTCACTGCGGAAGAGCGCGCCGGTCGGGCAGACATCCAGGCACCCAGCATGGGTGCAGTGCTTGCACACATCCGAGGCCATCAGCCACCGGAACTCCGGCAGCGGACCGACCATGGGCGTGCCGTCGACGGTCCTGCCCAGGTCCCCGTTCTCGGCGGAGTTCTTCTGCGCCAACAGCTCCGTCAGGGACGGCCCGTGCTCCCCACCATTTTTGGGGAGGTTTGGTACGCCTCCTGCGTCTTTTTGGGGAGATTCGGATCGCTCAACAGTGCCGGGCCCAGGATCCCCAGCCAGGCCAGGATCCCCGGCCAGCGGTGCGGAGGCGGGGGAGCCGACGGTCGGCATACCCAGATCGACGAGTCGGCGACCGGACGCCCGGGCCGCCTCGATGCGGTCCTGGCTCTGCTCGACAAAGGCGACGTGGCGCCAGGTGCTGGCGCCCAGCCCACCGGTGTTGTCATAGGAGTGACCCGACAGGTCCAGGTCGCCATCCATCGGCAGAGCGTTCCACTCCTTGCAGGCCACCTCGCAGGCCTTGCACCCGATACAGATCGAGGTGTCGGTGAAGAAGCCCTTACGCTCCGGGGGGTCCGACCACCCGGCATCAGCAGCTGGATCGGTGCGCCCGGCAAGTTGGCGGGACAGGTAGCCCATCAGCGGTCTCCTCCTGTCAGGCGGGCGTTGCCGGTCTCGGTGGTGGCACCGGCACGGGATTGGTACTCGGCGACCAACCGCAACAGGGCGTCACCACGGGGGCGGCGGCCGGGTCGGATGTCACACGACCCCACCTTGGACTCCTGGATCTGCACATTCGGGTCCAGCACAATGCCCAGCAGGTCGTTCGCGCCATCACCCTCGACCACGGCGTCCCCACCGACACCCCAGTGATAGGGCAGGCCGATCTGGTGGACGGTGTGCCCGGCGATGGTCAGTGGCCTCATCCGCTCAGTGACCAGCACCCGGGCCTCGATGGCACTGCGGGCGGAGATGATCGTGGCCCACTCGCCATTGACCAGGTCGCGCTCGGCCGCCAGCTCCGGGGAGACCTCGCAAAACATCTCCGGCTGCAACTCGGACAGGTACGGCAGCCAGCGGCTCATGCCACCGGCGGTGTGGTGCTCGGTGAGCCGGTAGGTGGTGAAGACGTAGGGGTAGACCTCCGCGCCCGGCTCCTGGCCCGAGGGGCTCCACAGGTTGTCCTTGCGTGGGTAGATCAGCCGGCTGGGGTTGCTCTGCTGGGTGTACAGCGGGTTGGCCACCGGTGACTCCTGGGCCTCATAGTGCGTCGGTAACGGCCCATCCACCATGCCCTTGGGTGCAAACAACCATCCCTTGCCGTCGGCCTGCATGATGAACGGGTCGTCCCCGGCCAGCGCCGCCGGCCCGCCGACGTCCGGGTCGGGCCGGAACGACGGCTCCCGGTCCACGGGGTAATCCGGCACGTCCTTGCCGGTCCACCGGCCCGCTTCCTCGTCCCACCAGACGTAGGCCTTGCGCTCGCTCCACGGGCGCCCTTGCGGGTCCGCCGAGGCCCGGTTGTACAGGATGCGCCGGTTCAGCGGCCAGGCCCAGCCCCACTCGTGAGCGACCTCGTCCTGCTCGCGGCCGGGCACCCGGTTGGCGGAGTGGTTGGTGCCACCGGCGAAGACCCCGGTGTAGATCCAGCAGCCGCCGGAGGTAGACCCGTCGGCCCGCATCTGGGTGAAGGAGTCCAACAACTCCCCGGCACGCTCCCCGGTCAGGTGGTAGCCATTGATCTCCTGCAGCACCGCCTCACCGTCAACCTCCCCGTGCTCATCCACCGGGTAGTCCCAGGTCAGGTCGAGCAGGGGACGGTCCCGCTCGTCGGCGGACCCGGCCAACCGTTGCCGTATGCGGACCCCCAGGTCATAGAAGAAGTCCAGCTCGCTCTGGGCGTCGTTGGGTGGGCGGACGGCCTGGTGGCGCCACTGCAGCATCCGCTGGGTCTGGGTGAACGTGCCGGCCTTCTCCACGTGGTTGGCTGCCGGGAAGAAGAAGACCTCGGTGTCGATGTCCTCGGTGCGCAGCTCACCCGTGGCGATCTCGGGGGAGTCCTTCCAGAAGGTTGCTGACTCGATCAGCTGGAAGTCGCGGACCACGACCCACTTCAGGTGGGTCATCGCCAGCCGCTGCAGCTTGCCGTGCGCGGAGCCGACCGCCGGGTTCTGCCCGAGCACGAAGTAGCCCTCCACCTCGTCCTCCAGCATCGCCAGCACGGTCTGGTAGGTGCCGTGGGCGCCGGTCAGCCGCGGCAGGTAGTCGTAGCAGAAGTCGTTCTCCGGGGTGGCTGCCTCGCCCCACCAGGCCTTGAGCAGGCTCGCGGTGTAGGCATCGGCGTCGGTCCAGAAGCCCTTCTGCAGCGGTGAGGAGATGCTGCCCAGGTAGTCGCTCAGGGTGTCGTGCTCACCGACCATCGGCATCGGCAGGTAGCCGGGCAGGATGTTGAACAGCGTCGGGATGTCCGTGGAGCCCTGGATGCTGGCGTGGCCGCGCAGCGCCATGATCCCGCCGCCCGGTCGGCCCATGTTGCCCATCAGCAGCTGCAGGATCGCGGCCGTCCGGATGAACTGGGCGCCCAGGCTGTGCTGGGTCCAGCCCAGGGCGTAGGCGAAGCAGGTGGTGCGCTCGCGCCCGGAGTTGTCGGTGAGTGCGTCGGCGACCTCGCGGAAGGTCTCCAGCGGTATGCCGCAGACGTCCCGGACCATTTCGGGGGTGTAGCGGGAGTAGTGCCGCTTCAGGATCTGGAAGACGCTGCGCGGGTGTTGCAGGCTCTCATCGCGCAGGATCCGGGCGTGCTCCAGGGCCGGTCCGGAGGCACCGTGCTGCTCCCCGGCGGCGCGGGCTCGGCGGCTGCTGCCGTGTTCTTGGCCGCCGGAGGCGTCCTCCACCTCGTCGTCCCCGACCGAGGGTGGGTCAGCCGGCTGGGCACCGGCGGGCTGATCACGGTCTCGTTCGGCATACGACCAGGAGGAGGTGTCATAGGTGCCGGTCTCGGGGTCGAACCCGGAGAAGAGACCGTCCAGGTCCTCGGTGTCAGCGAAGTCCTCACTGATCAGCGTGGCGGCGTTGGTGTAGGCCACGACGTAGTCGTGGAAGTAGAGGTTGTTGCTCAGCACGTGGTTGATCAGGGCGCCGAGCAGCACGACGTCGGTGCCGGCCCGCACCGGGACGTGGGTATCAGCCACGGCGGACGTGCGGGTGAACCGGGGGTCGACGTGGATGATTCGAGCCCCGCGAGCCTTCGCCTCAGTCACCCACTGGAAGCCCACCGGGTGGCACTCGGCCATGTTGGAGCCCTGGATGATGATGCAATCCGCGTTGGCCATGTCCTGCAGGGACTGGGTGGCGCCGCCGCGGCCGAACGAGGTCCCCAGACTGGGGACCGTGGAGCTGTGTCATATCCGGGCCTGGTTCTCGATCTGGATCGCACCGGCCGCTGTGAACAGCTTCTTGATCAGGTAGTTCTCCTCGTTGTCGAGGGTGGCACCCCCCAGTGAGGCGATGCCCATGGTGCGGCGTAGCGGCCGCCCGTGCTCGTCCCGGTCCTGCCAGGTGTTGGCGCGGGAGGCGACGAAGCGGTCGGCCACCATGTCGAGTGCCTCGTCCCGGTCCAGCTGCCGGAACTCGGTCGCGCCCGGAGCGCGATAGAGGACGTGGGTCTGGCGGGTGGGGGAGTTGACCAACTGCTCGCTGGCAGCACCCTTGGGGCACAGGCGTCCCCGGCTGATGGGGGAGTCGGGGTCCCCCTCGATCTGGGTGACCTTCTCGTCCTTGACGAAGACCTTCTGGCCGCACCCCACGGCGCAGTAGGGGCAGACGCTCTGCACAACCCGGTCGGCGGTGGAGGTGCGGGGCTGGCTCTGGCGGGTGCGCCGAGAGGTGACCGCCGAGCCGCGCCCGAGAAAGTCGCCGGTGGCCAACTGCCGCAGCACCGGCCAGCCCAGGAAAGTCGTGCGCCTAGTCGCCATGGGCATGCCCTCTCACGCGGTCGCTGACGGTATCTCACCATAGTCCGCTGGCCCCTCTGGCTCTACCCGGTCTGACGCGGTCGCTGACGCGTTTTCAGGGGTGCTGGCTGCGCTCGGAGGCGCGCAGCGAGGCAGTCACTGGCCATAGAGAACCTCATCAGGTGGATACTGTGGGCAGATCTTCTCCATCTTTTCGCGTTTCTCATCTGGGAGGAGTTGAGAGGTCATAGTAGGAGACCAACTAATGCGCTCCCGCGTGTTGAAAGCGCTCACGTAAGCCTCACGGCTGGGTTTGTCATCATCTTGAATGTTGTATCCGTGTGCCCGCATACACGGAATGTAATACTCCACCCAGTAATCATATATGATGCCCACTTGTGGCTTCGACCACCCTTGCGAGTATAGCGGGTACATCATGTATTTCCCGGAGCCGGCATAACTGGCAAGATTGAGTGAATCGAGTTGCGATGACGGGACGCCGGGATCAAAAACATAGTGCTCCCCTCCGCCACGGCCGGAAAACCGGCTTCCTGCAGGCAGGATGCCATACTCGCTGCATACTCAAAACTGCCCATACTCCAACGAATCAGGCTGACGTCTGGAGGTTGGTTCACCTCGAAGGAGGAAGCATTCTCTTGGAATCTGTCCGTGGTATCACCGGCCGAGGGGGCCTCTTCGGAGCCGTCGCCGCCGGCGCAGCCAACCAAGAGGAGCACGGCAACCCAGGCAACAGCGGCCTTCCTCAAAGGTTTTGCGCTATCGAAGAAGATTCTTCTCACGAAATGGTTGCCGCTTCCACACGTTCCAGCCGAGCGCATCATGGCACCATTTGGCAAAGCACGGCGTCAAGGTGCCACGATCAACGACCAAGGTAGCGTGGCTGCTTAACATCGTCAAGGCTCCCGATTTCAGAGGACACGCACCGGGTCAGGAACGATTGCGGCGCCGGTGTTAGCGCAGGTTTCCGGCGAGTAGTTCCAGGATGTGGCGATAGGGCTGGCCGGTGGCTCGGGTCATGCC
>CAYVEH010000068.1:0-13229 GCA_964450585.1 uncultured Ornithinimicrobium sp.
CTTAGGTGGGGCGCGCCGTGGCCTCCGGTGCCGGAGGCCGGTGCGGCCGCAGTCCCAGCCGGCCCAGCTCCAGAGCGGCTAGGTCGGCGATGACCGCGTCGTCACCTCCGCGCCACGCGGCCAGCGGGTCGGGTGCCACCCGCACCAGGCGGCGCGGCGGTTGGTGTACCAGCGCACGCAGCGCCAACAGCTCCTGGGCCTGAGCCCCGTGACGCAGCACACCCAACTGGTGCACCCGTCGGACCCACAGCCAGCGCCACACCAGGTACGTACCGGTCACGAACAGGATCGGCACCGTGCCGACCAGGAGCGACAGCAACCAGGCCACCTGGGTGACCCCGGCATCCAGGGCGTTGCCGGCCGAGACGGGTGAGTCGCCGGCTCCGGCCGCACCCGTGAACGGCCCGGTGAGACCGTCGCCGACCAGGGGCACCTCCTCGATCTGCTCGGCGATGTCCGCCATCCGTCGCTCCACCGTCGTCCCGGCGCTGCGGAGCGGGTCGGCCGGCGCCGCCAGCAGGCGGACCAGGTGGAACGTCCACCGCGCCAGCAGCACCCAGGTGAGCACCCACCCGACCGCCAGCAGGTCACCGATGAGCTGTCGGGTGCGTCGGGCCGGGGTCTGGGCATACCAGTGCATGACAATGACGGTATGCCGACCGCCACCCCCGCGCCCCGCGACCCGCTGTCCCGGGCCGCCCGCGGTTGGTTGGACCACCTGCGGGTGGAGCGAGGGGTTTCCGAGCACACCCTGCGTGCCTATCGACGGGACCTCAGCCGATACCTGGAGTTCCTGGCCGACCACGGCGTGCGACAGCCCCAGGACGTCCCGGAGCAGTTGGTGACTGACTTCCTGGCCCACCTCCGCACCGGGGACGAGGGCCATGCGCCGTTGGCAGCCTCCTCGGCGGCCCGCGCCCTGGTGGCGGTCCGTGGTTTTCACAAGTTCCTGGCTGCGGAGGGGGAGGCCGACCAGGACCCGGCGCACCAGGTGAGGCCGCCATCGTCGACGCGCCGGCTGCCCAAGGCGATCAGCGTGGAGGCGGTCGAACGGCTGCTGGACGCCGCCGCCGTCGGGGACACCCCTGCCAGTCTGCGCAACCGGGCCCTGCTGGAGGTGCTCTACGGCTCCGGCGCCCGGGTGAGCGAGGCGATCGGCCTCGACCTGGATGACCTGGACCTGGGGCGGGACTCACCCGACGACAGCCGCGACACCGCAGCCCACCGGCCCGGAGGAGAACGGGCCGGGTCGCAGCAGGCGCTGCTGCGGCTGTTCGGCAAAGGCAACCGGGAGCGGATCGTGCCGCTGGGCAGATACGGAGCCCAGGCGCTGGAGGCGTGGTTGGTGCGGGGCCGCCCGGCGTTCGCCACCCAGGGCAAGGGCACGCCGGCGATCTTCCTGAACCAACGGGGCGGGCGGCTGTCCCGACAGAGCGCATGGAACGTCATACAACAGGCAGCCCAGCGAGCCGACCTGTCCGGCCAGCTCAGCCCGCACACCCTGCGACACTCGTTCGCCACCCATCTGCTGGACGGCGGGGCCGATGTCCGGGTGGTGCAGGAGCTCCTCGGGCACGCGTCGGTGGCGACCACCCAGATCTACACCCTGGTCACCGCCCGTCACCTGCGTGAGGTCTATGCCCAGGCGCATCCACGGGCTCGGTGAGGCGCCGGCCCGTTGGTCCCAGCAGCAGTGTCCGGTTAGGGTCGGAGCGATCGGCGAGAGGCCGACCACAGACCAGAGGGCGGAGTGAGCGTGACATCCGAGGCGACGAGGCAGGACGCGGCGGCCGGCAGCAGCACGACGCACGACCGGCTCCCCGGCACCGAGACGGCCGGTAACGGCCAGATCGGACCGACCGGGCGCCCGCTGCCGGACTTCGCGACCCCGCCACCACTGGAGCGGCACGGACCCGCCCGGGTGATCGCCATGTGCAACCAGAAGGGGGGCGTCGGCAAGACCACGACCACGATCAACCTGGGGGCCGCCCTGGCCGAGTACGGCCGTCGGGTGCTGCTGGTGGACTTCGACCCGCAGGGCGCACTCTCCGTCGGGCTCGGCATCCCGACGCACCAACTGGACGTCACGATCTACAATCTGCTGGTCGAACGGGGTCACGACCTGGGGGAGGTCATCCAGCAGACCCGCATCGAGAACGTCGACGTGGTCCCGGCCAATATCGACCTGTCCGCAGCAGAGGTGCAACTGGTCGGGGAGGTGGCCCGGGAGCAGATCCTCGCCCGGGTGCTGCGCCCGGCGCTGGACGACTACGACGTGATCCTCATCGACTGTCAACCCTCGTTGGGGCTGCTGACCGTGAACGCACTGACCGCAGCACATGGGGTGATGATCCCGCTGGAGTGTGAGTTCTTCGCGATGCGCGGGGTGGCGCTGCTGATCGAGACGATCGAGAAGATCACCGACCGCCTCAACCCGGCACTGACCCTGGACGGCATCCTGGCCACCATGTTCGACGGGCGCACGCTGCACTCTAAGGAGGTCGTGCGCAGCGTGGTGGACCACTTCCAGGACCAGGTCTTCCACACCGTGATCAGCCGCACCATCAAGTTCCCCGACGCCACCCTCGCTGCCGAGCCGATCACCTCCTACGCCAGCACGCACAGCGGCGCCGAGGCCTACCGTCAGCTGGCTCGCGAGCTGATCGCGCGCGGCGGCGCGCCCTGACCTTGGCGGCGACCCTGACCGGGCCCGACCACGGGGCGGAGCACCCGGCCCCGGCGGAGCCGTCCGGTGCGGCGCCGGGTGACCCCAGCGCGGCGGCCACCGCGGAGGTCACCACGCCGCATCAGGCGGACGAGGACCGCTCGGACCCAAGTGCCGATACGGTCCCCGGAGGGGTGCTGACCCGGCGTGGCCCAGCACCCTTCGAGGTGCACCTGGACGTCTTCCAGGGTCCCTTCGAGTTGCTGCTGGGGCTGATCGCCAAGCACAAACTCGACGTCACCGAGATCGCCCTGGCCCAGATCACCGACGAATTCGTGGAGCACATCCGCGCCGCCCAGCAGGCTGACGAGAACTGGGACCTGTCCCAGGCCTCGGAGTTCCTGCTGATCGCCGCCACCCTGCTGGACCTCAAGGCCTCCCGCCTGCTGCCCAACCGCCGGGAGGACGAGGAGGAGGACCTGGAGCTGATCGAGGCCCGTGACCTGCTCTTCGCCCGGTTGCTGCAGTACCGCGCCTTCAAGGAGGTCGCAGCCGGTTTTGCACACCGAATGGAGACCGCCGGGCGGATCTTCCCCCGGGACGTCGCCCTGGAGGAGCACTTCACCGCGCTGCTGCCCGAACTGGTCATGAACATCACCCCCGAGCAACTGGCGATGATCGCGGCCCGGGCGCTCACCCCCAAGCCACCGCCGACCGTGGGCCTGACCCACCTGCATGCTCCCCAGGTGTCGGTGCGTGAGCAGGCGACGCTGGTGGTGGCACGGTTGCGGACCCGCGGCACCGCCAGCTTCCGGGACCTGGTGGCCGATGCCGACACCACGCTCGTCATCGTCGCCCGCTTCCTGGCCCTGCTGGAGCTGTTCCGCGAGTCGCTGCTCGCGCTGGAGCAGGAGGACCCGCTGGGGGAGTTGATCGTGCGCTGGACCGGCACCGACACCGGACAGATCACGGTCGGGGCAGAGTTCGACGAGGGCGACGACACCAGTGCGGAGGACACCGATGAGTGAGTCACAGCAGGAGCAGCCGACCCGGCCCCCAGCACCCGAGGAGGACGCCGAGCAGCCGCTGCTGAACCTGGCCGAGTTACCCGGCGGTGCCCGCGCGGCGATCGAGGCGGTGCTGATGGTCATCGACGAGCCCATCGAGGAGACCGAGCTGGCGACCGCGCTGGACCTCCCCGTGGCGGAGGTCACCTCCATCGTGGAGGCCCTGGCCAGCGAGTATGCCGAGTCCCAGCGGGGCTTCATGTTGCGCCGGCTCGGCGGCCGGTGGCGGGTCTACTCCCGTCCGGAGTACGCACCCGTGGTGGAGAAGTTCCTGATGGGCGGAGCCCAGGCCCGGCTGACCCAGGCGTCGCTGGAGACCCTGGCGGTCATCGCCTACCGCCAGCCGATCTCCCGCTCCCGGGTCAGCGCCGTGCGCGGGGTCAACGTCGACGGTGTGGTGCGCACCCTGCTGTCCCGGGGGCTGATCGAGGAGGTGGTGCCGGCAGAGTCGGAGCCGGGCGCGGCGATGCTCTACGGCACCACCGACCTGTTCCTGCAACGGATGGGACTGGACAGCCTGGACGACCTGCCGGCTCTGGCGCCGTACCTGCCGCCGGCCGACGTGATCGATGAACTGGCGGCGGAAGGACAGGCATGAACCCACCACAGCAACGCGGCGGAGGCGGGGGCCGCAAGCGACGGCACCCCCGTGGCCGACAGGGCAGCCGACCGGTAGGCCCGAACGCCGGCCCGTCCAAGGCCTTCCGACCCCGGCGACGCGCCACCCCGCCCCCGCTGCCGGAGGTCAGCGCCGACGTGCACACCCCGGACGGGGTCCGCCTGCAGAAGCTGTTGGCCTCGGCGGGGTTGGGCAGCCGTCGAGCCTGTGAACTGCTGATCACCCAGGGGCGGGTCGAGGTGGACGGTCACGTGGTCACCGAGCTCGGCGTGCGGGTTGACCCAGTGGGTCAGACCGTGCACGTGGACGGCACCCGGGTGGTCTTCGATGACAGCCGGGTCTACCTGGCCTTCAACAAGCCGCTGGGCGTGGTCTCCACGATGAGTGACGACCGGGGACGGCGGTCCATTGCCGACTACCTGCCCCCACGCAACGAGCGACTGTTCCACGTCGGCCGGTTGGACGCCGACACCGAGGGACTGCTGCTGCTGACCAACGACGGTGAGCTGGCCCATCGGCTGCAGCACCCGTCTTACGAGGTGCCCAAGACCTACGTGGCCCGAGTACCTGGCCCGGTGCCGCGGGACCTGGGCCGGACCCTGCGGGCCGGCGTCGAGCTGGAGGACGGGGTGGTCGCGGTGGACTCCTTCAAGCTGATCGACTCCGCACCCGGCAAGGCGATTGTCGAGCTGGTCCTGCACGAGGGCAAGAAGCACGTGGTGCGGCGACTGTTGGCGCAGGTCGGCCACCCGGTGGAGGCGCTCTCCCGCGTCCAGGTCGGCCCGATCCTGCTCGGCCAGTTGCGGTCTGGCCGGACGCGAGTCCTGACCACCGAGGAGGTCGGTGCGCTCTACCGTGCCGCCGGCCTGTGACGCTCAACCGTTAGGCTGAGTCAGTGCCTGAGAACCCGATCACCATCGCTATCGACGGCCCCAGTGGATCAGGCAAGTCGAGCGTCTCCAAGCAGGTGGCCCGCGAGTTGGGTCTGACCTACCTGGACACCGGTGCCATGTATCGCGCCCTGACATGGTGGTGCCTGGACCAGGGGGTGGACGTCACGGACACCGAGGCGGTCGCCGAGGCCGCGACGACCTACCCACTGCGGATCGCCACCGACCCTGACGCGCCGACCGTGCACGTCGGCGGGGTCGACGTCACCGAGGCGATCCGGCAGACCAGGGTCAGCGAGCAGGTCTCGCACATCGCGACCAACCTCGGTGTGCGGGCCATCATGCGCGACGAGCAGCGGCAACTCATTGCCGAGGCCCGCGTTGCCGGCGGAGGGATCATCGTGGAGGGTCGGGACATCACCACGGTGATCGCCCCGGATGCCG
The DNA here is from genome assembly GCA_964450585.1 of uncultured Ornithinimicrobium sp. Lineage (GTDB taxonomy): Bacteria > Actinomycetota > Actinomycetes > Actinomycetales > Dermatophilaceae > Ornithinicoccus. The sequence goes on from CAYVEH010000068.1 coordinate 5,686, forward strand.
AGCACCGGTTTCTGCTGACCGCCTCCGAGGAGGCCCGGCTGAGCCGCCGCGCCAAGGAACTGTTCCAGACCGACGACGCCGAGGCGCTCCACGCCACCCGTGACCAGATTGTGCGACGGGACGCCGCTGACGCCACGGTCTCGGCCTTTTTCGAGCCGGCACCAGGCGTGGTGGGAATCGACACCTCGGATCTGACGTTCGACCAGTCAGTGGCAGCGGTGCTGGACGCGATCGGCTCCGCCGCTGCCCAGCGCCCTGTACCCGCCCCTGCTGACGGAGGTAACCGATGACCACCCAGACCGATGCGCAGCGCAAGCTGACGGCATACGCCCACCCAGAGCGGCTGGTGAGCACCGACTGGCTGGCCGAACACCTGGGCGAGCCGGGCCTGGTCGTGCTGGAGTCCAACGAGGACGTGCTGCTGTACGAGACGGGTCATATCCCCGGCGCCCGCAAGTTGGACTGGCACCTGGACCTCAACGACCAGCTCTCCCGGGATTATGTCGACGGGGCCCGCTTTGCCGAGGTGATGGGCCAGCGCGGCATCAGCCGGGACACCACCGTGGTGATCTACGGCGACAAGAGCAACTGGTGGGCGACCTACGCCCTGTGGGTGATGACGCTCTTCGGCCACGAGGACGTGCGCATCCTGGACGGCGGCCGGGCCAAGTGGATCGCCGAGGGCCGGGAGATGACCACCGAGGTCCCGCAGGTCAACCCGGTCGACTACCCGGTGATCGAGCGCGACGACAGCACCATCCGGGCCTTCCAGCACGAAGTGCGTCAGCACCTGGGTCAGCCCATCGTCGACGTCCGTTCCCCGGGTGAGTTCTCCGGCGAGCTGCTGTCGATGCCGGACTACCCCCAGGAGGGGGCGATGCGTGGCGGCCACATCCCCGGTGCCCGGTCGGTGCCGTGGGGTCGGGCAGCCAACGAGGACGGCACCTTTAAGAGCCGGGAGGAGCTGGAGGAGATCTACCAGGTGGAGCAGGGCCTGACGCCCACGGACGACGTGGTCGCCTACTGCCGCATCGGGGAACGGTCCAGCCACACCTGGTTCGTGCTGACCCATCTGCTCGGCTTTGACAAGGTCCGCAACTACGACGGCTCATGGACCGAGTGGGGCAACTCCGTGGGTGCCCCGGTGGAACGCTGATGGCCGGCGCATTCACCGCGTCGACCCGGACCGACGACCTGCCGGCGGCGATGGCCGAACTGGCCGAGGAGTTCCATGCGCTGACCCAGCAGGAGCGGCTGCAACTGCTGCTGGAGCTGGCCAACGACCTGCCCGACCTGCCGGAGCGGTATGCCGGCCGGCTGGACGAGATGGAGCAGGTCGACGAGTGCCAGTCCCCGGTTTTTCTGGCCGTCGAGGTCGACGCGCAGGACCCCCGGACCGTGCACCTGTTCCTGTCCGCGCCGCCGGAGGCCCCCACCACACGCGGCTTCGCCGGCATCCTGCACGAGAGTCTGGACGGACTCAGCGCTCAAGAGGTGCTGGACGTGCCCGAGGAGGCCCCCTACCGGTTCGGACTGTCCGAGGCGGTCTCGCCGCTGCGGATGCGTGGCATGGTCGGCATGCTCGGTCGGATCAAGCGCCAGGTGCGAGCCCGCACCAGCATCGACGAGAGGTCCTGAGGTGTCCGACGGCCGCGACGAGGTGAGCGATTTGGACCCGGCTGCAGTCCCCGAGGACGGCACCCTGCCAGGCGGTGACGCCTCGGGGGTGTCGGGGGCGGGCCCCAACGGAGACGATCCGTCGCTGGAGCAGGCACTGCGCGCCGGGCTGGAGGACTTCGAGCTCAGCGAGGAGGACCTGGTCCTGGTCGAGGGGCGCCAGGAGTCGCATACTGCCGACCTGGCTGCCCGGTCCCGGCCAGTCGTCGCCGTCATCGGGCGGCCGAACGTGGGCAAATCCACCCTGGTCAACCGGATCCTGGGCCGCCGGGAGGCGGTCGTGGAGGACGTGCCCGGGGTGACTCGGGACCGGGTCGCCTACGACGCCGAGTGGGCCGGGCGACATTTCACCCTGGTGGACACCGGCGGCTGGGAGGTCGACGCCAACGGCATCCACCTGCGGGTGGCCGAGCAGGCGGAAGTGGCCGTCGAGCTCTGTGACGTCGTGGTGTTCGTCGTTGACGCGACCGTCGGGGCAACCGCTACCGACGAGAGCGTGGTGCGTCTGCTGCGCCGTTCTGGCAAGCCGGTCGTGCTGGTGGCCAACAAGGTCGACAACGAGCGGGCCGAGTTGGAGGCCGCCTCGCTCTGGTCGCTGGGGTTGGGACAACCCTGGCCGGTCTCGGCTCTGCACGGCCGCGGCAGCGGGGATGTGCTGGACGAAATTCTGGAGCGCCTTCCGGAGGCCACCGCCGTGGCCGGTGCCTACCCGCGTGGCGGTCCACGGCGGGTGGCGCTGCTGGGGCGTCCCAACGTCGGCAAGTCCTCCCTGCTGAACAAGCTGGCCGGGCAGGACCGAGCGGTCGTCGACGACGTGGCCGGCACCACCCGCGACCCGGTCGACGAGCTCATCGAGTTGGACGGCAGGCCGTGGCGGTTCGTGGACACCGCCGGGATCCGTCGGCGGGTGCACCAGACCAGAGGTGCTGACTTCTACGCCTCGCTGCGCACTCAGACGGCGTTGGAGAAGGCTGAGGTCGCCATCGTGCTCCTGGACGCGGCGGACACCATTGCCGAGCAGGACGTGCGGGTGATCCAGCAGGTGATCGATGCCGGCCGTGCCCTGGTCATCGCCTACAACAAGTGGGACCAGGTCGACGAGGACCGACAGCACTTCCTGGAGCGGGAGATCGAGCGCGACCTGGTCCAGATCACCTGGGCCCCCAGGGTGAACATCTCTGCGCTCACCGGTCGTCACACCAACCGGCTGGTGCCCGCGCTGGAAAAGGCGCTGGCGTCCTGGGACACCCGCATCTCCACCGCCCGACTCAACTCCTTCCTCGGTGAAGTGGTGGCGGCACACCCGCACCCGGTCCGTGGCGGCAAGCAGCCGCGGATCCTGTTCGCGACCCAGGCCGACACCCAACCACCGCGGTTCGTCGTCTTCGCCAGCGGGTTCATTGAGCACGGCTACCGACGTTTTCTGGAGCGGCGGCTGCGCGAACGGTTCGGCTTCGAGGGCACGCCGATCGAGATCTCGGTCCGCGTGCGCGAGAAGCGTCGTCGCTGAGAGGTCAGGCAGGCGGGGTCCTGGTGCCCGACCGCCGCCCCGTCCGTCGACAGGTCTCCTGTGTGCTGACGCCGACCCCATGCCGCGCGCCGACTGACAGCAGGTTGGCCAACTGACAGCACGTTGGCCGTCTGACAGCCTGCTATAGGAGGCTGTGAGACGCCGTTCTTGCTCTTAGTCGTCGTCGCTCCTGGCGAGTCGCGACCTCGACGCTATCCGCGGCTACCAATCCGCCGGCAGACCCCGGGACGTGCCCCCCCCCCGACAAACAACAACGGACCCACACGCTCGTGGGTCCGTTGTCACCGATGCCCGGAGACATCATTGGGTCGGGCTGACAGGATTTGAACCTGCGACCCCTGCACCCCCAGTGCAGTGCGCTACCAAACTGCGCCACAGCCCGTGGCCCTCGCGGGGCACCGAGAAATGTACCTTATGGCGGCGCGCGCTCTGGAATCGGTGCGCCTTTGGGATCGGGGACTACGGTGCTCCCGCCGTGCTGGCCTCCATCGCGGCTCGGATCTCGGCCAGATCGATGCGCGTCTGGGACAGCATCGCGGTGGTGGCAGCCGCGGCCCGCGCTGGGTCGGGGTCGCTGCAGAGCGCGTCCAACTCGGCTGGGTAGACCTGCCAGGACACCCCGAAGCGGTCCTTGAGCCAGCCGCACGGACCAGGCTCACCACCCTCGCACAGTGCCTCGCGCAACCGGTCCGACTCCTCCTGGGAGTCGCAGGGTACGCACAACGAGATGGCCTCGGTGAAGGGGAAGTCGGGGCCGCCGTTGAGGGCCTGGTAACGCTGCCCATCCAGCTCGAAGTCCACGGTCATCACACTGCCCACCTCGTTGGGGGAGGGCGTCGGCACGGTGTACCGGGTGATGTTGGTCACACGTGAGTTCGGGAACAACGAGGTGTAGAAGGTGGCTGCCTGCTCACCTTCGGTGTTGAACCACAGGCACAGGAAGACGGGTTGCATGATGGGCTCCTTCTCCTTGGGCGACCGGAGGCTCCGGTACGGTCATAGTGACCGGGAGCGCACGGCATACTCATCGCCGAGCGAGCCGGCTGAGGCACTCATCACGGCCTCGGTGCTGACTGGCGGCGGAGTTCCGTGCCGAGGCGTGTGCCGTCGTCTGCTCCCGGCCAGCGGGACCGTAGGCTGTGCACCGTGAGCAGCACATCGGCTGGCGGGGGTCGCCCAGGGCGTGCACTCAATGTGCCCAACGTCCTGTCCATGCTTCGCCTGGTCGGCGTCCCGGTCTTTCTGTGGGCGATCCTGACCGGGCAGGATCTGCTGGCCCTGCTGGTGCTCATGGGGTCTGGCGTGACCGACTACCTGGACGGCAAGATCGCCCGACGGTACAACCTCATCACCTCGTTGGGGCAGTACCTTGACCCGATCGCCGACCGGCTCTATATCGCCTCCACGCTGTTCGGGCTGGCCTGGCGCGACATCATCCCGTGGTGGCTGGTCCTGCTGCTGCTGGCCCGGGATGCGTTCATCCTCGGCATGTACCCGGCAGTCCGGACCTTCCGGGTGCCGGTGCCGCCGGTCCACTACATCGGCAAGGCGGCCACCTTCAACCTGCTCTATGCCTTCCCGCTGCTGCTGCTCGGGCAGTTTGGCGGATGGCTCGGACAGGTCGCCCTGCCCGTGGGCTGGGCCTTTGCCTGGTGGGGGACCGGGCTGTACTGGCTGGGCGCTGGGGTCTACGCCTGGCAGGTGGGCGTTATGGTGACGCAGAGGCGGCGACAGTGGCAGGCGGTGCGGGCATGAAACTCCTTCGCCGTCGGGCCGTCGAACCGGACCGCGATCCGGCGGCCTCGATGGCCCTGCTGCGAGAGGTGATGGACCCGCCGCTGGATCCGGGGTACACCTCCCGGGCCCGGGCCCGAGAGCAGGCCGGCCTGCCGCCCAGCACCGGCAGCCGCACCGTCCTGCTGCTCGTCGTCTCCGTCCTGTTCGGGTTCCTGCTGTCCGTGGCTGCCCAGACGCTACGCACTCCGGACCCGGCTGATGCCTCGGCCCGGGAGGAGCTGCGCGAGCGGATCACCGCCGCCGACCAGCTCGGCGACGAGCGGGCGACCAGGATCGAGGGACTCCGCGAGGAGATCGCCAGTCTGCAGGACCTGCGCAGCCGGCCGGCGGTCGATCCGGGCGCGGCCGATGCCGCCGCCCTGGCCGCCGGCGCGCGGGCGGTGGTGGGGCCGGGCGTGGTGCTGACCCTGAACGATGCCCCACCCAGCGCCGAGGAGCAGGGCGGTGACCGGGTGCTCTCCCGTGACCTGCAGATCGTGGTCAACGGGTTGTGGGCCACCGGTGCGGAGGCCATCGCCATCAACGAGCAGCGGCTCACCTCCACCTCCACGATCCGGTTTGCCGGCCAGGCGATCGTGGTGGACCTGAAAGCGCTGGCCCGCCCGTACGTGATCACGGCCATCGGACCCCAGGATGCGTTGGTGGAGGAGCTGCGCTCCGGAGGCACCGGGGAGTACCTGTCTGAGCTGCAGTCCGATTACCACATCGTCGTGAAGCTGAGCTCGCAGGATGAGGTTCGTGTGCCCTCGGCATCCCGGCTGAGCACCCGCGTGGCCGAGATACCGGCAGATCCCGACGGGCCCACGACGTCCACGCACGAGCAGGAGGAGGGCGCATGATCCCGTTGATCGGTCTGGTGGCCGGGGTCATCATCGGCCTCGTGGTGACCCCCACGGTCCCGCTGTGGTTGGAGCCCTATCTGCCGATCGCGGTGATCGCGGCACTGGACGCGGTGTTCGGCGGGATCCGGGCGGCGTTGGAGGCCGCCTTCAACGACAAGGTCTTCGTTGTCTCCGTGCTCTCCAACGTGTTGGTGGCGGCGTTGATCGTGCTGCTCGGCAACCAGTTGGGGGTGGGGGCTCAACTCGCCACCGGTGTTGTGGTCGTGCTCGGGCTGCGGATCTTCTCCAACGTGGCGGCGATCCGGCGCCACCTCATGGGGGCCTGAGTAGTGGCGGAATCACAGGGCAGTATGCCGGTCACCACCCGGCATGCCTGGCGGCGCCTCGGGCGGTTGGTGCGGCCCCGCATCAGCACCGGCAACGTGCTCGCGGCCGTGATGACCCTGGTGGTCGGGTTCGCTCTGGTCACCCAGGTGCAGGCCGCCAACGATGTGGCCCTGGAGGAGCTGAGCGAGACCGACCTGGTCGCCCTGCTGGATGACGTTACTGACCGCGCGGACAGCCTGGAGGAGGAGATCCGCCGGCTGCAGAGTGACAAACGGGCCCTGGAGGAGGGCACCGGCGCGGAGGCCGCGGTAGCAGCCCGGGAACGGTTGGCCAGCCACCAGATCCTGGCCGGCACGGTCCCGGTGGAGGGTCCGGGCATCACGATGACGGTGGGTGCTCCGGACGGTGGGTTCACGCCGACGATGATGATCGATCTGATGCAGGAGCTGCGCAACGCCGGAGCCGAGGCGATCCAGATCGGGCCGGTGCGCGTCGTGGCGACCAGCTGGATCGGCATCGCCGACGGCACGCTGCTGGTGGACGGGCAGCGTGTCGAGGCCCCCTTCCGCATCGTGGCGATCGGCGACCCGCACACCCTGTCCGGCGCGATGGCGATCCCGGGAGGCTTCACCGACAGCGTCCGCGGTATCGGGGGCAACGTGCAGGTGGTGGAAGGCGAGCTGCTGGTCATCGATGCATTGCACCAGGTGGAGGAGCCTCAGTACGCTCGGCCCGTACCCGCAGAGTAGGGTCGGCTGCACCCGTACGTTTCGACGAGGAGACCGGATCTCATGAGCGAGTTGCAGTACCCCGAGGACCTTCGCTACACCTCCGACCACGAGTGGGTCAAGAACCAGGGGGACGGAGTTGTGCGTGTCGGCATCACCGCGTTCGCCCAGGACGCACTCGGGGACGTGGTCTACGTGAGCCTGCCGGCCGTCGGTGACGAGGTGGCAGCCGGCGATGCCTGCGGGGAGGTGGAGTCCACCAAGTCCGTCAGCGACCTGTATGCGCCACTGGCCGGCGAGGTCACTGCCGTCAACGAGGCGCTGGACAGCACCCCGGAGCTGATCAATTCCGACCCCTACGGCGAGGGCTGGATGATGGAGATCAAGCTGGCCGACGAGGGGGCCCTGGACAGCCTGCTGGACGTCGGTGCCTACCGGGAGCAGACCAACTAGGCTGACGTCAGGAACGAGGAGGTAGCTGGTGACCGAGCGGGAGCGCGAGCACTACGGGTCCGGCGTGGACCCGACTGCCAATCTGCCCGGAGGCGTCGACCTACCGGCACAGGGGTACAGCTTCGAGGAGGAGGTGCCGCGCCTGTCGGAGGCCGACCAGCGCACCGTCGACGCGCTGCGCCCCGGCAC
>CAYVEH010000069.1:0-2424 GCA_964450585.1 uncultured Ornithinimicrobium sp.
CCACGTGGATGGATGACCGGCTGCCCTGGGTCATCGGATTCGTGCTGGTGCTGTCGCTGGTGGTCATGCTGGTGTCCTTCGGCTCACCAGCACTGGCGCTGGCCACGGTGGGCCTGAACGTCCTGTCGGTCGGGGCGGCCTATGGCGCCCTGACGCTGGTCTTCGGTGGCACCTGGGCCGAGGGACTGCTGGGCTTCACCTCGACCGGTGCCGTCGTGTCGTGGCTGCCGATGCTGTTGTTCGTGCTGCTCTTCGGACTGTCGATGGACTACCACATCTTCGTCACCAGCCGGGTCCGCGAGGCCTTTGACGCCGGCGCCTCACCGCGACGAGCCGTCCGTCGAGGGGTAGCCCGCTCCGCCGGTGTTGTCACGGCTGCCGCAGCCGTCATGGTCGGGGTGTTCTCCATCTTCGGCACCCTCTCGATCCTGGAGATGAAGCAACTCGGGGTGGGCCTGGCCGTCGCCGTGCTGGTCGATGCCACTGTCGTGCGGGGTGTGCTGCTCCCGGCGGTGCTCACCCTGCTGGGCACCCGGGCGCACACCGGTCCGTCCTGGTTGCCGCGGCTGCACCACTGAGGCAGCCCGACGGCTCGCATCCTGCGAGATGCCTGGCAGCCCGCACCCGAACCGGAATCGTCCCGAACGCTTTGGCCGACCCCCAGGTCAGCGTCCTGAAGGGCATGATGAGCGCGACGGTGCCGGTTCGGGTGCGATCGGCAGGGCGTAGGGGTCGGCGCGCTCCAACGCGTCGCGGGCCGCGCGGTTCACCCGGCCGTGACCGGGCGCAGCCACTCGACCAGTGGCCGGACCGCGCGCCAATCGGCGCGCACCTGCTCCACCAGCCCCGGGGACGTCACGATGTCACCGTCCTCGATCCACCGCATCGCGGAGATGGTCTTGTGCCGCAGCAGGTCGATCCGGTCATGATCCTGGCTCCAGCCCCGCGGTGCGGTTTTCAGGCGGTCACCGGTCACGTGCCATCCCGCCTCGTGCAACTGGGCGACGATCTGCTCCAGCTCGGCCCCACGCGGTCCGTCCACGGCCGCACGGTAGGCCGCCAGGACCGTGCTGTCCATGGCGAAGCACCCACCCCCGACACGGAATCCGTCTGCCGACACCTCGGCATACCACCCCGAACGGGTGCCCGCGGTGACGTAGCCGCCCTGATGTGTCTTGTAGGGGCTCTTGTCCGCGGAGAAGCGGACGTCGCGGTGCGGGCGGTAGACCTTGGCCGGCCCGAACTCTTGCTCCAGGGCGTGGAGCAGCGCGGTCATCGGGCCGCGGACGCTGGACTGGTAGCGCTCCCGGTGGGCGTGCCAGAACGTGGTGCTGTTGTCCAGCTCGAGCTCGGCATAGAAGTCGGCCGCGTCGTGCGGGATGCCGGTGAAGGTCATGACAGGGAGCGTATGCCGGGGTGTTACCAGAAACTCATTGGGTCACCTGGGCCACCGGCAGGCAGAATCAGGGTCATGTCCCGCACCTGGCGCGCCGTGACCACTGCCGATATCCCTGCCGTGGCGGCCTTCACCAATCTGGTCGGTGAGCGCGACGGCACCGGCGAGGTCACCACCGAGGACACCACTGCCGAGATGTTTCAGGCACCGGGTTTCACCCTCGCCTCCGACACCGTCTCGGCGTGGGACGGCCCGTCGCTGGTGGCGCTCGGCAGCGTCTTTGCCCGGGACAGCCTGGTCGAGGGCCGGGCGATGGTCGGGGTCAACGGTGCGGTGCACCCGGACCACCGCGGTCAGGGCCTGGGCAGTGAGTTGCTGACCCGGCTGGAGGCCCGGGCGGCAGAGCTCGGGGCAGCACGGCATCCGGGCGAGCCGTTGCGGTTGCGCAGCTCCGGTGGACTGCAGGACTCCACCAGTCAGCAGTTGCTGGAGGAGCGTGGCTACCGGCCGGACAACTACTTCGTGACGATGCAGGTGGAGCTGGCGGACTGGGAGGACCCTGGCGGTGAGTCGCTGGCGGTGCCACCCGGCCCGGCGCTGCAGGAGGCCCTGAGGGATGCGCACAATGACGCGTTCCGGGACCACCGCAACTTCAGTCCGATCTCGGCTGAGCACTGGGCGTTCTGGGGAAAGTCGGCCACCCAACGGCCCGAACAGAGCCGGGTCGTGCTGCGCGACGGTCGGGTGCTGGCGTATGCCGTCACCGGCGAGTATGAGCCCGGCGTCAGTCACATCGAGCTCGTCGGCACCCGTCGGGAGGCACGCGGTCTGGGGCTGGCCCGCCAGGTGCTGCTGGGGTCGCTACGGGCGGCGCGGGAGGCCGGGTTCCGGGTCAGCGAGCTGGAAGTGGACTCCACCAGCCCCACCGGTGCCGACCGGCTCTACGCCTCGGTCGGGTTCCACCCGGTGCGGGTGATCTCCCGCTACGTGCGCGACGTCCAGCCAGGACAGACCGAGCGAAACCTCCC
>CAYVEH010000069.1:2524-13014 GCA_964450585.1 uncultured Ornithinimicrobium sp.
GCGGCGTGCGAAACCTCCCCAATTTTTGGGGAGGACTGGGCCGCGCGGAGGGTGCGGGCGCCGGCTAGGGCCAGGCCCAGGGCCATCCAGCCGGCGACGACGGGCACCATGAACGCCGGGTGGTGCCCGCCCCAGTCGGCCAGCCGGCCGGCGATGCTGGAGCCGACCGCGTAGCCCAGGCCAGTGGTGGCCGCCAGGATCGTCATCGCGGCACCCAACCGGCGAGGTGCGGTGATCCGCTCAGCCAGGGTGAACGTGGTGATCATGGTCGGCGCGATGGCGACCCCCAGCACCAACAGGGCCACGGTGAGCAGCCCCAGCCCCTGCACCGCCAGCATCGGCAGCACCAGCACCGCCAGCGCGAGGGTGAAGACCCGCAGCCGCGACTCATACGCATAGGTGTCCGGCACGGCGACGACCGCCAGCCCGGCCAGCACGCTGCCGATCCCCAGCAGTGCGTGGAACAACCCGGTGAGCCCGGGTTCCCCGGCGTTGGTTGCCAGCACCGAGGTGCCGGCCTGCACCGAGCCGAAGATCGTGCCGACCGACAACTGGACGGCGGCCAGCAGCAGCAGCGAGGGGGTGAACAGTCGGCTGGTGACCTGCGTCCGGGTCGGTGGCCGACCGACCAGGTCCGCGGTGGGGTGGACCGCAAACCAGGTGCCGAACGCCGCCAGCAACACGCCTGCGGCGACCAGGGCGGCCCCCGGGTTCAGCAGCGCGGCGACCACACCGACCAGGGCGGGGCCGAGGACGAACGAGGCCTCGTCGGCGGCGCCCTCATAGGAGAAGGCGGCGTCCACGACGTCCCGGCGCTCCATCCCGGCCCGTCGGCTGATCGGACGCCACCGCACCCGCGCCATGGTGCCGACCTGCGGGGTGAATGCTCCGACGATGGTGGCGATGACGAGCAACGGCCACCACGGCTGCCCGGGCTGATAGGCGCCCGCCAGCAGCACCAGCCACAGGAGCCCGACGGAGGCCACCACGGACTGCACCAGCAGCACCGGCCGTTGGCCGACCCGGTCGGTCAGGGCCCCGGCCAGTGGGGAGCCGATCGCGTTGGCCACGGCCAGCGCGCCGGCGGTGGCCCCGCCGGCGCCGTAGGACCCGGTGACCCCGGAGACCAGGAGCATGCTGCCCAGTTGGGACATGGCCAACGGCAGCCGCCCGAGAAAGGCGATGAGGACATAGACCGGCCCGGTCAGGGCAAAGAGACGTCGATAGGACGCGACGGGTGACACGTACAGCCTCCGAGAGGGAACAGAAGACCGGCGCCATCCCACCCCTTGGCGCGCGAAATCCCTGTGCCCCACCATTCTACCGTCGTTACGGGCCGCTCCGGGTCGGTTTCCTGGTGAGACTGGTCACCACACGAGACGGGCCCCGACCGCGGTGCGGTCGGGGCCCGTCTCAGGGACTCAGGTCAACGGACCTGTGGTGTTCAAGGGGTCGGAATGAGGTCCGGGTACTCCTCCAGCCAGGCGTCGATGGCCTCGGCTTCCTTGCCCTCGCCGTACTCGTTGACGACCATGTCCTCCAGGGCGCCGTACTGGTCATCGTCCAGTTTGATGCCGCCGATGATCTCCGCGGCCACCGGGAACTCCTCGGAGAAGCCCTTGGTCGCCAGGAAGTGCAGCCCCTCGGACTCACCGAGGGCGCCCTTCGGGTCCTCCAGGTCCCGCACCGGGAAGGCGCTGTTGGCCCAGAACGGGCGCCACAGCGTGACGACGATCGGCTCCTCGGAGTCAATGGCGTCCTTGAGCTGGGTCAGCATCGCGGTCGTCGAGGACTCCGACAGGGTGAAGCCGGCCTCGTCCAGACCGTAGGCCGGGATGACCGAGTCCTTGGTGACACCGGTCAGACCGGCACCGGGCTCGATGCCCACGATCGTGCCGCCCAACTCGTCGACGTGGTCGGGTAGGTCGGCGATGGACTGGATGTCGCTGTACTCCGGCACCGCGAAGGTCAACTTCGCGTTGTCGTAGTACGCACCCAGGTCCTCGATCTGGTCGCCGTACTCCTCCATGTACTTGGCGTGGGTGACCTCCGGCCAGGCCGAGGGGTAGATGTCCACGTCGCCCTGGGCCAGGGCGGTGTAGAGGGGCCCGGCCTCGCTCAGCGTCTGCATCTCGACGTCGTAGCCCTGCTCCTCCAGCAGGTCCTCGAGCAGGTAGGCCGTGGACAGACCATCCGTCCAGGAGGGGATGAAGCCCAGCGTAATGGTGCCACTGACCTCGCCCCCGGCCTCCTCGCTGCCCTCGTCGGAACCGGTGTCGCCGGCCTCGTCGGAGCCGGTGTCGCCACCGGCCTCCTCCTCGGCGCCGTCGTTACCGCCGGCGTTGTCGGTGTCCTCGCCACCGTCGTCGGAGCCGCAGGCGGTCAGCACCAGGCTCAGGGCCAGGGCGGAGGCCAGGGTGCCTCCGAGGCGTCGGTTGCGCTGCAACCTCATAGAAATCTTCCTTTCCTTCTGGGAGCCGACGCAGGGGCCGGCCTGATATGGACGTGTGTGGTGTTTCAGATGCCGGTGGTCACCCGTTGCGCCACGGAGCGCGCCCGGGTGCGGCGCACCATCGCGGCCAAGGACTTGTCGCCGCCAGAGCCACCGATGGAGGCGGTGAGCCGGTCCAGGTAGATCGCCAGGACGACGACGGAGAGGCCCGCCACCGCGCCTAGGCCGATGTTGACGGTGGAGATCGCTTCCACGACCTTCTTGCCCAACCCGTCGGCGCCGACCATGCCGGCGACCACGGCCATCGACAGGGCCAGCATGATCACCTGGTTGACGCCGGCCATGATGGTGGGCACCGCCAACGGCACCTGGATGCCGCGCAGGATCTGACCCGGGGTGGCCCCGAACGCCTGCCCGGCCTCCACCGTCTCCGCGTCCACCTGACGGATGCCGAGCTCCGTCAGACGCACCCCGGGCGGCAGGGCGAACAGGATCGTCGCCACCATGCCGGGCACGTAGCCGATGCTGAAGAACAGGATGGCCGGGATCAGGTAGACGAAGGCCGGCATGGTCTGCATGAAGTCCAACACCGGTCGCACCAGGTTGCTGACCAGGCGACTGCGCGCGGCCAGGATGCCGATGGGGATGGCGATGATCAGGGCGACGACCGTGGAGACCACGACCAGGGCCAGTGTCTGGATCGCTGGCACCCACATGTCCACCGACACGATGAAGGCGAAGCCGATGACCGACCCGACCGCGAACTGCCAGGAGCGGAACAACAGGGCCAGCACCGCGAAGACAATGATCATGATGTCCGGTGGCACGATGAGCAACAGGTCGATCAGCGCCTCAATCAGCGCCTTGACGACCTCGCTGAAGACATCGAATACCTCGTTGAGGGTGACATTCAGCCAGTTGACGCCCTCCTCGATCTTGTCGCCGATGGGCAACTCCGGGATGACGGAGGTCTTCTCTTCATCCATCAGAGGGCCTCCATCCCGATCGTTGCGGTGGGTATGCGCAGCGCGGCATCGTCGCCCGCCTGCCCGTTCGGCGCGCCCTCGGGGTTACCCATGGCCGCCAGCAGCGTGACGTCCGGGATCACACCCAGCAGCCGCTGCTGCTCATCGCAGACCACGATGGGCGCCGGGCTGCTCGCCGCGGGCTCGAACAGGTCGTTGAGCGTGGTGTCGGCGGCGACAGCGGGCAACTCGCCCTGGTGCAGCGGTAGGTCCGAGCGCCCCTCGCGCACGGCCGAGGCGATCTCGTGGGACCAGACCAGCCCGTGCACGGTGCGGTCCCGGTTGACCACCAACAGCCAGGGGAGCTGTTGCTCACGCATCAGCTTGTGCGCGGCCTGCGGGCCGGCTCCGGTCCCGATCACGGCGACCGGCTGCTCCATCACGTTCGCTGCGGTCAGCACGCGGGTGCGGTCCACGTCCTGCACGAACTCGGCGACGTAGTTGTTCACCGGGTCGTTGAGGATCTGCTCGGCGGTGCCGATCTGCTCGATCCGCCCGTCGCGCATCATCGCGATCCGGTCGCCCAGGCGCATCGCCTCGTTGAGGTCGTGGGTGATGAACAGGATGGTTTTGTCGAGCCGCTGCTGCAGGTCGATGAGCTGATCCTGCATCTCCCGCCGGATCAACGGGTCCAGCGCGCTGAACGCCTCATCCATCAGCATGATGTCGGTGCCGGAAGCCAGCGCGCGGGCCAGGCCGACGCGCTGGCGCATCCCACCGGAGAGTTCATCGGGCAGGGAACCGCCCCACCCCTTCAGGCCGACCATGGCCAGGGCCTCCTCGGCCCGTGCCTGACGGTCGCTGCTGTTCATCCCCTGCACCTGCAGGCCGTACGCGGCGTTCTCGCCGACCGTGCGGTGCGGCATCAGCGCGAAGTGCTGGAAGACCATGCTGATCTTCTCGCGGCGCACCCGCCGCAGCCCGGCTGCGTCCAGGGCGCTGATGTCCTGCCCGTCGATGGCGACGGTGCCGGCCGTCGGGTCCAGCAACCGGTTCACGGTGCGGATCAGGGTGGACTTGCCTGAGCCGGACAGTCCCATGACGACGAAGATCTCACCGGGATCGACGGTGAAGGTGGCGTCGATGACCGCGGGGGTCAGCCCCTTGTCCCGCAACTCCTCACGACTGGTCCCTGCCTGCAGAGCACGGACTCCCCGCTCGGGGCGGCGCCCAAAAATCTTGAATACTCCATTGGCCTCTATCGCAGGCACAGGTCTCCCAGGGTCGGCTGCAGTACCTCCCGGCACACGCACCACAGTGGGCCATCACCTCACCGTGATCGCCCCCGAACAGTGCGGAATCGGAAATGCCGAGACCTCACGACGGTAGCAAGGTTCGAGGATGGATGCCTAAAAGGTCACGCTCAGGTCACGCCTGGGTCACGTGTTGACATCCGATCTGGTGACAGCCCTGTGGGCCATCACGATCCGGTGTCGGCCAGCCTGGTGGAGGCACTGGTCGAACAGCCCTGCGGGCACTCCGGACCGGCCGGTGATCAGCGCACCCGCGGGGCCGGCAGCTCCGGCGGACGGGCCGCCGGCGACTGCTCCAACCGGTCCAGGACCTCGCTGATCGCCCGGTCCAACTGCGGGTCGTCCGGCCCGAAGAAGTCGCCCGGGGAGTGCACCACCTCGATGTCCGGGTCCACCCCGTGGTTCTCCACGGCATACCCCTTGCCGGCCAACCAGAAGGCATACCGGGGCTGGGTGACCGAGGTGCCGTCGACCAGGTCGAACCGTCCGTCGATCCCGACCACGCCACCCCAGGTGCGCACGCCGATCACCGGGCCGATGCCCAGGGCCTGCGCGCCGGCGTTGACGATGTCCCCGTCGGACCCGGAGTTCTCGTTGGCGACCAGCACGACCGGGCCGCGCGGGGCCTGGTCGGGGTAACTCGTCGCGGCCGCGTAGTGACGGCCCACGCCCCAGCCGACGACGCGACCCAGCAACCGGGAGAGCACCATCTGGCTGGTGTGCCCACCGCGGTTGTACCGCACGTCGGCGATCAGCCCCTCGGCGCGGGCTGCACGACCCAGGTCGCGGTGCAACTGTGCCCACCCGGTGCTGGTCATGTCGGGCACGTGCAGGTAGCCCACCCGACCGCCGGAACGCTCCCGCACATACTCCCGACGGGAGCGGACCCAGTCCTGGTACCGCAGCACCTCCTCATCGGCCAGCGGCACCACCACGACCCGCCGGTCGACCCCGTCCCGGCGCAACGTGAGCTCCACCGGCTTGTCGGCGGCGCCGATCAGGTGGGTCGCTGGACCGAAGGCCGGGTCCACCGGTGCCCCGTCCACCGCGACGATCAGGTCACCGACGGCAGCATCCACCCCCGCGGCCCGCAGTGGCGAGCGCGCCTCCGGGTCGGTGGTCTCCCCAGGTAGCACCCGATCGATCCGCCAGCCACCCTCCGCCGGGGACAGGTCCGCGCCCAGCATGCCGAGCCGGCGGGCCGGGTCGCCCAACGGTTCGGTCGGGATGACGTAGGCGTGCGAGGTGTTCAGCTCCGCGCCGACCTCCCAGAGCAGATCCACCAGGTCATCGTGGGTGCGCAACCTGGGCACCAACGGTCGGTACCGCTGGGTGACGGCCTCCCAGTCGACCCCGTCCATGTCAGCGCGCCAGTAGTGATCGCGCATCAGGCGCGCATTCTCGTCGAACATCTGTTGCCACTGCCGCGGCGGGTCCACCTCGAACCGCAGCCGGGACAGGTCCACGCTGACCGTCTCACCCGCATCGGCCTCCGGTTTGCGGTCAGCCGGCTGGACGGTGACCTCACCCTTATGGGTGAGCACCACCCGCTCGCCGTCGCCGGAGACCGCGTAGTCCTCCACCGCGTCGGCGATCGTGCTGGCCTTGCGCTGCCCGAAGGACCAGAACTGAAGGGCGTCGCTCGTCGCCTCGTCGGTGACCCCGGCCCGTCGGGTGCCCAGGACGCCGGCCTCGGAGGCCATCCGCACCCAGAGCACCCCGCCCTTGGCGGTCTGCAGGTCCCGGTACTCCCCGGAGGGGACCGGGAAGGGGACCAGCCGCTCCTCGGCTCCCTCAGCCTCCAGGTCCGGGCTGGCCGGCGGCGGCTTCTCGGCGGCCGCGGCACCCTGGTCGGCGGAGGGGTCGACGGGAGTGCTGATCCGCCACCCCTGGGCGCTGGGGCCGAACGGGGCGGGCTCGGTGGCGGCCAGCGGCAGCAGCCAGGGCCGGGTGGACCCGGTGAAGGAGAGCATGAACTCGTGCGAGTCATAGGTCGGGTCGAACGTCCGGTCGGACAGGAAGACCAGGTAACGCCCGTCGTCGGTGAAGGCGGGGGAGCGGTCGTTGAGGGTGCCCTCGGTCAACGCCAGCGGCTCGCCCCCGGCGCGCAGATCGGTCACCACCAGCCCGAAGCGCTCACCCTCCCGGGTGGGCTGGGCCCAGGCCAGGTAGCGACCATCGGGGGAGAACACCAGGGACTGTGGCTCACCGTGCGGGGAGTGGGCCAGTGGCACCACCGTGCCGTCGGTCACCGTGAGCAGGCTGATGCGGCCGTCATGAGAGACCAGAGCCACCTGCGAGCCATCTGGGGAGGCCGCGGTATGCAGCACCCTCCCCACGGTGCCCCCGGCCAGTCGGCGTGGTGGCTGGCTGCCGTCGAGGTGGTGCACCTCCAGGGCGTCCTCACCGTCGGCGTCGGTGACCAGCAGGGCGGTGCCGGTGCGGCCGAGCAGTTCGGGCTCGCGCACCCGGACTGCGGAGTCGGCCACCAGGGCCCGGGCCGGTCCCTCCCGGTGACTGAGCCAGAAGGCGGTGCCCCGCCAGCCCACCAGGCTGGCGTCGCCGCCGTGGTCGGGGGCCAGCGTGTGCAGCCGTTGGGTCGGGTCGGCGGCGTAGCTGCCCGGGGTGCCGACCGGCAGGTCGATGACCAACCGCCGGGGCGCCGTGGTCAGCTCCTCCATCAACCACAACTCGCCGTGGCTGTGCCAGACGATGCGGGTGCCATCGGTGGTGGCGTCGCGCACGTACCCCTGGTCCGGGCCCTGGTGGGTGAGTTGGACCGGCTCGCCCTGCCCGGGCTGGTCCCACCGCCAGAGGTTGGCCTGCTCCTCACTGTGCTCGGGGAAGCTCGCCGCCCGGTCGGAGACGAACACCAACGCGTCGCCGACCCACATCGGGTCGACCAGCCCCGCCTCCTCCTGAGGGAGCAACCGGGTCCAGGACCCGTCGCCGTGGGCATCCAGCCACAACCGGGGGGCGGTGCCGCCGCGGTAGCGCTTCCAGTGAGCGGGTGGGCGGCTGCCGGGGGTGCTCAGCACGACCGCGCCGTCGGCACGTGTCGCCACACCCCAGGCGGGGCCGTAGCGCAGCCGCTCCACGCGGCCGTCCAGTCCCACCGCACGGACCGTCAGGTGGCGGATGTTCGCCTCGCCGGCGTGGGAGGCGACCAGCACCCGGCCCTGGGTGTCCCACCCCAGCACCAGGGTGTTCGCCGCGCCCCACCAGGTCAGCCGGCGGTCCTGCCCGGTGGCGACGTCCACCACGACCACTTCGGGGTGGCCGTCCCGGTGTGAGATGTAAGCCAGGTGGGACCCGTCGGGGGAGAAGCGGGGGGTCCGAGCTGGGGAGGCGTCGTCGGTGAGGCGCCAGGCGCGGCCGCCGGACAGCGGGGCAACCCAGAGGTCATCGGCTGCCACGAAGGTGACGAGGTCGCCGTGCAGATGGGGGTAGCGAAGGTATGCGGCAGTCATCCCCTCAAACCTAACGGTCGGGCGACGGTCGGTGGCCTCCACGGCGTCAAGGTTGGGCAAGGAGTCCGCAAAGCACGACCCCCGGGTCCGCGAGGGGTCGCGGCCCGGGGGTCGAGCGGTGCGGGCTGGTGCCCGGCCGTGGTGCCGGGGTCTACTTTCGAGCCCTCCGTGCGGCCTGAACGGCCTGTTGGGCGACGTTACCGGCGGCCTGCGCCACCTCGTCGTTGGCCTGCTTGCCCTGACCGACGGCCTTGCGCGGCCGGGCGGTCGCGCCTGGCTGGATCTGCGGCAGCAACTGGGCCATCAGCAACGTGGACAGCGCCGACTGGTCCCCGCTGGCGGCATCGGTGTGCACGATGACCGGCCGCGGCGCGTTCTCGGCCAGCACCGCCCCGACGTCCAGCCGGCGGCGGGCCAACTCGTACTCCAGGACGGCCCGGTTGTCCCGGTAGGCGGTGGCCAGCTGCTCCTGTGCCCGCGCCTCACCCTGGGCAGCGACCAGGTTCGTGCGGGCCCGCGTCTCGATCTCGTAGCGGACCTTCTGTGCCTCGGTCTCGCGCTCCTCCAACATCTGGGCCACGTCCTTACGAGCCTTGTTCAGGGCCGCCTTGACCTCGACGATCTTGGCCCCGCGCACCTTCTTGGACCGCTCGATCTCCATCAGCAGGGTGTCGATCCGGCGCTTGCGCGTCAGCTCCCACTCCTTCTCGTAGGCGACGAGCTCCTTGGCGACCCGCTCGCGGGTGGCCAGGTGCTCGCGGTACTGGTCCGGCAGCTGCACGTCGGGGATGTTGCAGCCCATGATCTGCACGCCGTAGCGGGTCAACTGCCGGTTCAGCAGCTCCTGCATGTCCTTGACGTCGCTGCCACGCAGGTCGTAGGCCCGCTCGGTGCGGACCTGCCGGCTGCGTTGGCGAATGGCGTCCTGGACCGAGTTGGACAGCACCAGGTCGAAGTTGCCGGCACCGATCGTCTGCACGAACCGGATCGCGTCCACGATCCGGAAGCGGAGGAAGAACTCGATCGACTTCAGCGGCACGTTCTCGTGCGTCGGGGAGGACAGCACCGGTGCGGCATACGGGATCTCGGTGGTGACGTCGACGACGTAGGCGACCCGGGCCCACGGGTGCCACAGGTAGTGGCGACCGGGGGCCAGCCCGGGACCGCTGATCGCGCCGAACTTGGTCAGCACCCCGACGGTGCCCTCCTCGATCTCCACGATCGAGGAGCGCCACCACCACAGTGCCGCGCCGACGAAGGACAGGATCGCCACGGCGACCGCCAGCCCACCGAGGGCACCGTGATCACCCATCAGCAGGAACCCGCTGATCAGCGCCCACAGCCCGAACCACACCAGAGCGGTCCACTTCAGGCCGCGGTTGTCCCGCGGGATCACCACCGGCACCAGGGCGCCGGAGTCGCCGCCGCGCAGCAGCCGGGCGACATCGCCCCAGGCGGAGACGACTTCCTTGATCGAACTCATGCCCTGCCCGCGGACGGCACGGGAGGCCTGCTCCACCATCTGCTCAGCCACGGTGCTCACCCTCGTTCCTCATCTGGTCGTTCTGCGGGCCCTGGGTCGTGCCCTGTGTCGGCTCCTGTGGGAAGGCCTCCGGCGGGGGCACCTGCCCGGTGTCGCTGACCTCCTCCAGGTGCTCGGCCACGGTCTCGTCGGTGACCGAGCGGCGAATCTGATCCAGCACCTGCTCACCCTCGGGGTCATCAGTCGGCTCCTCGGCCGGCAGAATCTCCACGTCGGTGGCCTCCGGTGCCTCCAGCAGCTCGCTGATCTCGTCCTCCCGCTCGGCGACGCGCTCGGCGATCTCCGCCTTGCGCGCACGGATCGCCTCCATGTCCTCGGGGGTGAACAACTTGTCGTCCTGACCACCGACCAGGTCGCGGGCGATGTGCAGGTAGTCGACTCCGTCGGACTCCCCGCCGACCCGCACGATCTGCGGCAGCGAGTCGGAGATCCCCTCCAACTTGTCCAGCATGTCCTGCTGGTACCGGTAGTCCAGGATCTCCGGAGCCAGGGCCGCACTGAGGGCGCGGATGTCCAGTGCCTGTGCCTCCAGCAGCGCGGCGTTGGCGTTCGCGGTGGACTCCGACTCCACGAAGCGCTGACGGGCCAGCGCGTCGGCCCGGTTCGTCTCCCGCTCCAGGGCGGTGTCCATCTGAGCCTGGTAGCGCGCGATGTCGGCCTGGATCGCCGAGAGGTTCTCGTTGAGCGAGGCGAGGTCCTTGTTCAGGTCACCCTCGTTCTGCTCCTTCTTCAGGCTCAGCTCGTAGT
>CAYVEH010000070.1:0-13011 GCA_964450585.1 uncultured Ornithinimicrobium sp.
GAGGTGCTCACCGACCTGCGGGTCGCCGCAGCGGGGCCGCTGCAGGGGCTGGACCCGGGGTTGGTGCTGGCTCATCTCCCGCTGGCCACCCCGGAGCTGGCGGCAGCGCTGCGCCCGGGCACCGAGGTGGATGTGCTCACCACCCAGGACGGGGACCTGGTCGCCGCCGAGGTGCTGGTGGTGCAACGCGTGCCGGGCGCCGAGGAGGATGCCACAGCCAGTTTTCTGGTGGCGGTGACGCCGCAGGAGGCCAGCGCGTTGGCGGCAGCGGCCGGGGACCTGCCGGGAGCCGGGCTGACCGTGGTGTTGCGTCGCTGACCGGGCCGAGTCACCCGTGGTGTGACGTCCCTGACCGGGCCGAGTCACCCGCCTACCTGATGGAGGGGTCGGGCTGACCACCAGGGCGATCACGCCGCCCCCGTCGGTCGCTCGCTGGGGTCCGTTGCGCCGGTGCGCTATTGTCACCTGGCCCGTAGCCAATGGAGGCTCAGGTTTAGTGACGACCCAGCACCCCAGGAGGGTGCGCACTCGGAGGAAACATGATCCAGGGATTCAAAGAATTCATCATGCGGGGCAACATCGTCGACCTCGCGGTCGCGGTGGTTATTGGCACCGCGTTCGCGGCCGTGGTCGATGTGGTGGTCTCCAGCCTGATCACTCCACTACTCAACGCCATGGGTGGGGCTGAGGCCTCCGGCCTGGGCTTCCACATTATTGCCAGCAACCCGAGCACCTACGTGGACTTCGCCGCCATCATCAACGCCCTCATCGTCTTCCTGCTGACCGCGGCGGTCGTCTACTTCGTCATCGTTGTGCCGATGAACAAGGTGAGCGAGAAGATGGGCTTTGCCCCCGAGGATGAGGCCCCGGGCGACGACGTCGTCCTGCTGACCGAGATCCGCGATCTCCTCGCCCGCGACAAGGCCTGAGCCACACCGCGGCACCAGTCCACCCCGGATCGGCCACAGCGTTCACCGGAACGCTGTGGCCGATTCACGTCACCCCCAGTGCGGTGGGCGCTGGGCACGCCACCACTCATCGCTACCGACCTCCTCGAGGCCATCCTGGTCATCGACCGCGGTGCCGAGCGGGTTGCGGGGCTCGGTGAAGTCCGGCTCGTCCTCCGGCCGCGCGTTCGTCGCCGGCGCCACCACGCGGCGGTGCCGTCGGCGCCGACGCGGCACCTCCTCCTGGCTCACCGTCGCCGCCGCTGTGATGCTTGCCGGGCCACCTCGACGATCCGGGCAACCTCCCGGGCCGGGTCCCGAAAGACGTCGGTCGTCCATACGCGCACCGGGGTCCAGCCCAGGCGCCGCAACTGTCGTGCGCGAGCGCCCAGCTGGCCCGGGTCACTGGCCGCAGACCGTGGCCTGGCATCGGTATCGATCGCCAGCAGTGGCCGGCCCGGCTCCGCTGGGTCGTCCACGACGAGCTCGATGCGGTGTCGGCCGCTGCCGAAGCCCTGCCGCACGGTCAGGTGCTCGGCCCGTAGCCGAGCTGCCAGGTCGTCCACCAGCGCTGGCGGCTCTCCGGCAGCGTCGAGTTCGGTGGGGTCGGTCTGGGCCCGAAGGATCGCGGCTCTGATCACGTCCCCGGCAGCACCGGTCCGTTGCCGTGGCGGATGGTCAGCGACAACCATCACGGACCGGCGCGCGGTGTCCAGTGCAGCCACCGCCCAGGCGGCCGACAACTCTGATCGCCCGGTGAGCACCAGCAGGACCCGGTCACGCACCTCGCCGGCCGCCCGCTCCACCGTGGTCACCAGGAACGGCTCGGTGACGTCCTCACGGAAAGAACCGAGCAGGTCAGCCTCGTCAGCGACCTGTGCCCACAGGGCGGTCTCGATCTGGTGAGCCACCTGTGGGGTATCCACGAGGACGGCCAGGGAGTGCCGGGGGCTGCGTCGGGCATGGTCCAGCACGGTGCGCACGACCTTGTCGACCAGCTCATCGGGATCACTGATGTCGACGGCCGCGACCCGGGACTGCCGCAGCACGCCGGGGTAGCCCTGCACGGCCCTCCCGCTGCGCACCGGCACCATCCGTTGGTCCAGTGTCCGGTAGTGGGTGTCCAGCTCGAGCACCGGCAGCAGCCGAGACGCCGCCGCGTGCACCGAGATTCCCACTGGCTCGACCGTCTTCGCCGGCTCGTCCGCGACCCCGGTGAAGGGCAGCGCAGGCAGACCCGCGGAGTCACCCACCACGAGCACCTGAGCGGCCCGGGACAGCGCCGGCACTGCGTGGGAGACCGGAATGCGTTGGGCCTCGTCGAAGGCCACCAGATCGATCTGCAGGTCAGACGGCAGGGTCGCGGGGATCGTCAACGGGCTGACCAGCCAGCACGGCTTGAGCGCCTGCACCAGATCGGGCGACTCGGTGATCAGGTCCAGCAGACGCCACGGTGGGCCGGCCTCGTGACGTCCTCGCAACGCCTCGATCTGCTCAGGATGGGCCGCCATCACCGCCTCCACCTGTGCCCGGGCAGCCGAACGCACGCTGGCGGCGGCTGCGGCCGCCTGGGCCTGCTCGCGAGCCTCGAGGTCGGCGAGCGCCTGCCGCAGGTCGGCACTGGTCGACCCCGCACCGGCGCGGGCGAGGTGGTCGTGGACCGACGCCCAGAACACCAGCTGCGCCTCAGCAGCGACATGCTCCTGCTGCACACCGCGGCGTGCCAGATCATCGACCAGTCGGCCCAGGCCACGGTCCCGCAGCGGTTGCAGGTCGGCGTGCACCGCGGCCACGACCGGGACCCGGTCGGCCCGGGCATCGAGCCGGACGAGCCGTTCCAGCAGCAGATCCAGATGCGTCGTCTCCAGATCTCGCCCGTAGCTGGTGCCGGCCAGCACCTCACCCAGCCAGGACAGCTCCCCGTGGATCTCGGCATACTCGGCGGCTGCTTCCTCCCACCCTCGGGGGGTGTTCGGTCGTGCGGCTCGGCCGGCCAGGGACTCCCACTCCTGCCGTTCCTGCAGCGCGTGGACCAACCGCTCGCCGAGATCCGACGGCGGTGTCCCGGGCCGGAGGAGGCCCCGGGCCTGGCGGCGCAATCGACCGCGCGAGACCGCCGGGACCTTCTCAGTACTGCCCCGGGTGGGTCTGCGCGCGGCCCGTACCAGTTCCTCCAGCGGCGCCTCATAGACCTCGGGGGTGAAGATGTCCAGGGTGTCCCGCACCCGGTGGAACAAGTCGAAGGTGCGGCTCCACTGCTGCAGGTTCACCGGGACCGGCAGCCCTGCGGCCGCGGCAAGGTCGCCCACCTGCTCGCGGGCCTCGGTGAACCGACCGGACACCAGGTCGCTGACGATGCCGGCGGCCCGCTCGGCCTCGTGGTCGTTGGTGATGCGGGCTCCGAACCACGGGTCCTCGGAGCGGGACTTCCATGCCCCGGCCGCGACGGCGCGCTCGAGCGCGCCGTGCACGTCCTGCAGCGACTCGGGGGTCAGCTCGGCGAGCACCTGCTGATCCAGGCGGACGTGCGAGGTCGGCGGTTGCGGCAGTGCCGCCAGTCGGGTCAGCACGTCCTGGGTCTGCGCCAGGGAGACTCCCCAGGGCTCGCGTCGGCCGTGCAGGTGCTGCTCGTGGGCACGCAGCACCTCGACGGGGTCGCTGTCAGACC
Source organism: uncultured Ornithinimicrobium sp. (assembly GCA_964450585.1). GTDB lineage: Bacteria > Actinomycetota > Actinomycetes > Actinomycetales > Dermatophilaceae > Ornithinicoccus. The sequence goes on from CAYVEH010000070.1 coordinate 3,616, forward strand.
GCTCCGGGGTCACCGTCTGCTGTTGGTCCGTCTGGTCGCGGTTGGCCAGATGGCGATCGAGGGCCGCCATGAGCTCAGCAGCGGCCTGTCGGGCCCCGGCGGGCGTCTCCTGGATCTCCAGCACCAGATCGCCGAGCCCGACGCTGGTCAACCGCTCCCGCACATCGCGGAGCGCACGGCGCTGCTCGGCGGCCACCACGGTGGCGCCCCCGGTGCGGATCGAGTCCGCCACCGCGTTGCTGATCGTCTGGGTGCGACCGGTGCCGGGGACGGCATCCAGCACGACCGACTCACCACGAGCCAGCAGGTCCAGGACGGCGCGCTGCGCCTCGTCGGTCTCCACGACCGACGCCCGTGACTGTCTGGGGTCCGAGGCACTGGCGGGTGGCGCGGCGGTTGCGGAGTCCGGAGTGTGCGGCCCGGGGCCCGGCGAATGCCCGGGCTGGCTTGCCTCGGCTCTGGCCAACCCCACCAGGAGCGGCCGCTCGGCCAGCCGTTCTACGGGGCCGGTCAACTCTGCGACCAGCGGCAACTTGGCCAACGGGTAGGTGCTGAGCACCAACTGCGGGCCGATACCGAAGCCCTCGATGTCGTGGCAGATGAGCTCCAACCGGTCATAGGTGGGTCGCGGGTCAAACCCGTGCCGCCCGATACTGGCTCCGGCCAGCACCGAACCCTCCAGCTCCAGGCCGCGCTCCCCGCGCAGGTAGTGCTCCAGGGCGGGGTTGAAGACCACGTCGGAGTCCAGGTGCAGCACGAAGTCTCGGCGGGAGGCGTCGGTGGGGCGGATCTGCGCCCCCCGCAACAGCACGGGCGCCCGCGGTGGGATCGGCGCCCGGGGCAGGTGCCAGGAGGCCATCCCCACCGCCAGGAACAGGGTGCTCATCCCGTGCTCTCGCAGCAGTTCGGCGGCCTTGGTGCGGATCGCACTGACGCGACGGCGCGCCTCGGTCAGTGCCACCGACTCCCGGACCAGCTCAGAGAGGCGAGTGTCGTGTCCGGCGAGCAACTTGGCGACGCCGCCGGGGTGCGCCACTGTCAGATCGATCGTCCCGGTGGCCAGGTCCCGGTGCCACATGAGCGTGTTCCGCCCGCCCAGGTCGGCCAGTTCAGCGCGCCACGAGGACTGAGCTGCCTGCACGGCGGCACGGGATGCGTCCGCAGGGGACACCTCGACCCGCACGCCCGGGCCGTCGACAGGTTGACTCACGGTGCCAGGTTAACCAGTGCGCGGTGAGGAGCCGGACCGACACGGCTGGTCGTCCGGGCCGACCGCTGGCGCTGCGATAGGCGTGGGCCCACCGCCCGCGATAGGCTCGCCCCGGCGACCCGCCGCTGCACCGGGCTGATGGCCTCGGGCGGCGGTTTTCGCCCCGCCCCGCCCTCGTAGCTCAGGGGATAGAGCACCGCTCTCCTAAAGCGGGTGTCGCAGGTTCGAATCCTGCCGGGGGCGCATGAGCCGGTCCCTGCGATGGGCGCTGGAGGATGCCCACATCCCCGTGCTGCTGGCTGTGCTGGCGCAGGTGACCGGCGATGACCTGTGGTTACGGGAACCGTACCGGCCGACCAGCTCTCCGGGCCTGAGCGACCACCCGGATGGAGGCCTGCCCGAACAGGTGCGTTCCCAGATCCGTGACGCTGCTGCACAGATCCTGTCCCGGCCCGACCTGCCCGGGCTGACGCAGGTGCCGGACGAGCAACGGTTGCGCCAGATCATGAGCGCGTGCACCGGCGAGGAGGTGCCCCTGGAGTACGTGCCGATGATGCGTGAGGAGATGGGCTGGACCCCGCGTTTCCACCCGGAGCAGCTGCGGGCCCTGCCCGGCCGCCAGGATCACTCCGTGGTCATCATTGGGGCCGGGCCCTCCGGGCTGTGCCTGGCCATCCAACTGAGACTGGCCGGGGTCGAGGTCACCGTCCTGGAGAAGAACCCCGACCTGGGCGGCACCTGGTTTGAGAATCGGTACCCCGGCTGCGGCGTGGACACCCCCAGCAACTGGTACTCCTACTCCTTCTTCCCCGGCACCTGGTCCCGCGCGTATGCCAAGCGTGATGAGATCCATGCCTACCTCCGGCGGGCGGCCGCTCACTTCGGGGTGCTGGACTGCATCCGGTTCAACCATCGGGTGGAGCGCGCCGAGTTCGACGAGGAGGCCGCCGACTGGGTCGTCACCACGACCACCGCCGACGGCACCCGCCACACGGTCCGTGGCCGGTTCCTGGTCAGCGCTGTCGGTCAGCTCAACCGACCTGCCGTGCCCACGGTCACGGGGGCAGAGAGCTTCGCCGGAGCGCAGTTCCACTCGGCAAACTGGCCGGCGGAGCTGGACCTGGAGGGCCAACAGGTGGCCGTGGTGGGCACCGGCGCCAGCGCCATGCAGCTGGTGCCGGCGATCGCCGACCAGGTCGGGCAGTTGTCGATCTTCCAACGCACCCCCCAATGGGTGGCGCCGCACCCGGAGTACTCGCAACGAGTCACAGAACGCATGGCGTACCTGATGGAGCAGGTACCGTTCTACGCCGCCTGGCACCGGATGCGGCAGGTGTGGACCTTCGGGGACAAGGTCTTTGACGCGCTGGTCATCGACCCGCACTGGGAGCATCCGGACCGGTCCATCAACGCCGTCAACGACACCCAACGCAAGTTCCTGTCCCGCTACGCCAAGCTCAAACTGCTGGGCTACCCCGACCTACTGGCCAAGGCCCTGCCGGACTATCCACCCTTCGGCAAGCGGATGCTGCTGGACAACGGGTGGTTCGACACGCTGAAACGCCCCCACGTGGAGCTGGTGACTGACTCGATCGAGCGGATCACCCCCGGTGGAGTCGTGGACAGCGCCGGCACGGAGCACCCCGCCGACGTCCTGGTCTATGCCACCGGGTTCCACAGCTGGAATCCATTGGCGCAGATCAGCATCACCGGTCGGCAGGGACGGCAGTTGCAGCACCAGTGGGGCAGCGCTGATGCCCGGGCCTACCTGGGCATCACCGAGCCGGGCTTTCCCAACCTGTTCTTCCTCTACGGCCCCAACACCAATCTGGGCCACGGCGGCAGCCTCGTCTTCATCAACGAGTGTCAGGTCCGCTACATCCTGGACCTGCTCGGTCAGCTCATCGCACGAGATGCCCGTCAGGTCGAGTGCCGCCCGGAGGTCCACGAGGACTACAACCGCCGGATCGACGAGGCGCTGGAGACCATGATCTGGACGCACCCGGGCATGCGCACCTGGTACCGCAACGACCAGGGTCGGGTGGTGACCAACTCCCCCTGGCGGATCCTGGAGCACTGGCGACTCACTCAGGCAGCTGACCTGGGTGACTTCCACGTGGACGGGCCCGCGGCGCAGCCTCTCAGGCGCTGAGCTGGATCGTCGTCGCTCCCGGGATGCCCTGGTACCGCTGGGGGGTGCAGGTCAGCAGCACCACCTGAGTGTGTTGCCCGGGCCCGGCGAGCACGGCACTGACTCGGTCCAACCGGTCGGGATCGGTGTACCCCAGGGCGTCGTCGATGACCACCGGGACGCCCGCGCCGCTCTCCACCAGCCCAGCGACCGCCAGGCGGGACAGGATGCCGAGCTGCTCGCGGGCGCCGCCGGACAACTGGTCGAACGGCACGCTGAGACCGGCCAGGGTGCGGCTGGTGATGGTCAGGTCGGGGGCCACCTCCACGTCGAAGGTGGGTCCGTACACCTGCTGCCCCAGCCGTTGGACTTCCCGTCGGTAGGGCTGCACGTAGGCGCGGTGCGCTGCCTGCCGGTGCCGCATCAGGGTCTCGCGCAGGTGGCGCACGGCCCGGGCTTGATGGTGCACCCGCTCCAACTCGCCCTTGAGGCCCAGGAACTCCGTCACGGCCAGGTCGTAGGCCTCCTGCCGGCCCTCGCCACTGACCAACTCGACCTTGCCCTGCACCTGTGCCAGCTCGCGGCGAACGGCGGTGACCTGTGACTCGTGCTCGGTCAGCGCCTGCTCAGCTGCGGTCAACCGGGCTCGCACACCCTCAGGGTCTGCCTCTTCCAACTCCCGTCCGGTCACCGCGACCCGGGACTCCACCCGTGCGTAGTGACTCTCGGCCGCCTGCACCGCCTCCTGCAGGGCCTCCCCGGAGGTCCGCTGCTGGCTCTCGGCCAACTGCTGGCGGTCGCGGTCGAGACGCTCGGTGAGCGTCTCGCGCACCCCGCGAGACTTCTCGATCTGCAGCTCGAGTTGGCTCACCTGCCGTTCCTGCTCCTGCCACGCCGTCTCGGCGCGCCGCCACGCGGTCTCGGTCTCCTTCTGCTCGGCTGCCGCTGCACGAGCCACGGCCCGCGCGGTGGCCGTGTCGACCGGGAGGTGATGGTCCCGGGGCCGCGCGGCCCGGCCCTCGGCGATGGAATCGGTCAAGCGTCGCTGCTCCCGGAGAAGTTGGTCCTCAGTGCCACCGGCGAGCAGGTCCTCGATCCGTTCCGCCGTGTGGCGGACGCGGGCCGCGGCGTCACGGTGGCGCTGGGCTGCCTCCCGGGCCTGGTTCAGATCGTTGACCCCGATCTCATCGAGCAGCTCCGCGCGTTTGCCCTCGGCCGCCTGCAGGTCGCGCACCACCTGTGCCGCGCTGTCCTGCGGTCGGACCGTGACGCGTAACTGGCCGGGTAGCTCCACTCGTAGACCACCGTGGATCGGGATCTCGTGCGGGGTCTGCTCGGAGACCTGGATCGGTTCGTCGTTGACCGCAACCGTGAGGTCTTCGCCCAACGCCTCCAGCGACACCCGCGCGGTGCTGGCCTCCAGCCGAGCCTCCGCCTGCACGACCGCGTGCTCGGCCGCCTCGAGGGCCTGCACCTGGGCACGGTCCACCGTGGGGGTCGCCGCCAGGTCGTCCTGCGCAGCCTGCTGCTGCTCGCGCAGGCCGGCCAACCGTTCCAGGGTGGTGGCGAGGTGTGCCTGCTGATCCATTTCCTCCAGGTGCTGCACATCGGCCAGTGCCAACTCGGCGACTGCACTGGCGCGCTCCCACGCGGCCCGGGCCGCATCGCGCCCCTGGGAGAGCTCCTGCCGGGTCTGCTGTTGCCGCGCCAGGGTCTCGACGTCATGAGCGGCCGCCTGCTCGGCCTGGGCCAACCGGGACTCGGCGTCGCTGACCGCCTGGAGCGCGCGCTCCCGTCGGATGAGGTCCTCTCGGGCGCGGACCGACTCCCGGCGTGCCTGGTCCAGGGCAGCGGTGGACTCTTCGTGGGCGCGCACCAGGGTCTCGACCTCGTGCTGGTGGCCCTCGGCCCGCTGTAGTGCGGCCCGCAGGGTCAGGGTGCGTGCGGACAGGGTGTCGACCTGGGTGCGTAGCTGCTCATGCCGCTGCACCAGGCCCTGGCTCTCCAACAGCGCCTGGTGGGCATGCACCGCGGCCTCGCGGGCTGCCTCGGTCGCGACGGCGGCAGCCTTCAGCTCGCCGCGCATCCGGCCGGTGCGGGTGTAGTAGCGCCCGAACTCCTGCTCCACCCGCTCCAGGAGCGGCCCGCCGTCCGCGGTGTGCAGGTCCATGCCGCTGGCACCGTCCAGGGCCTGGGTCAGCACGGCGCTATCGGTGAGCGGGACCTGCCCCAACGCACCAGCCTGGGTGAACCGCAGTGCATCCCACAACGGTCGGTCCAGGGCGTCGGCCAACAGAGCGTCGAGGCGATGCTGCGCGGCCTCGCCGGTGTGCTGCTCGCGGGTGGGAGCCAGGATCTCCAGCTCGGTCGATGGCCCACGCAGCCACTGCTTGGTGAACCGGACCCGGTGTGCCCCCACAGTGAACTCCGCCTCGACGCGTGGGCCGACATCCCGGTTCAGCGGCTGCAGAGCCTTCACCGCCCGGGACCGCGAGGTGGCCTTGGCCCGCGGGTCCAGCAAGAGGTCCAGCGCCTCGAGCAGGGTGGTCTTGCCGACCTCGTTGGGCCCCTCGATCACCACCACGCCGGTGTCTGGAAACTCCACGGTGCGCTCCCGGACACCACGCACGTCACGGAGCTGGAGACGATGCAGTCTCACCGGGCCACCTCCCGGGAGAATCGGTAGAGCAATGTCAGCGCGTCCGCGGCGCTGCGGGCGTCCGGCTCGTCGCTCGGCTCGAACGTCCAGGACAACGGGTCGGGCTGCTCCTCCGCATCCTCGGGTGGCTCCTCGCAGCCATCGGCATCCCGGGCCTCCAGGACCTCGGGGAGGTCGCCGTCGTCAGCGGCAGGCTCGGCACCGGCCGACGCGGCCAACTCCTGCATCTCCGCGGCCGCGGCACTCAGGAAGCCACCGAGGCGCAGCTCCTCCAGGTCGGCTCCGTCGGCGGTCACCTGCACACGGGTATGCCGCTCCCAGAGCCGGAGGGCGGCAAACACCGCCCCGTGCTCCTCCAGCAGGTCGGTCAGCTGGGCGTGCTCCACCAGACCCAGCACACCGCGCAGCGCCAGTCGCAGGACCGTGCGGTCCTTGTCGGGGATGGCGGCGAGCTCCTCCCCCAGCGCCGTCACGTCCGCGCCGCTGCTGACCTCACGCTGCAGTGTGCGGAACGTCCAGGTGCCGACGCGGTGTGGCGTGACCACCGGGGGGCCGGCAGTATCGACCTCCACCACGAGCACCTCCCCCGGCCGTGTCTCTCGGTGATCGGTGACCTCCGGGGTGCCGGAGTACCACACCGCCCCGCTGTCTCCGACCTGGGTGCAGGAGTGCCGGTCCCCCAGGGCGACGTACTGGATCCGCCCGGCCGCGAGGTGCTCCTCCAGGGGCGCCAGGGCGATGGCGGCCCGGTTGGCACGGTCCGGGTCCAGCACATCCACGGCTCCGTGCCCCACCACGATCCGGACGAGGTCGTCCTCGCGGGGTGACGGCATACCGCCCAGGGCAGCCGCACAGGCTGCCTCGACCAGGTCCTCACCGGGGTGCTTGCCGCGCCACGGGGCCGAGATCAGTTGGACCCCATCGGCGGCCTGCACCGGCTCGGCCCCGTCCAGGACGTGCACGTGCGCGGGGCACTGCCGCAGGAACTGGGGGCTGCGGTAGATCGTGACGGGGTCGAGCGGGTCGTGGTTGCCGGGCAGCAGGAAGACCGGCACCGGAACGGTGGCCAGCGCCTCCAGGGCGCGCCCCACGGTCTGGGCGGACAGTTGATTGGCGTCGAAGACATCGCCAGACACCACGATGAAGTCACACTGCTGCTCCTGGGCCAGGGACCCGATGCGGCGGATCAGGTCGATCCGGGCAGCGGCAAAGCGCGCTTGGGCCTCCCCCTGGAGGAAGTGCCGCGTCATGCCGATCTGCCAGTCGGCAGTGTGCAGAAACCGGACCATCTCACTCCTTGCTGTGCTGTCCTCACCGTAGGAGAGGGCACCGACACCGCAGGGTCGGCACACCGCACTCGGGAGGAACCAGACGGTGCGCACCCCGACCCGGACGAGTCCTCCCGGGTGGAAATACCTCGGGGCGGCACCTGTCCAGTACCCTTGTGACATGCATAAACAGGCAGAACCGACGGACGAACCCGCAGAGCCCAGTAGTACCCGGCCGGGTCAGGCCCGGCGCTCCACTCATCTCGTCCGGCGGGGATCTGCCTGATGCTGATCCTCAGCGGCTTGCTGGTCATCGTCGTCCTCACGGCCCTGACCGGCTATTTCGTCGCCCAGGAGTTCGCCTACGTCGCCGTCGACCGCGGCCGGCTGCAACAGTTGGCTGCCGAGGGCGACAGGGCCGCCGAGCGTGCCCTGAAGGTGACCTCGCGGCTGTCTTTCACCCTCTCCGGGGCACAGTTCGGCATCACGCTGACCGCGCTGCTGGTCGGGTTCGCCGGCGAGCCCCTGCTGGGCCGGGGTCTGGCGGCCCTGCTCGGTTTCAGTGATCTTTCCCCAGCAGCGACCACCTCGCTGTCGGTGGCGGTCACCCTCATCATTGCTACCGGGGTGCAGATGGTGCTGGGCGAGTTGGGCCCCAAGAACCTGGCGATTGCCCGGTCGGTCCAGTTGGCCCGGGCGCTGTCGCGCTCCACCCTGATCTACTTGGCCGTTGCCGGCCCGATCATCCACCTCTTCGACGCGGCCTCGAACCGGTTGCTGCGTGCCGTCGGGATTGAGCCGTTGGAGGAGCTGCCCCAGGGGGCCACCCCCGAGGAGCTGCACCGCATCATCGACGAGGCGCACACCGGCGGCCTGCTCGACGAGGACCTGTCCCGGTTGCTGGGCCGCGGCTTGGCGTTCCGCAAGCACGTGGCCGAGCAGGTGATGACCCCGCGCATCGACGTGGAGACCGTGCAGGCTGACGAACCCGCAGCCCGGGTGCTGGAGCTACTGGAGACCGGGCACTCCCGCTTCCCGGTGGTGGGTCGCGACATCGACGACATCGTCGGCGTGATCGGGCTGCACGAGCTGCTGGAGGTCCCCGCGGCCACGCGCCCGCAGGCCACCGTGCGGGACCTGGCCAGTGAGGCGTTGATCCTGCCGGAGAGCCTGCCCCTGCCCCGGGTGCTGGAGCAGATGCGCCAGTCCCACCGGCAGATCGCCGTGATCGTCGATGAGTACGGGGGTTTCTCCGGGGTCATCACCTTCGAGGACGTCGCCGAAGAGGTCGTCGGCGAGATCTGGGACGAGGACGACACCGAGGAGGAGACGGTCGCCGCCCAGCCCGATGGCAGCTGGGAGATCCCGGCGCGGCTGCGGCTGGATGAGGTGCTCGACACCACCGGGGTCAGCCTGCCCGAGCACGAGGACTACGACACCGTGTCCGGTCTGATCATGGGCCAGTTGGAGCGGGTCGCCGAGGAAGGTGACACTGTCGAGGTCGCCTGGGACGGGCGCGACGAGTTCGGCAACCCGGAGATCCACCGGGTGCAGTTGGATGTGCTGACGGTGCAGCGGTTCGTGCCCGAGACGGTGCGGTTACACGCCCCGCAGACCCAGCCCGGCTCGCTGGCAGCCGAGAGCGCTGCCGAGCCGGCCGTTGAGGAGGCCCGATGAGCACCGGTGCCGCCTTGGTGATCAGCGTCCTGCTGCTGGTGTTGAACGCCTTCTTCGTCGCGGCCGAGTTCGCCGTGGTCGCTGCCAAACGGCACCGGTTGGAGGAGCGTGCCGCCACTGGCAACCGCGCCGCCAAGTCAGCGGTCGCCGCCAGCAGGGAGTTGTCGCTGATGCTGGCCGGGGCACAGTTGGGCATCACGCTGTGCACGCTGGGCCTGGGTGCCCTGGCCGAGCCGGCCGTCGCCCGGCTGGTGGACCCGCTGCTGCAGTGGGCCGGTCTCCCCACGGCGCTGACCCACCTGATTGCAGTGATCATTGCGGTGGCGATGGTGGTCTTCCTGCACATGGTCGTCGGTGAGATGGCCCCGAAGTCCTGGGCGATCTCCCACCCGGAGACCTCCGCGGTGCTGCTGGCGATCCCGTTCCGGGCCTTCACCTGGGTCAGCCGCCC
>CAYVEH010000071.1:0-12868 GCA_964450585.1 uncultured Ornithinimicrobium sp.
CAAAGTCGTTAGAGTGTTGCGACGTCCAGTCCTCAACCCCTACACGGAGTATGTATGGCTCTGGTCGTTCAGAAGTACGGTGGGTCCTCTGTGGCCGACGCCGATGGGCTCTCTCGAGTAGCCCGCCGGATCGTGGCCACCCGAGACGCCGGACACGACGTCGCAGTCGTGGTCTCGGCGATGGGGGACACCACCGACGACCTACTCGACCTCACCCGAGAGATCACCCGACAACCCACGGCGCGCGAGCTCGACATGCTGCTCACCGCCGGTGAGCGCATCTCGATGGCGCTGCTGGCGATGGCGATCCACGAGCTCGGACATCCCGCCACCTCCTTCACCGGGGTGCAGGCTGGCTTGCGCACCAACGATGAGTTCGGCCGGGCACGCATCCTGGATGTGGCCCCCGATCGCATTCGCCAGACCCTCGATGCCGGCGCTGTCGCCATCGTGGCCGGCTTCCAGGGCGGCTCTGCCGACGACGACGTCACGACCCTGGGTCGTGGCGGCTCCGACACCACAGCCGTCGCCCTGGCCGCCGCCCTCGACGCCGACTACTGCGAGATTCTCACCGACGTCGACGGGCTGTTTTCGGCCGACCCGCGTGTCGTGCCGTTGGCGCGCCAGTTGCCGTACCTGTCCACCGAGGAGGCGTTGGAACTGTCCGCGCACGGTGCCAAGGTGCTGCACCTGCGGTCCATCGAGTTCGCACGCCGCTACGACGTGCCGCTGCACGTCCGTTCCAGTTTTACCGACCTGGCGGGCACCTGGGTCTCCGACGACCCCCGGTTCGTCCCCGAGCGCCCGCCTCTCCATAAAAACCAGGAGGATCCCATGGAGGAACCGCGTATTCGCGGCCTGGCCCATAGCCACGACCAGTCCAAGGTGACTGTCGTGAACGTGCCCGATGTCCCGGGCCGTGCCGCCGCCATCTTCGCCGTGATCACCAACACGGTGGACACCCTCGACATGATCGGGCAGACCCACACCGCCAGCGACACCGGAGTCATTGACTTCTCCTTCGCGCTGCCGGTGCAGGACGCCCACAAGGCGGTCGAGGCGTTGCGCGCCCAGCAGGAAGAACTCGGCTTCACCGCCGTCTCGATCGACGACGAGGTCGGCAAGTTGTCCGTCGTCGGTTCGGGGATGCGTTCCTCACCGGAGGTGCCCGCCACCCTGTTCCGCGCGCTCAGCTCAGCGGGCATCACGGTGCACCTCATCTCCACCTCGGAGATCCGTCTCTCCGTGGTGGTCGAGGACAGCCAGCTGGAGCAGGCTGCCCGGGCCGTGCACAGCGCCTTTGACCTCGATCTCGAGCTGGATGCCGAGGGCGCGCCGGTGGACGGCAGTCCGCTGGCCCTGGCGCACGCTGGGAGTGGCCGATGAGTACCGCGACCGCTACCGCCCTGAAGACCGTGCTGCGGCAGCCGACCGTGGAGGACGGCGCCGACATGTGGCGAGTTGCCCGCGACTCCGTGCGGTTGGACCTCAACACGCCGTACGCCTACATCCTGTGGGCCCGTGATTTCCACGCGACCTCGCTGGTGCTGGAGGTGGACGGCGAGGTCGGTGGCTTCGTGACCGGCTACCGCCGTCCGGAGGAGTCCACCACGTTGATGATCTGGCAGGTCGCCGTCGACGCCGAGTACCGCGGTCACGGCCTGGCCGGCCAGCTGCTGGATGAAGTCGTCCGACGCACCGGCGTGTACTCCCTGGAGACCACCATCACCGCGGACAACCCGGCCTCCCAACGGCTGTTCGCCTCCTTCGCCGAACGGCACGGGGCCCAGCACACGGTCACCGACCTGTTCACCGAAGACCACTTCCCCCCCAACCAGGACTGGGACGCCGAGCTGCTGCACCGGATCACCCCGCTGCGCCGCACCGCCCAGTCCCACTTCACCCTGGGCACCGCGCCCCATGCAAAGGAGCTCTCGTGACCGACACCACCATTTTTGAGCGACGCGAGTCCGTCGTGCGCAGTTACTGCCGCAACTGGCCGGTCGTTTTCGAGAAGGCCTCCGGCGCCGAGCAGGTCACCGAGGACGGCCAGCGGTACCTGGACTTCTTCGCCGGCGCCGGGGCGCTCAACTACGGGCACAACCACCCGGTGCTCAAGCAGGCGCTGACCGACTACCTGGCCGAGGACAACGTGATCCACTCCCTGGACATGTACACCGTGGCCAAGCGCGAGTTCCTGCGTGCCTTCGAGGAGACCATTTTGGAGCCGCGCGACCTGGACTACCGGGTCCAACTGCCCGGCCCTACCGGCACGAATGCGGTGGAGACGGCGCTGAAGATCGCCCGCAAGGCGACCGGACGCACCGACGTGGTCTCCTTCACCAACGCCTTCCACGGGATGACGCTGGGCTCCCTGGCCGTCACCGGGAACTCGATGAAGCGCGCCGGCGCCGGCACGCCGCTGTATCACTCCTCGACCGCTCCCTACGACGACTACCTGGACGGGTCCACGCCGGACTTCGGGTGGCTCGAGCGGGTCTGGGCCGACAGCGGCTCTGGGCTCGCCCTGCCCGCGGCGGTGATCGTGGAAACCGTCCAGGGCGAGGGTGGCCTGAACGCAGCCCGGATGGAGTGGCTGCGGGCGCTCTCCGAGCTGTGCACCCGCTTCGGAGTGCTGCTCATTGTCGATGACGTGCAGGCCGGGTGTGGCCGCACCGGACGGTTCTTCTCGTTCGAGGAAGCCGACATCGTCCCGGACGTGGTGTGCCTGTCCAAGAGCCTGTCCGGCCTGGGCCTGCCCTTCGCCGCCACCCTGCTGCGTCCCAGCCTGGACCTGTGGGAGCCGGGGGAGCACAACGGCACCTTCCGCGGCTTCAACCCCGCCTTCATCACCGCCACGGCCGCGCTGCGTGAGTTCTGGTCCGATGACACGTTCGCGGCCCAGGTGCGCGAGCGCTGCGAGGAGCTGAAGTCCGGTCTGCAGCAAATCGCGGCCCAGGTGCCCGGTGCCAGCTACCGTGGCCGCGGCATGCTGGCAGGGATTCACTTCGAGGACCTGGATCTGGCCGGCCGGGTGGCCGCCGAGGCCTTCCGACGCCACCTGCTGGTGGAGACCTCCGGAGCGGACAGCGAGGTCGTCAAGGTGATGCCGCCGCTGACGGTCTCCTCCGCCGACCTGCAGCACGGGCTGGCCATCCTGGCAGACTCCGTCACCTCCTCGGTCTCGGCCGCAGCCTGAGACGCGCACCGCACCGGCCGGGCACGACGCTCCGTCAGGCCGGGCCGGTGCGCCGTACTGCCATCCCGCGGCCACAGACCGCGCCCACACCTGATGAGAGGACTCTTTCGTGAAGGTCATCAACCTGCACGACCTGAATGGCACCGACAACGACGTGGAGCACGGCAACTGGCGGAGTCGCCGCTTCGTGCTGGCCAGCGACAAGGTCGGCTTCTCCTTCCATGACACCGTGCTGCGCGCCGGCACCGAGACCGACATGTGGTACGCCAACCACGTCGAGTGTGTCTATGTGTATGCCGGCACCGGGACGCTGGTGAACCGGGAGACCGGGGAGGAGCACCCGTTGGCCCCCGGCACTATGTACCTCCTGGACGGCCACGAGAAGCACACCGTGCGGGCCGTGGAGGACATCCACTGCGCCTGCGTCTTCAACCCGCCAGTCACCGGCCGCGAGGTGCACGACGAGAACGGCGTCTACCCGCTGCTGACCGAGGAGGAGACCCCGGCCTGATCCGCGCAGCGCCGGGCCCGAGCCATCGAGCGCCCGGCCCGGCCCGCGCCGCGGACCCTTCCGACGTGGCCCCTGACCGGGGCACACGGCCGTGCCCACCCGGGCACGGCTCGATCCTGACCAAGAGATCGCGATGTCTCATCCAGAAACCGAGGAAAGGATATTGATGACCACCGCCGACACCACCACGCGCGACCGTTACCGGACCCGCCTGGACGGTGAACCCGACGTGATCACCCGGGAGGAGCCGGTCGTCTTCGGCACGGCCGACTCCGGCCCGTACACCGCCGAGGAACTGGACCGACTGGAACGCACCGGTTACCTGCAGGTGCCGGACCTGGTGACCCCCGAGGAGGTCGAGACGATGAGCGCCGAGCTGCGCCGGCTGTCTCAGGACCCGGAGGTGCTGGCGGATGAGCGCACCGTCGTGGAGGCCAAGTCCCAGGAGGTCCGCTCCATCTTTGAGGTGCACCTGAGCAACCCGGTGTTCGCGGCGATCGCGCACGACCCCCGAGTCGTGGACCGGGCCCGGCAGGTGCTCGGCTCCGAGGTGTACATCCACCAGAGCCGAGTCAACTTCAAGCCCGGCTTCGTCGGCAAGGAATTCTCCTGGCACTCCGATTTCGAGACCTGGCACGCCGAGGACGGTATGCCGGGTCCGCGGGCGATCAGCATCTCGATCGCGCTGACCGACAACTACTCCTACAACGGGCCGCTCATGATCATGCCCGGCTCGCACCAGGAGTTCATCTCCTGCGTCGGCGAGACGCCGGAGGACAACTTCAAGCAGTCCCTGGTGATGCAGGGCGCGGGCACCCCGGACGCCAAGATCCTGCGGGACTTCGCCGACCGGTACGGGATCGATGTGCTGACCGGCAAGGCCGGGGGAGCGACCATGTTCGACTCCAACTGCATGCACGCCTCCAACGGCAACGTGACGCCCTACCCGCGCTCCAACGTCTTCATCGTGTTCAACTCGGTGGAGAACGCCTGCGTGGAGCCGTTCGCCGCGCCGGCCGCCCGGCCCGCCTACCTGGGGGCGCGGGACCACGCACCGATCTGACGGCCGGCTCCCAGCAGGTAGCCTCATCTACCTGGCCAATGACTCGGGCCCCCGCCTACCCTGGTGTTCACCAGGGCCGGGCGGGGGCCCCGTCCCATCTGACCCAGGAGAATCATGACCAGGGACCGCACGCCCTCGCCGCAACAGACCCGCCGGTGGCGGCGGTACCTGGCCGATGAGCGGGCCGAGGCCCGGGTCTACCGGGCGCTGGCCGAGCGGCGCACCGGCGAGGAGCGAGAGATTCTGCTGGCCCTGGCCGAGGCGGAGAAGCGGCACGAGGCCCACTGGGTGGAGCTGCTGGGCGACGAGATCGGCAAACCGGTCCGGCCCAGCCTGCACAACCGCGTCCTGGGGTTCCTCGCCCAACGCTTCGGCTCGGTCTTCGTGCTGGCCCTGGCCCAGAGCGCCGAGGCACGCACCCCCTACTTCACCGATGCGGCCGCCACCCCGCAGATGGCGGCCGACGAGATGATCCACGAGGAGGTGCTGCGCGGTTTGGCGGCCCGCGGCCGGGCCCACATGACCGGCAACTTCCGCGCGGCCGTCTTCGGCGCGAACGACGGGCTGGTCTCCAACCTGGCCCTGGTCATGGGCATGGCCGGCACCGGCGCCTCCAGCGGCGTGGTGCTGGCAGCCGGTGTCTCCGGCCTGCTGGCCGGTGCCCTGTCGATGGGCGCGGGGGAGTACATCTCGGTGCGCTCGGCCAGAGAGCTGCTCGCGGCCTCCCACCCCAGTCAGCACGCCCGGGCCGCGGTGCCTGAGCTGGACCTGGAGGAGAACGAGCTCACCCTGGTCTACCGCTCCCGCGGCATGGAGGACGAGGCCGCCCGTGCCAAGGCCCACGAGGTGATGTCAGCGGTGCACCGGCACCCGGAGCGGCAGCTGCCCGAGGGGGCCATGCCCGATGCGGCGCTGGACGGCGACGGAGATGAGGCTGTCGGCAACGCCTGGGGGGCGGCCACCTCCAGTTTCGGCTTCTTCGCCAGCGGCGCGCTGGTTCCGATCCTGCCGTTCGTGGTCGGGATGACCGGTTACCCAGCCCTGATCCTGGCTGCGGTGCTGGTCGGGGTTGCCCTGATGATCACCGGCAGCGTGGTCGGCCTGCTCTCCGGCGCCCCGCCGTTGCGGCGGGCGCTGCGGCAGCTCGGCATCGGCTACGGGGCCGCGGCCCTGACCTACCTGCTCGGACTGGCTTTTGGGGCCACCGGCCTGGCCGGTTAGCGCTCCCGCGACAAGGTGGTCGGTCCTTGGCCCCGCAGGTCCAGCACCTGGACGCCGTCGTCGGCACCGTAGGTGCCAACGTGGTTCAGGTACATCGCCCGCCCGGTGTCGTTCAGCAGACCATCATGGATCGGCACCACCCGGGCCGGGCGGATCCGGCGCACGAAGGACACCGTGTCGGCCACCCGGGCCCAGGGGGCATTGATCGGCACCAGCAGCACGTCCACCGGGCCCGGCTCGGCGTCCAGGGCGTCTCCGGGGTGGAAGACGCTCGGCTCACCGGCGGCGCGGATCACCACCCCGGTGTTGTCGATCCGCGGCAGGTACCCGTGGATGAAGGCATGACGTTGCCCGACCGGGCTCATGCTCACGGAACCGAGGGCCACGTCGGTGCCACTCGGCATACCCTCCAACCGGTGAGCCTGGTCACCGGCGGCCTGCGCGAGTTGGTCCACGGTCTGTTCCTCCAGCAGGACCCGGGCCTCCGGGTTGGCCGCCAGCAGGGGTGCCAGCCGGGCCGGGTCCACGTGATCGGGATGCTGGTGGGTGACCAGGATGGCGGTCAGGTCGGTGACCGTGTCGAAGTCGCTGAAGGTGCCCGGGTCGATCAGGAGGCGTTGATCGGCCACCTCGAGCAGCACGCACGAGTGGCCCAGGTGTGTGATCTGCATAGCCACACCGTAGGCCGTGCGGCAGGTAGGCTGCAGCCGCGCGCTCCGGGTGCCGGCGTGCTCGACTAGGCTGCCGGGCGTGGAATTCCTGGGCGGCATGCAACCGCAGCACGATCTGACCTACAACGACGTCTTCATGGTCCCGTCGCGCTCCGCGGTGACCTCCCGGATGGACGTGGACCTGACCACCCCCGATCAGGTCGGCACCACCATCCCGGTCGTGGTGGCCAACATGACGGCGGTCTCCGGCAAGCGGATGGCCGAGACCGTGGCCCGGCGAGGTGCCGTGGCGGTGCTGCCGCAGGACATCCCGGTGGAGGCGATCGAGCACACCGTTCGGGCGGTCAAGGGGGCCCACCCGGTGTATGAGACGCCGATCACGATCGACGGCGATGCTCCGGTGGCGCAGGTGCTGTCGGTGATGGGCAAGCGGGCCCATCGGGCCGCCGTGGTCATCGAGCAGGGGCGACCGGTGGGCGTCATCACTGAGGAGGACTGCGCCGAGGTCGACCGGTTTGCTCAGGTGCGCGACATCATGCACGAGCCGGTGGTCGTGGTGCCCGAGGGCACTGATGTTCGCGAGGCCTTTGACCTGCTGGACAGCCAGCACCTCACGGTGGCGCCGGTGGTCTCCGGTGACCAGTTGGCCGGGGTGGTCACTCGGACTGGGCTGCTGCGCTCGGCGATCTACACGCCGGCGTTGGATGCTGCTGGGCGGCTGCGCATCGGTGCTGCCGTCGGGATCAATGGTGATGTGCGGGCACGGGCCGAGGCGCTGCTCGGCTTCGGGGTTGATGTGCTGGTTGTGGATACCGCCCACGGGCACCAGGAGAAGATGATCGACGTGCTCCCGGCGGTGCGGCAGGCTCGGGACGCTCACGAGCAGGCCACCGGGGTGCGCGTCCCGCTGGTGGCTGGCAACGTAGTCTCCGCCGACGGGGCCCGTGACCTGGTCAGCGTCGGGGCCGACATCGTGAAGGTCGGGGTCGGGCCGGGGGCGATGTGCACCACCCGGATGATGACCGGGGTGGGACGGCCGCAGTTCTCCGCCGTGCTGGACTGCGCGGCCGCAGCCAAGGACTCCGGTGCCCAGGTGTGGGCCGATGGGGGCGTGAAGTACCCCCGGGACGTGGCTCTGGCGCTGGCGGCCGGCGCCTCCAGCGTGATGATCGGCTCCTGGTTCGCCGGCACCTACGAGAGCCCTGGCGACCTGCAGCACGATGGCAGCGACCGGCTCTACAAGGAGAGTTTCGGGATGGCCTCGGCCCGGGCGGTGCGTCACCGCACCCGGGACCGGTCGGCCTTCGACCGGGCCCGGTTGGCCCTCTTCGAGGAGGGGATCTCCAGCTCCCGGATGTACCTGGACCCCGACCGGCCCGGGGTGGAGGACCTGCTGGACCAGATCATCTCCGGGGTCCGCTCGGCGTTCACCTATGCCGGCGCCGACACGATCGGGGCGTTCCACTCGCGGGCGATCGTGGGCATCCAGGGTGCCGCGGGCTATGACGAGGGCCGCCCCCGCCACACGTCCTGGTAACCATTTTTGGGGAGGTTTGGCCCGCCCTGTGCATATTCTTGGGGACGATCCGTACGGGCCAAACCTCCCCAAAAATGCGCTAGGCCCGTGCGAAACCTCCCCAAAATTAGGGAAGGGTCAGGATCTCGTTGCCGGTCTCGGTGATGAGGATGGTGTGCTCGAACTGGGCGGAGCGGCGCAGATCTGCCGTGACCACCGTCCAGCCGTCCTCCCACTCGGTCCAGTCCGGGCTGCCGAGGTTCAGCATGGGCTCGATCGTGAAGGTCATGCCCGGCTCGATCAATTGGCCATACTCCGGTGCGGCGTCGTAGTGGGGGATGACCAGGCCGGAGTGGAAGCTCTCGCCGATCCCGTGCCCGGTGTAGTCCCGCACGACGCCGTAGCCGAAGCGCTTGGCGTAGGACTCGATGACCCGCCCGATGACGTTGATCGGGCGCCCGGGCAGCGCGGCACGGATGGCTCGGCGCAGCGCCTCCTCGGTGCGCTCAACGAGCAGCCGGGACTCCTCGTCGACCTCACCGACCAGAAAGGTCGCGTTATTGTCGCCGTGCACGCCACCGATGTATGCCGTGACGTCCACGTTGACGATGTCACCCTCCTCCAGTGGTCGGGAGTCGGGGATCCCGTGGCAGATGACCTCGTTGACCGAGGTGCACAGCGACTTGGGGAACCCGCGGTAGCCCAGGGTCGAGGGGTAGGCACCGTGGTCGAGCATGAACTCGTGCCCGATCCGGTCCAGTTCGTCGGTGGTCACCCCGGGGGCCACGGCCCGGCCGACCTCGGCCAGGGTCTGTGCGCCCAAGCGACAGGCGATGCGCATCCGCTCGATCGTGTCGGCGTCCTTGACCTCGGAGCCGGTGAACTTCGCCGGAGCCGGTCGGTCGACATACTCCGGCCTGGCGATCGAGGCGGGGACCGCCCGCCGGGGGGAGATCTGGGCTGGGGCAACGGTTGCGGTGCTGCTCGGCATACGGTGGAGTCTAGGTAACAGGCCCAGCCCAGAGCACAGCCGAAGGAGACGAGCCATGCCCTACTGGTACAACGTACGGACCGGCAAGGTGGAAGCCCACGACGATCCGGGCCGCGCCAGGGGCGGCGACCTGATGGGGCCCTACGACACGGAGACCGAGGCGTCCGACGCTTTGGAGAAGGCGCGCCGGCGCACCGCCGAGTGGGACGAGGCGGACCGGCGGGAGCGGGAGTGGGAGACCGGTGACCCCGATGCCAACTACTCAGATAACAACCCGCTGAACGGTTAGCCGCCGGGGCAGCCGCGACTCAATGCGGCAGGATGGGGGGATGGATCGTCAGCAGGAGTATGTCCTCCGCACCATCGAGGAGCGCGACATCCGGTTCGTGCGGTTGTGGTTCACCGATGTGCTCGGAGCGCTCAAGTCCGTGGCGGTGGCCCCCGCCGAGCTGGAGCAGGCCTTCGCCGAGGGGATCGGCATCGACGGCAGCTCGATCGAGGGCTTTACCCGGGTCTACGAGGCGGACATGATCGTCCAGCCCGACGCCAGCACCTTCACGGTGCTGCCGTGGCGGGGCGACAACCCGGGCACGGCCCGGATGTTCTGCGACATCCTGATGCCGGACGGGTCCCCGGCCGGCAGCGACTCCCGGCAGGTGCTGCGGCGCGCCCTGGACTCGGCGGGTGAGGACGGCTTCACCTTCTACACCCATCCTGAGATCGAGTTCTATCTGTTCAAGGAGCCCTACGATCCGGTGGTCGGGCCCGTCCCGGTCGACCAGGCCGGTTACTTTGACCACGTGGCCCGCGGGGACGGGCACGACTTCCGACGGGCCGCGATCACCATGCTGGAGAAGATGGGCATCTCGGTGGAGTTCAGCCACCACGAGGGCGGCCCGGGCCAGAACGAGATCGATCTGCGGTATGCCGATGCCCTCTCCATGGCGGACAACATCATGACCTTCCGGACGGTGGTGCGGGAGGTCGCCCTGCAGCACGGCGCCTTCGCCTCGTTCATGCCCAAACCGTTGGCTCAGCAGCCCGGCTCGGCGATGCACACCCACGTCTCGCTGTTCGAGGGCGACCGCAACGTCTTCTACGAACCGAGCGCCAACTATGAGCTGAGCACCATCGGCCGCCGGTTCACCGCCGGCGTGCTGTACCACTCCCGGGAGATCACGGCCGTCACCAACCAGTGGGTCAACTCCTACAAGCGCATCTGGGGCGGCGCTGAGGCCCCCGCCCACGTCTGCTGGGGACACAACAACCGCAGCGCCCTGGTGCGGGTGCCGATGTACAGCATCGGCAAGGGACACAGCCGCCGGATCGAGATCCGGTCCCTGGACTCGGCGTGCAACCCCTACCTGTCCTTCGCGGTGGTGCTCGCGGCCGGCCTGAAAGGGGTGCGCGAGGGCTACGAGCTGCCCCCGGAGGCCGAGGACGATGTGTGGGCGCTCACCGCCGGTGAGCGCCGGGCGATGGGCATCGAGGAACTGCCCCAGTCGTTGTCCGAGGCGATCGCGGTGATGGAGTCCAGCGAGCTGGTCGCCGAGACGCTGGGGGAGACGATGTTCGACTTCTTCCTGCGTAACAAGCGTCAGGAGTGGCACGACTACCGTGCTCAGGTCACCCCCTTTGAGCTGGATCGCTACCTGATCCGGCTGTGAGCACCCCACCGCCACCACGACCCGGGGGCACGCGGCGCGCCGGGTTCACCGAGGCACGCCGGGCCGAGCGCCTCCTGAGTGAACTGCTGGAGCGTATGCCGCAGGGTGCCGATGGCACCGACCTCACCTCCGCACTCGGGCAGGTGGCCGACCCGGACCTCGCGCTGCTGGGGGCCGTCCGCCTCGTGGAGGCTGACCCGGCCGCCGGTCAAGTCCTGGCCGAGGCCGGCACCGCCCGGGACCGGGTGCTGGGGGTACTGGGTGGCTCCAGTGCGTTGGGCGATCACCTGGTGCGCCACCCCGAGCACGTGACCGTACTGGCCGACCCCGAGCCCTTCGGCCCCAGCAGGCTGCTGCCGCTGCGGGACCACCTGACTGAGCGACTCGTCGCGGCCGTGACCGGGCTGACCGGTCGGGAGGGCATGGACGCCCTCCGGGTGGCCTACCGCCGCGAGCTGCTGCTCATCGCCGCGGTGGACCTGGCCGCCGAGGACCCCACCGAACTGGTGCCACAGATCGCGGCCGCCCTGGCGGACCTGGCGTGTGCTGCCCTGGAGGCCGCCGTCACGGTGGCCTGCGCGGAGACCGAGCACGCCGAGCAGGTCCGCTTCTCGGTGATCGGGATGGGCAAGACCGGTGGGCGGGAGCTGAACTACGTCTCGGACGTCGACGTGGTCTTCCTCGTGGGCCCGGCGGCACCCGACGGTGATGTCGACGAGGCGGTGGCCGTGGGCACCGAGCTGGCCACCGCGGTGATGCGGATCTGCGGTCACTCCACCAGCGAGGGGGCGCTGTGGCCGGTGGATGCCGCGTTGCGCCCCGAGGGTCGCAACGGCCCGCTGCTGCGCTCGTTGGACTCCCACCGTGAGTACTACCGGCGCTGGGCGCAGACCTGGGAGTTCCAGGCGCTGCTGAAGGCGCGGCACGCCGCCGGTGACCGCGAGCTGTCCCGGGAGTGGCTGGACCTCGTGCAACCGATGGTGTGGGAGGCCAGCGCCCGCGAAGGTTTCGTGGAGAACGTGCAGGCGATGCGGCGCCGGGTTGAGGAGCACGTCCCCGCCGCCGAGGCGCCCTGGCAGCTCAAACTCGGCCCCGGGGGGCTGCGGGACATCGAGTTCAGCGTCCAGCTGCTGCAACTGGTGCACGGACGCACCGACGCCGAGCTGCACTCCGGCACCACCCTGGAGGCATTGACGGCGCTGCGGGACGGCGGCTACGTGGCTCGCGACGACGCGCATGCCCTGGATGACGCCTACCGCTTCCTCCGGGTGCTGGAGCACCGCATCCAGCTGCACCGGTTGCGCCGCACCCACCTGATGCCCTCGACCGAGACCGACCAACGACGGCTGGGCCGCTCGCTGGGGGAGCGGCGCGACCCGGCCGCGGGCATCCTGCAACGCTGGCGGGCCAAACAGCGTGAGGTCCGCCGGCTGCACGAGCGACTCTTCTACCGGCCGCTGCTGGCCGCCGTGGCCCGGCTCAGCAGCGACGAGGTGCGCCTCTCCCCGGCCGCGGCCCGGGAACGGCTCCAGGCCCTGGGGTTCCGCGACCCGGCCGGGGCGATGCGCCACCTGGAGTCGCTCACCGACGGGGTGTCCCGCCGCGCCACGATCCAGCGGCACCTGCTGCCCGTGATGCTGGGCTGGTTCGCCGACGGCGCCGACCCCGACGCCGGGCTGCTGGCGTTCCGCCGGATCAGCGACACCCTGGGCACCACCCACTGGTATTTGAAGATGCTGCGCGACGAGGGCAGCGCCGCCGAGCGGCTCGCGCACGTGCTGTCCACCAGCCGGTATGCCGTGGAGCTGCTCATCAAGGCCCCGGAGTCGGTCTCCCTGCTGGGTGAGGCCACCGGCCTGCAGCCGATCAGCCGGGAGACCCTGCACACCCGCATGACAGCGGCGAGCCAGCGGCATACCGACCCCGGCGACAGCTTCCGGGCGATACGGGCCGTCCGAGCCCGGGAGTTGCTGCGTTTGGTGCTGGCCGACCTGGTCGGAACGATCGACCAACCAGCCCTGCGGGCGGC
>CAYVEH010000072.1:0-12375 GCA_964450585.1 uncultured Ornithinimicrobium sp.
GCAAGTTTCGATTTTCTCATCTTACGTGGAGCTGAGGGGATTCGAACCCCTGACCTTCTCATTGCGAACGAGACGCGCTACCAACTGCGCCACAGCCCCAAGGTGTACCGGCGGCTACGTACTGTAGCACCGGCATACCCTGATCTCCGATTTCGCCGGCTCGCGAACTCAGAGCTCGGCCAGGTCCTGCGCGGTGGGTTCCCACAGGCCGGCGGCGGCGTTGCTGCGCACCTGCTCGGCGCTGGTGACCCCGGCGATCACCGAGGAGACGGCTGGTTGGGCGGCCAGGCCTCCCATGGCCACCTGGAGCACGGAGAGACCCCGCTGCTCGGCATACTTCTCCAGCCGCTCGATCTCGTCCCAGTCGGCTCCCGCGAGCCGCTCGGCCTGGCTGTCCATCGCCAGCCTCGTGCCCGCCGGCGGCGCCTGGTCACGCCGGTACTTGCCGGTCAGCAGGCCGTACTCCAACGGGAAGAACGGCAGTATGCCGACCCCCACCGTCTCGCACGCCGGCACCAGTTCCTGCTCGGCGCCCCGATCCAGCAGGGAGTACTTGTTCTGCGCGGAGATGAACCGGCTGTGCCCGCCGGCGCGCGCGGTCCAGTCGGCATCGACCACCTGCCACCCGGCGAGGTTGCTGGACCCGATGTAGCGCACCTTGCCCTCGGTGACCAGTTCGGACAGCGCCTCCAGGGTCTCCTCGATGGGGGTCGCCGGGTCGGGCCGGTGCAACTGGTACAGGTCGATCCAGTCGGTGCCCAGCCGGCGCAGGCTGGCCTCGACCGCGGTGCGGATGTAACGGCGGGATCCGCGAGCGTCCCAGTCCGGGCCGTTGGCGCCCTGCATGTCCATGCCGAACTTGGTGGCGACGAGCACCTGGTCGCGTCGGTTGTTCAGCGCCTCCCCGAGCAGCGTCTCGGAGGTGCCCTGCCCGTAGACATCGGCGGTGTCGAACAGGGTGATGCCCACATCCAGGGCAGCGTCGACGATCTCCTGGACGCGATCGCCGTCGATGCGGGTGCCGAACGCGTTGCACCCGATGCCGACGGTGCTCACCCGCAGGCCGGAGTCCCCCAGGGGGCGGTAGGTCATCTCAGTCATGGCCCTACCGTACGGCGGGCCGGGTGGTCAGCCAGCCGCGGCCGCAGAGGCAGCGCGCCGACGGATGATGCGTGAGACCCACAACAGGAACAGCTGGTGCAGCGGCGGGACAGAGGGGTCGATGTCCAACGTCGGCCGCGGTGACCAGAACCCAACCTTGCCGGCAGTTCCGATGCGGCGCCCGTCCTGGAGCACCCGGTGGGTCGACCCCCAGAAGTTCTCCGGGCCGATCTCGTAGTGCCGCCCATCGCCCTCCACCAGCCAGGCCGAGTGCAGCAGCCCCTTGCGCCGGGCGCGCAGCACGACCGGGGCGTCCCCTCTCGGGCTGGAGAGTCGGGCCACCCGGTCACTGCCGTCCCGGGTGAACTCCCAGGTCTGGTCAGCGATCGTGACCTGCGCCCCCTCACGCCAGAACTCCGGATCGACCGCTGCGACCGGTCGGCCGTCCAACAGGACCGGCACGACACCGTTCTCGGTGGGTCCCCACTCCAACATGCTGGCAGCGTAACCCGCTGGGCGCCATCCCGTCAGGGCCGAGCGGCGGCCGTCCCGCCGCCCACTGCCCGGCGACGTACCCTCAGACTGTGGATCTGGTGGTGGCACCGGCGCGGACCGGCGTGCTCATCGCCGACCCGACGGCTGGCCCGGATGGCCGGTTGTTGAGTTCCTGGGACGAGGCCGCCGCCTGGGTCGTATCCCGCGAGCAGGAGGCGCCGGGCACCATCCGCTGGGTGTGGCCGGACACCGCCGGGCTCTACCCGCAGCTACTGTCCCGTGGCATCCGTGTCGGCCGCTGTCACGATCTGCGGCTGTGTCACACGATCCTGACCCGGGCTACCGACCAGCCGTGGGACGCCCCACCCTGGCTGGCACCGGGCACCGGTGAGCCGGACAACCCGACCCTGCTGGATGAGTTGAGCACCACGAGTGACCCGACGGTGGCCGAAGTGCAAGCTGAGCACCACCGACAACAGACCGCCCTACAGCGCGCTGGCGACGACGGGCGGTTGCGGCTGCTGTTGGCAGCCGAGTCGGCAGGGGCGTTGATCTCCACGGAGATGCACGCCGACGGGCTCCCGTGGGACCGGGGGCGGCACGAGGCGATCCTCACCGCCGCGCTGGGCCGACGGCCACCGCGGGGGATGCGCCCCGAACGGCTGGAGCACCTGGCTCAGCAGATCCGGCACCTCCTGGACTCCCCCTGCCTCAATCCCGACTCGCAGGCGGCGCTGCTGCGGGCGCTGCAGCACGCCGGACTCGAGGTGCAGTCCACCGCCAAGTGGGAGTTGACGTCCCAGGCGCACCCGGTGATCGCCCCGTTGCTGGACTACAAACGGTTGGCCCGACTGGCCTCGGCCAACGGCTGGGCCTGGTTGGACAGTTGGGTCTCCCCGGGCGAGGCGGGCCGCTCCGGGCGGTTCCGCACCGACTACGTACCCGGCGGGGTCGTCACCGGACGCTGGGCGACCAGCGGTGGTGGGGCGCTACAGATTCCCAAGGCGGTCCGCGCCGCCGTGGTCGCCGACCCCGGGTGGGCGCTGGTGGTTGCTGACGTGGCGCAGTTGGAGCCGCGGGTGCTGGCCGGGATGGCCGCCGACCAGGCGCTGGCACGGGCGGGGCGGGATGCCGATCTGTATGCCGCCCTCGTCGCCTCCGGGGTCGTTGACACCCGGGAGCGGGCCAAGGTGGGGATGTTGTCAGCCCTCTACGGCGGGACCGCCGGTGAGGCCGGGGCGATCCTGCCCCGGCTGCGACGGGCGTTCCCTCGCGCCACCGGGCTGGTCGATCGTGCCGCTGAGGTCGGTGCCGGTGGCGGGATCGTGCGCACCTGGCTCGGTCGGACCAGTCCGCCACCCGGGCCGTCCTGGCAGCAGGTGCAGGGTCAGGCGGCGCAACCGGAGGCGGGGCCGGACGAGCAGCGCCGGGCCCGCGCCCAGGCGCGGGACCGTGGCCGGTTCACCCGTAACTTCGTGGTGCAGGGCACCGCCGCGGAGTGGGCCCTCTGTTGGATGGCCGAGACGCGGCGCCGTCTTCGGGAGCTGGGCGGCTCGCCGGGGGACACCACGCCTCAGACGGACGTGGCGTCCCTCCCGCCCGGGCAAGGCTGTGCGCACCTGGTGTTCTTCCTCCACGACGAGATCGTGGTGCACACGCCGCGGGAGCTGGCCGCCGAGGTGGAGCAGGTGGTGGCTGAGGCGGCTCAGGCGGCCGGACGGCTGTTGTTCGGCACGTTCCCGATCACCTTCCCGCTGCACGTGGCCACGGTCCGGAGCTATGACGAGGTGGAATGAGCGGTTGGCTGTCTCACCGCTGCCGCGGTGACCGCCCACTGAGAGCAGGTTGTGCTGCTGACAGCGTGCTAAAGCGTGCTGTGAGCAACCGAAGGTGCTCTCAGTGGGGGCCGAGGGTGGCGGTGCCGTCGGGTGGGGCCGGGGCCCTCAGCCCACGGAGTGCACCGGCGGCAGATCCTCGAACTCCTCCTCGAGGGCCAGGGCGTGGCCGTCGAACGGCAGGTCGTCCACCCGGGTCGCACTCGGCTGCGTCGACACCTCACGGCGGGGCGCCCTGGCCTTCAGCGTGTAGGTCGGCGGGGGCACCGGCACCGGCGCCCAGGTGCCCGGCGCCAGCTCGGCCGGCTGCGTTGCGGCCGGTTCGGCCAACTGCGTTGCGGACACCGGGGCCGCCTGGCTGGTCTCGCCCCGGGCCTGCTGTGCGGCCTCGACGGCCTCCAGGTCGTAGAGCTCGCTGCCACGGTGGGCCCGGCCACGGTCAGCGCTGCCACGGTGGGCCCGGCCACGGTCGGCGCTGCCACCACTGGTGTGACCTCGGTCGGCGGCGTGACCTGCCGACTGCTGCGGCGTGCGGGGCGGGGCCGGCACGGTGGTCTGCGCTGGAGCCGGCGCGTGCTGCTCAGGCACCTGCGGCGCAGTGGCTCCCGCCCGGGCGGTGGCCGGCCGTGGTGTGGCCGCGCGACGACCGGTGGGGCGCGAGGCGGTCGGGCGCCGACCAGGGGCCGACCCCGCAGTGCTCTGGCGCCGGTCACCGGCGAGTCGCGGCGCAGCCGGTCGACGGGGCGACCCCGACCTGCCAACCCCCGACGGGGGCGTTCCTGCCCGGGAGGCCGTCGGCCGGGAAGACGCCGACCGGGGGGCCTTCGGTCGGGCGCTCCGACCGCGCAACGGCGAGGTCGCCCGCCGCTGCTCCGCCCCCACCGAGAAGCGCACGAAGGTCAGCGCCAACAGCGCCGCGGCGACGCCGACGAGGGCCGCCCACCAGGACAGGACCGCGGTGATCGAGAGCCCCAGGCCCAGCAGGAGCGCCAGCGCACCGGCCGCCAGGGCTGCACCTCGCTGCTGGGTGACCGTCCACTGCGGCAACGACCAGCGGGAGGTGCGCCGGCGCGACGTGGGAGCCGCGGGGCGGGCGCGTTTGACGACCACGTCGGGGTGGGTCGGGCGCGTGAGCGTCAGCGAGTAGGACCGTGGGCGGGGGGTGGAGATGTCGGCGCGCGGCATGCTGCGCCGTCGCTCCAGCACCCGCATCGCCTCCGAGAACCGATCGACCGACTTCGCGGTCGCCACATGATCGCGGCGACGGATCCAGTGCTGGATCAGGTAAGCAGCCCACACCGCGAGGATGACCGCGAAGATCAGACTGTTGGGCACACTCGAACTCTAGGGAGCCGATCAGCCGTTACCGGGGAGTTCTCGTGCGTGTCGCTGAAGTGACGCGTGTGACTAGCGTGCCGCGGCCTCATCGGCCCGTCGCAACCGCTCGACGAGCCGCTCGGAGCCCAGGTGTTCCTGGGTGATGGCGAACTCCACGTGGTCTCGCCAGGCCCCATCGACGTGCACCAGCCCGGCCCGGTGCCCCTCATCGGGCAGACCGAGTCGCCGCACCACCGCCAGGCTCGAGGTGTTCTCCGGCCGGATCGCCACCTCCACCCGGTGCAGCCCCACCTCGTGCACGGCATGGTCGATCAGCATCGCCAGGGACCAGGAGGCCAGCCCCCGCCCGGTGGCGTGCTGGTCCAACCAGTACCCGGCCGACGCGGTCCACCGGGACCCCCAGATGATGTCGAACAGGTGCACCTGCCCCACCAGCAGCCCGTCGGTCTCGATGACGAACGGCAACAGGAGCCCATGGCGGGCCGCCCGGTCCAGCGCCCGCCGCAGCCTCGCGAAGCTGGTCGGCGGCTCCGGGCCGGTCGGCACCGTCGCCTCCCACGGCTGCAGCCACTGGACGTTGTCGGCCCGCATCTGCTCCCACCGGGCACGGTCCTGGCGCAGCATCGGCCGCAACACGATCTGCACGCCGTCCGGGCGCACCTCCTGCAACCGGACCGGCCACCTGATCACGAGGGTCGGGTCCAGTCGCCGGAGCGTCCCCCGGACTTGGCGACCACCATGACGTCGGTGATCACCGCCAACTTGTCCACGGCCTTGATCATGTCGACCATTGCCAACGCGGCGACGCTGACGCAGGTGAGGGCCTCCATCTCGATGCCGGTGCGGTCGGCGGTGCGCACCGTCGCCCGGATCGCCACCCCGTCGTCCTCCACGCTGAGGTCCACGTCCACGGCATGCACCGCGACCGGGTGGGCCAGCGGCACCAGGTCCGGGGTCCGTTTCGCGGCCTGTATGCCGGCCAGCCGGGCCACCGCCAACGCGTCACCTTTGGGGGCGGTGCCCTCCCGTAGGGCCCGCACCGCCTCAGCGGACAGCAGCACCCGGCCGGTGGCGCTGGCTACCCGGGCGGTGACCTCCTTGCCGCTGACATCGACCATGTGCGCGGTCCCGTCAGCGCGCAGGTGCCGCAGCGGTTCGCTCACCCGTCCACCCGATGACGGCCACGAGCACCACTCGACTCCTCCTGGCCCGCGGCTCCAACCAGGTGGGCGCCGGCCAGCATGCCGGCGGCATCACGGGGCGCCGGCCCGCCGGACAGCTCGGACAACCGTGCCTCGATCTCCCACTGGGGCCGCAACGGCAGCACCGACACCTGGGTGCCGGTAGCGACCTCGGTTACCTCCGCCGGAATGATCGCCAGGCCGTCGGCAAGCGCCAACCCACCCACCAGGTGTGAGCCGGGTCCCCCCACCGGCTCGGCGGCATACGCCCCGCTGGCGTCGCGGTGCAGCCGGACCCGGTGGTACTGCTGCCGACCCTCCGGGGAGGGCCAGCCCTGCTGCACCACCGCGGGCAGGGTGACCGGGGTGTACTGCTGCCCGGCCCGGCGAGCCAGCGCGGGGCGGACGAACGCCTCGAAGCTGACCAACACGCTGACCGGGTTGCCAGGCAGGGTGAACACCGGCACCTTGCGGCGACCCAGCAGCCCGAACCCCTGCGGCTTGCCCGGTTGCAGGCCGACCTCCTGGAAACTCATCGAGCCGGCCCCGGAGAGCACCGACCGGACAGCGTCGTAGCTGCCACCCTTGCTGACCCCGCCGCTGGTGATCACCAGGTCGGCATGAGCCAGGTGATGGTCGATCTCGGCCTTGATCGCCTTCTCCTGGTCCGGCAGGTGCCCGGCATGCACGGCGTAGTGACCGGCGGCACGGACCAGGGCGGTCAGCATCGGCCCGTTGGAGTCATGGATCTGACCGGGGCGGATCGGCTCTCCGACCGGCACCAGCTCATCACCAGTGGACAGTACGACGACCCGCACCGGCCCGGTGACCGTGACCTCTGCGACCCCCGCGGAGGCCAGCACCGCCAACTGGGCCGGGCCGATCCGCTCACCGGCGTGCAGGATCACCTGCCCGGCACGCACGTCCTCACCGGCCAGGCGGATGTTGGCCCCGACGGGCGCCGCCTTGGAGATCATCACCTCCCGCGGGTGGGCGTCGGTGTCCTCCAGCCGGACCACCGCATCGGCCCCCTCGGGCACCGGCGCTCCGGTGAGGATCCGCCAGGCGTGCCCCGGCCGGTGAGCACGAGCCGTGCCGTCCCCGGCCGGGATGTCACCCAGCACCGGCACCAGCTGAGGATTCTCCGGGGAGGCCTCAGAGATTTCACTGGCGACCACGGCATACCCGTCCATCGCCGAGTTGGCGAACCGGGGCAGGTCCACCGGGCTGGTCACGTCCTGGGTCAGCACCAGCCCGTGGGCCTGGGCGAGCGGGACCGTCACGGACTCCACCGGCGTGATCTGGCCCAGCACCGCCGTCAGATGCTCTGCGACGGTGATCACTGCGTCTCACCGCGCACGTAGTCGGCCAGCCAGGTGGAGAAGTCCTCCCCCAGCTCGGGATGTTCTCGGCCCAGCCGCACCACAGCCTTGAGGTAGTCCAGCCGGTCTCCGGTGTCGTAGCGGCGGCCACGGAAGACGACACCGGTCATTCCGGCGCCCTCGCCCTCGGCGCCGGCCAGGTCGAGCAACGCGTCGGTCAGTTGGATCTCACCGCCACGACCAGGCTCGGTGCGTTCCAGCGCCTCGAAGACCCGCGGGTGCAACACGTAGCGGCCGATGATCGCCAGGTTGGAGGGCGCCTCGGCCACCGGCGGCTTCTCCACCAGGTCGGTGATCCGCACGACGTCCGAGCCGGCATCCGCGGGGTCGATGGCCGCGCAACCGTACTTGTCGACCTGGTCGCGGGGAACCTCCATGAGCGCGACCACGGAGCCACCCCGCTCGGTCTGCACCTGGATCATCTGCTCCAGCAGGTGGTCCCGTGCGTCGATCATGTCATCGCCCAGCAGCACCGCGAACGGTTCATCCCCCACGTGCGAGCGGCCGCACAGCACCGCGTGCCCCAGCCCCTTGGGGATCCCTTGCCGGACGAAGTGCACCTCCATCTCGGTGCTGGCATCCACCCGGGCGCGCCGCTGCTGGTCACCCTTGGCGTCCAGAGCCCGTTCGATCTCCGGGTGCCCGTCGAAGTGGTCCTCGATGGCGCCCTTGCCGCGGCCGGTCACCATGAGCACATCGGTGAGTCCGGCCCGGACGGCCTCCTCAACGATGTACTCGATCGCGGGACGGTCCACGACCGGCAGCAGCTCCTTGGGGACAGCCTTGGTCGCGGGCAGGAACCGGGTGCCGAGACCGGCCACCGGGATGACTGCCTTGCGGGGACGCGCAGGGGACTCGCTCATGCTCCCCAACACTAGCCGGAGGACGGCGCCGGCTCACCGGTCGGGGACAATGCCGGGATGGAGCACGTCAGGGCCGCAAAACAGCAGGCACGGGCGCGGGTGCGGGCCCGCCGACGCGATCTGGTGCGACGTCAGGCGCCGGCCGAGCGGGCCCGACAGGCAGCAGCGTTGGCCCGGGTGTTCCTGGGCTGGGTCCAGGAGTATGCCGAGGAGCAGGGACACCTGGATGCGGCCGGGTTGACCCTCACCGCCTTCCAGTCGCTGCCCAGTGAGCCGCCCACCGGCCCGCTCATCCAGGCGGCCCGCCGCGCCGGCATCCGGGTGCTCCTGCCGGTCACCGACCCCGACCGGGGGGAGCTGCGCTGGGTCGCGGCGACAGCCGCCAGCGGCGAGGGGGTGGCCGCGGAGGTGATGCGCGGAGCGGGGCGGACCGGGCAGGAGCTGGACCCGCAGGTGCTGGCCGAGGTGGACCTTGCGCTGATCCCTGGGCTAGCCGTGGATGGCTCCGGGTGGCGCCTGGGTCAGGGCGGCGGCTACTACGACCGTGCGCTGCCGCTCCTGGGTCCGGGGGTACCGGTGGTGGTGGCCCTGCACGACCACGAGGCGCCCACGGCCCACCAGGGGGCCGATGTCGCAACGGCTGATGCTGCCGCTGAGGTGCCGCACGAGCCGCACGATCGGCCGGTCAATGCGGTGCTGACGACAGCGGGGGTGACCTGGCTCAGGGGTTGAGCGTCAGGGTGTGCACGGCACTGTCCTGCACCGCGGTGCGGGTGAACGGCCACGGGTAGGTCTCGTTGGCCAGCCAGGCCGCCGTCTGGTCGTTGTAGTTCGGGTGGAAGGGGTGCCCGGAGTTGCCGCCGGTGTTGACCCAGGTGGAGTCGTCCAGGTCGGATAGGTCCACCACCATCCGCATGGAGGGCCCCGAGGTCACCCGGTAGCTGTTCGAGCCGGCCTGCCAGTTGAAGGCATTGACGAGGCCGGAGCCTCCGGAGGTCGGGTACGGCCCGTCGTTGAACGCCCACCGGACGATGCCGGGGATGGCGTCGCCCCCGAGCACCTCATGGCGCAACGGGACGTTGTGCAACTCGCCCCACACCCACGCCTCGGGCTCCTTGCTACTGCGCCGGGTCAACTCCAGGCGTGCATCCACCATCGCCTGGCGCAGGATCTCGTCGCGGGTCTCCACCACGCCGGCGGTCCGTTGGTCATCCCACCAGTCGTCCTCTGGCCGCTCCAGCAGGTTGGTGACCACCACCATCCACCGGGCGTTGCCGTCGGCCGAGAGGTCCGTGGGGAGTTCGTCGTCGAAGGTCAACTTCAGGATGTTCGCCCAGACGGCGTAGAAGTACATCGCGGCAGCGGCCTGCTCCCCCTGCGCGGGGGCGGTGTGATCCCAGTCGGCCAGCATCCGCTGTGGCTTGCGGTAGAACTCAGAGGCCGGCACGTCCACCTCCAGCAGGGCCGGCACGAGCACCTCGGCGAAGCTGTTGAAGGTGTCCCCCTGGATCTCCCGCATGTCCTCGGTGGTCAGCGGGCCCTCGGCGATCTTCTGCTCGAGCAGCTCGGTGATCCGGGCCGCCCGGTAGCCCCGATCGGCCTCACTGGTCAGGAACGGCCGACTCCCCTCGGTCACTGGCTGGTTGGCGGTGACGATGATCCCGTCCGCGGGGTTGAGCACCGAGGGCATCTGACTGAACGGCACCCACCCCTTCCAGTCGTAGGCCGGCAGCCACCCCTGCGCCGGGTAGAACCCGGGTGGCTCCCCGTTGGTGCTGGTCTCCCGGATCGGCACCAGCCCGGGGGCCTGGTAGCCGATGTTGCCCTCGGTGTCGGCGTAGATCAGGTTCTGGCTGGGCACCGCGAACTTACGGGCAGCCAGTCGGAAGGAGTCCCAGTCAGTGGCCTGGTTGAGCAGGAACACGGCTTCAGCGGTGCGGTTCGGCTCCAGTCCCGTCCAAGCCATGGACACGTCGTAGGAGGTCAGGCTCTCCACCCCGTTGATCGGTGCGGTCTGCCCGGCCTGCCGGACCCCGGTCAACACGTCGGACATGATCGGCCCGTGCCGGGACTCCCGGACCGTGATCGAGACGTCCTGACCTCCGGCGACCCGGATCACCTCGGTCCGGGTCTGCAACGGCTCCCAGGCGGTGCCGCGGCGCACCTGACCGTCCTCGTTGATCTGTTCCAGGTAGAAGTCGGTGACATCCGGGTCCAAGTTCGTGAAGCCCCAGGCGATGTGCTGGTTGTGCCCGATGATCACCCCAGGGAACCCGGCGAAGGTGAAGCCGGTGACGTCGAAGGGGCACTCGGCGGTGATCTGCCGGCAGTGAAGCCCGGCCTGTAACCAGATTCCCGGCTGGCTCAGCCCCAAGTGCGGGTCGTTGGCGAGCAGTGGTTTGCCGGAGGCGGTGTGTTCTCCGGAGACGACCCACGAGTTCGATCCGAGGCCAGCGCCCTCCCCCAGCAGGTGCGGCACCGCTTCCAGCGCACCGAGAGTGTCCTGGTACACACCAGCCAGTTCGGTGGGCTCAGCGCCGCCGCCGGCGCCACCACCATGGGTGCCTTCCTCGGCCCCGTCCGGCGTCGCCGGGTCCCCGTCGGCCGGGTCGTCGCCACGGGTGCCTTCCCGCTGGTCCGGCAGTGGCTCTGGCTTCCACTCGTCCTCGGACAGGATGGGGTCATGGTCCTCCGGGTACTCCGGGTACAGCGAGCGCAGTTGACCCCGGGAGATCTGCCCGACCAGGCGGGCGCGGGCCAGTTCGTCGGCGTAATTGCCCTTCAGGTCCCAGGCCATGGCCTTCAGCCAGGCGAGCGAGTCGACCTCGTCCCACGGGCGGATCCGGTAGTCGGGCACCGTCTGGGACAGCACCACATACTCCAGGGCGACCTGGGAGGGCGAGTCGTGTCGGTCCAGGTAGGCGTTCACGCCCGCCGTGTAGGCCGATAGGTACCGCCGGGTGGTCGCGTCCAGCATCGGCAGTTCTTCCTCGGCCACCCGCCGCCAGCCCATGGTGCGGATGACCTTGTCGGTCTCCAGGCCCGGCTCGCCGACCAACTCGGACAGTCGTCCGGCGGTGACATGCCGGCGCAGGTCCATCTGGAAGAAGCGGTCCTGAGCCGCTGTGTAGCCCTGGGCCCGGAACAGGTCCTCGGCGGTGTCGGCGTAGATGTGGGTGACTCCCCTGGCGTCTCGCAGCACCTCCACCGGTGCGGACAGCCCACTCACGTCCACCTCACCGTCCACCTGCGGGAAGGATCGCCGCGCCAGGCCCACCCCCAGAACGACCGCGGCCACGAGCACCAGCACCAGGGCCGCCACCAGGGGCACGACGACGCGACGGAGGAGACTTCGGGGCACGCTCCGAGCGTAAGGCACCGAATCGGTAGCAGCGCGCAACCGACGTACAATCAGGCACTGTGCCGACCTACTCCTATGCCTGTAAGGACTGCGAGAACGCCTTCGACATCCAACAGGCCTTCACCGACGATGCCCTGACCGAGTGCCCGCAGTGCGGCGGAACCCTGCGTAAGCGATATGGATCCGTGGGGGTGGTCTTCAAGGGCTCCGGGTTCTACCGGAACGACTCCCGCTCCGACTCCCGCTCCGGGGCCAAGAAGCCGGCCGCGGCCGGCGCCGCCACGGGCGGGTCGTCCTCGGCGAGTGGCGCTGCGGGCAGTGACAGCTCCGGGAGCAGTTCCTCGAGCAGTTCCACCTCCGGCTCCTCCACAGCGGGGTCCTCAACCGGGTCTGGCTCCACAGGCTCCTCAACGGCAGCCGCCAGCGCGTAACCACGGGTCTACTGTGCCCGGGTGAACAGAACCACCCGACTGCTGCGCGGGCAGGACCGCCGGAGCGTCTGGCACCGCGGACTCCTGCGCAAGGTGCTGGCTGCGCTCTGCCTGGCGGCTGCCGTGTATGCCGGGGTGTACGCGGTGCGTCCGCCTCCCCCGGATCTGGGGCCGGTTGTCCTGGTCGTGGCAGACGATGTCCCGGTCGGGACCGCGTTGACCTCGGCGTCGCTGCGTCAGGTGCACGTGCCGGCCGAGGTGGTGCCGGACGGTGCGCTCAGCGATGAGACCCAGGCCGTGGGGCAGGTGACTACCGCACCGTTACGGGCCGGGGAGGTGCTCACCGACCTGCGGGTCGCCGCAGCGGGGCCGCTGCAGGGGCTGGACC
>CAYVEH010000073.1:0-12093 GCA_964450585.1 uncultured Ornithinimicrobium sp.
TGTGGGAGAGTAGGACACCGCCGGACAAACACTCCCAGAGGGCCCCCACAACACCGTTGTAGGGGCCCTCTGCCATACCCACTGCACCCCAGGGACGTAGACTGTTCTGAACAGTTGAATTGAGGAGTATTGCATGGGTGACGAGACGTCCTCGGATCCGGAGCGAAGCGAATCGGGCCGCGGTGAGCGGATGCCTGGTCGGCCTGGAGGCGACCGGGAGGGAGCGTGGCGGCCAGCGCCGGACCGGGGCCACCGAGGGCGGTGGGGTGAAGGGCCGCGGCGCGATCGCGACCACCGTGGCGACGACCGCCGGACATCACGACACCCCCGCGAGGACCGGCCCCGACGCGGTTCAGACCGCCGGGAACGCAGCGACGCACGCCAAGAACGACGGGAGAGTCCCGGTGGACCACGTGTGCGCCGCGGCGAGCGGAACGCCCAGGGCGGCTATCGGAATGAGCGGGACGACGGGCCTCGAGGGGGCGGGAGATTCCGGCGTGAGGACGATCGTGCGGCTCGCCCACGCCGACCTCACGTGCCCGAGCCGGAGCTCCCGGAACACATCGAGGCACGCGATCTGGACAAGGCGGCACGACGCGAGCTGCTCACGTTGAGCAAGGAGAATGCCGAGGGAGTGGCCCGACACCTGGTCGCCGCCGCGGAGTTCCTGGCGAACGAGGATCTGGACCGTGCGCTGGCCCATGCCGAGCATGCCTCCCGCCGGGCGGGTCGGGTGGCCGTGGTGCGTGAGGTGCTCGGGTTGGTCTACTACCGACGCGCCGAGTGGGCAGCCGCGCTTCGAGAGTTCCGCACAGCACGACGACTGAGCGGCTCCCAGCACCTGCTGCCGCATATGGCGGATGCCGAGCGGGGTCTAGGACGGCCCGACCGAGCCATTGAGTTGGCCCACAGCGAGGACGCCCGCACCCTGCCGGCCGCCGGTCGCGTGGAGATGGCCATCGTGGTCAGCGGGGCCAGACGCGACCTGGGGCAGCACGAGGCGGCGGTGCAGTCGTTGCGTGAACTGGTGCGGGTCACTGACGCGCGGCGCAGCTGGGCCGCCAGGCTGTACTACGCCTACGGCGAGGCACTGCTAGCGACTGAGGACACGACCCAGGCCCGTCAGTGGTTCGCCCGGGCGCTGGATGCCGACCGGGACCAGGTGACCGACGCCTCCGAGCGGCTCGCGGACCTGGATGGTGTCGACATCATCGAGATGGACACGGAAGCCGAGACCGCGGAGGAGTCGGAATCCCCATGAGGTACCGCGCGTTGGTCTGCGACCTGGACGGCGTGGTCTATCGCGGCGCCACGGCGGTGGACGGCGCGGCCGAGGGCCTGAGCGCTGCCCGGGCGGCCGGATTGCCCGTCCTCTTCCTCACCAACAATGCTGCCCGGTTACCTGAACAGGTGGCCGCCCACCTGAGCAACCTCGGGGTGACCGCCCATGCCGATGAGGTCCTGAACAGCTCCCAGGTCGCAGCCGGCTACCTGCGTCGGCACCACCCGATTCCGGACGGCCAGTTCGTCCTGCCGGTTGGCGGTCCGGGTGTGCGAGCCGCGCTGCGGCAGGAAGGACTACCTGTCCTGGCGCCGGCCGAGGTTCAGGATGCCGGTGGGTCCGAGGTGATCGCCGCGGTCGTCCAAGGGTATGGCGCGCAGGTCGACTGGGCCGAGCTGGCAGAGGCGACCTACGCGGTGGCCGGCGGGGCCTACTGGGTGGCCACCAACACCGACCCCACGCTGCCGACCGAGCGCGGCCAGGCCCCGGGCAACGGCTCCCTGGTCGCCGCGGTCTCGCACGCCACCGGGCGCCACCCTGACCTGGTCACCGGGAAACCTCATCCGCCGGCGTTCGAGATCGCCCTGCAACGACTGGGGGTACCGGCCGACCAAGCCCTGATGATCGGCGACCGGTTGGACACTGACATCGAGGGAGCCCGCCGCGCCGGCCTGGGCACCGCCTTGGTGCTGACCGGCGTGCACGGACGCACGGACGTGGACAACGCCGGAGCCCATCAGCAGCCGGACCACATCACTGCCAGCATCCTCGACCTGTCCGAGCACTGGTCTAACCTGACACCATGACGGAGCCACGTGCTGAGCGCGATGCATCGACACCCGCCGAGCCCGTTCCCCAGACCGGGGACCCGGTGGTCGACGAGGTCCTGGCAGCGGTCAGCGCCACCACCGGGTCCGACCTGGGGGAGCAGACCGACGTGGCCCTGCAGGCCCAACGACGGCTGCAGGAACGACTGTCCGAGTCACGACCCGGCGGCGGCGCGGGCAACCCCGACGCGCCGCCGGCCTGAGACACCATGCCAGTGACGCTGTGAGCCCGGCCACCAGATTGGATCAGCACCTCGTCCAGACCGGGCAGGCACGCTCTCGCACGCAGGCCCAACGGCTGATCCGAGCCGGTGCCGTGCGGATCAACGGTCAGGTCGTCGACCGGCCGTCACAACCAGTGCAGCCCGGTGTCGCCATCCACCTCACTGAGGACGAGGCGAGCCGTTGGGTGGGGCGTGGCGCGCTCAAACTGCTGCACGCACTCACCGTGTGGGACGTGCCAGTCACCGGCCGTCGCTGTCTGGACGTAGGTGCCTCCACCGGCGGCTTCACCCAGGTGCTCCTCGAGCACGGGGCAGCCCAGGTGACCGCCCTGGATGTCGGGCACGGTCAACTGGTGCCGACCCTCGCCCAGGACCCGCGGGTCCGGAATCTACCCGGGCACAACATCCGAGACGCCGACGCGCGCGACCTCGGAACCTTCGACCTGCTGGTCGTCGACGTCTCCTTCATTTCCCTGACCCTCGTGCTGCCGCCGTTGGTGTCCCTGGCGCGACCCACGGCCCACCTGCTGCTCCTCGTGAAACCGCAGTTCGAGGTGGGCCGGGAGCGCATCGGACGTGGCGTGGTGACTGAGCCGGGCGAGCACGCAGCTGCTCTGGAGCGGGTGCTGGGACTGGGTACAGCTCTCGGGTGGCAGAGCCGTGGGCTGGAGCGTTCACCCGTGACCGGAACCCACGGCAACACCGAGTACCTGCTGTGGCTCGGCCCAGCATCACCAGGCATGATGACCCCGGACGGGATGCGCGCCCGCATCCGCGAGCTGACCACCATCTGAGCTGGAGGACGACTGTATGCCGCGTCGCATCCTGCTGGTCACCCACGCCAACCGGCCGGACCTGCCCGCCCTGGCCACCGAGGTCGCCGCCCAGTTGCGTCAGCACGGCATCGAGGTGCACGAGCTCGAGCAGGGGTGGGAGAGCCTGGAGGACGACCCCGAAGTGTCTGCCCTGGCCGCTGGTGCCGAGCTGGTCGTCATCCTCGGCGGAGATGGCACCATCCTGCGCGGGGCGGAAGTCTCCCGCGGCGCGGGCATCCCCCTGCTGGGCATCAACCACGGGCGGGTCGGCTTCCTGGCCGAGGCCGAACGTGAGGAGACCTCACAGGTGGTGGAACGCATCGTGGCCCGCGACTACACCGTCGAGGAGCGGATGACCCTGGAGGTCAACGTCTACCGCGACGGCGAACACGTGGCCCACACCTGGGCACTGAACGAGGCCTCGGTGGAGAAGTCCGCCCGGGAACGGATGCTCGAGCTCACCGTCGAGATCGACGGTCGCCCACTGTCGACCTGGGGCTGCGACGGGGTGGTGGTGGCCACCCCCACCGGCTCCACGGCCTACGCCTTCTCCGGAGGCGGACCCATCGTCTGGCCGGATGTGCAGGCGATGCTGGTCGTCCCCATCTCAGCCCATGCGCTCTTCGCCCGACCCGTGGTGCTGGGCCCCGACACCCGCGTGGCCGTCGAGGTGGTTCCACACGCCACCACGCACGGCGTCATGTGGTGCGACGGGCGACGGACCGTCGACCTGCCCCCGGGCGCCCGCATCGAGGTATGCCGTAGCCAGACACCGGTCCGGCTCGCCCGGCTGACGTCTGACCCGTTCACCGACCGGCTGGTGGCCAAGTTCGAGTTGCCGGTGACCGGGTGGCGTGGCAAACCCGATCAGGGCCCCGCCTGATGCGGTGGTCCCGGCCGGAGCGGCTGCCGTGCTGACCCGCATCCGGATCCAACGCCTGGGCGTCATCGAGGACGCCCAGCTCGAGCTGGCACCCGGGCTGAATGTCATCACGGGCGAGACCGGGGCCGGCAAGACGATGGTGGTCTCCGGCCTGGGACTGCTCTTCGGCGCCCGCGCCGACTCCAGCATGGTCCGCGCCGGAGCCGCCACGGCCGTCGTCGAGGGGGAGATCGACATCGCCCCCGAGCACGCTGCGGCCGAGCGGGTCCGAGCTGCCGGTGGCGATACCGATGACGGGCTCATCCTGGTGCGCACGCTCACCGACCAGGGACGCTCGCGGGCCCATGCCGGTGGCCGGGCCGCCCCGGTCGGGGTGCTCAGCGAGGTCGGTCAACACCTGCTCGCGGTGCACGGGCAGGCCGACCAGTGGCGGCTCCGTGCCCCAGAGCAGCACCGCGTGCTCCTGGACGCCTTCGGTGGGGACGCGATCCAGCAGGCGCTGCAGGACTACCGCGCTGCCCACCAGGCGTGGACCGACGCGCGGGCCGAGCTGGTGCGGCTGAGCGCCGCCGGGGCCGAACGCACCCTGCGAGCCGACCTGCTGCGCACCGCGCTGGAGGAGATCGAGGGCGTCGACCCCCAGGAGGGGGAGGAGGACGAGCTGCGCGCCGAGGAGCAGCGACTGGCCCACGCCGAGGGCCTGCGCCACGCCGCCGACACGGCCCACCACCTGCTAGCCGGCGGAGACGAGACGATAGCCGAGGACGACCGAGGCGCCACCGAACTGCTGGCCGCTGGGCAGTCTGCCCTGGCTGCGGCCGTCGAGCACGACCCGGCGCTCCAGGACCTGCACGACCGGTTGGCGGAGCTCAGCTACCTGACCGCCGACCTGGCCGGTGACCTGGCGACCTACTCGGCTGGGATCGACCTGGACCCGGCCCGGCTCGGCTGGGTCCAGCAACGCCGGGCCGAACTGACCTCACTGCTACGCAAGTACGGGCAGAGCAGCGCCGCGGTGCTGGCCTGGTCCGGCCAGGCTGCGGCCGAGCTGCACGAACTGGATGGGGCCGAGGACCGGATCGAGGAGCTGACGGCCCGCGAGCAGGAACTGCGCGGCGAACTGATCGCCACCGGGCAGACGCTGACCGCGGCGCGCCGAGAGGCGGGGGCCGCCCTGAGCCGCCAGGTGGAGGCCGAGCTGGCGCACCTGGCCATGGGCGGTGCTCGGGTCGAGGTCGCGGTAGGTCACCGCCCCGACCCCGAGGGGGTGGATCTGCCGGACGGTTCCCGGGTGCGTGCCTGGGTGCACGGCCTGGATGAGGTGGAGATCCTGCTGGCCGCCAACGCCGGTGCCCCGCCGCGTCCGGTCACCCGTGCCGCCTCCGGGGGAGAACTCTCCCGGGTGATGCTCGCCCTGGAGGTCGTCTCAGCCCACGGTGATGTGCCGACCTACGTCTTCGATGAGGTGGATGCCGGAGTCGGTGGGGCAGCGGCCCTCGACCTCGGGGCCCGGCTGGCTGCGCTGGCCCGTACGGCTCAGGTCATCGTGGTCACCCACCTCGGGCAGGTCGCGGCCTTCGCTGACCGGCACCATGTGGTGCGCAAGAGTTCGGCGGGGGCGATCACGGCCAGCGACGTGACCGCCGTGCAGGGCCAGGACCGGGTGGCGGAGATCGCCCGGATGCTGGGTGGGGTGACCGATTCCCGGGCGGCGCTGGACCATGCCCGCGAACTGCTGGAGGAGCACGCACCTCAACGCCTGGAACGCTGAGCGCGCCAACCGTGGCACGATGGGGCCACCATGAGCCTGTCCAGACCCTCGGTGCCCTCCGCGGCCCCTGACGGTCCCCCGGTGGTGGGGCCGGTGCGCGCAGACGCCCGCACCAAGAACCTCACCAAGCGGCTCGTGCCCGGGGACATCGCGGTGATCAACCACGAGGACATCGACCAGGTGAGCGCCTTCGCACTGGTGGCCTGCAAACCCGCGGCCGTCATCAACGCCGCCGCCTCGATCAGTGGTGCCTATCCCAACCTCGGACCCAAGATCCTGCTGGAAGCCGGGGTGCCACTCATCGACCAGGCAGGTGAGGCGCTGTTGACCCAGGTCACCGAGGGAGCCAACGGCCAGTTGGTGGGGGGTCAACTGCTGGTGGACGGTGCCGTCGTCGCCCAGGGGACCCGGCTGGACCTGCCCACCGTCGAGGACGCCATGGAGGAGGCCCGTGGCAACATCTCGGATCAGATCGAGGCCTTCTCCCGCAATACCATGCAGTACGTCCGGGAAGAGCGGGAACTCCTGCTGGACGGCATTCCCCTACCCGAGGTGCGCACCGAGCTAGAAGGCCGCTACGTGCTGGTCGTCGTCCGCGGATACCACTACAAGGAGGACCTGCAGACGCTGCGGCCCTTTATCCGCGAGGCACACCCCGTCCTGATCGGGGTGGACGGCGGCGCCGACGCGTTGCTGGAGCTGGGATATCGGCCGGACCTGATCGTCGGCGACATGGACTCGGTCAGTGACGCCTCCCTGGCCAGCGGTGCCGAGTTGATCGTGCACGCCTACCGGGACGGCCGAGCCCCCGGGCTGGAACGCGTCGAGTCGCTGGGGATCACCGATGCGATCGTCCTGCCGGCCATCGGCACCAGCGAGGATGTGGCGATGCTGCTGGCGGACGGAAAAGGCGCCGAGCTGATTGTGGCGGTGGGCACCCACGCCACCCTGATCGAGTTCCTCGACAAGGGCCGACAGGGGATGGCCTCCACCTTCCTGACCCGGCTCCGCGTCGGCAGCAAACTCGTGGACGCCAAGGGTGTGAGCATGCTCTACCGCAGCCGCATCTCCACCGCGGCGCTCACCTGGTTGGTGCTGGCAGGGATGCTGGCCGTCCTCGCCGCGCTGGCAGCCACCCCCGGTGGCCGCACCGCCATGGGTGTGCTCGCCGTCCGGTGGGACGACTTCTGGGCCCTGATCGGAGGACTGTTCGGGTGATCGACTTTCGTTACCACGTCGTCTCCCTGGTGGCCGTCTTCATGGCGCTCGCCGTCGGGATCGTGCTGGGCGCCGGCCCCCTGGGCCAGGAGATCTCCTCGACCCTGGAGAGTCAGGTCAAGGACCTACGCGAGGAACGCAATGGACTGCGGGCCCAATTGGACCAGGCCGAGGCCCGGGACGAGCTGAAAGACAAGGCGATCGCGACGCTGACCCCCGCCCTCACGGTCAATCAACTGGCCGGTCGTCAAGTGGGCGTGCTCGCCCTTCCCGGGGCCGACCGCAACATCGTCGGCCAGTTGCAGGAGCGGATGGCCGCCGCCGGTGCCGACGTGCTGCTCACGGCCCGTCTGGACGAGGTGTGGATCGACCCGGAGGCCGCCGACACCCGGCATGAGATCGCTGTTGAGCTGGCCCCCTCGCTGGCTGAGCCCGAGCCGCGGGCAGGCGGCGAGCCGACCACCGAGACCGTCATCGCCGCAGCGCTCACCGGTCAGGACGAGACCACCGGCAGCGGCGCCTGGCAGGCTGCCACGGACCGCCTCCAGGAGCTGGACATCCTGGCCACCAACTGGGTGGACAGCCAGGTGGGCGATGGATCCGCAGCACCAGACACCTTCGTGCTGGTCACCGGTGACCTGGATGTGCAGGACGTGGAGGAGAAGGAGGGCGGTGACCCGCGGCTGCAGCAGGCTCTGGACCTGGTGGCCGCCTTCGGTGACCTCGGGATACCGACGGTGGTTGCCGGCTACGGTACCGAGAGCTATGCCGACCCGATCCAAGCGGCCGAGTCCCCGGTAATCCGGGGTGTGCGTGCCGAGTCCGCCATCGCGGAGAAGGTCTCTACGGTGGACAACGTGGAAGGGGCGGCCGGCCAGCTGGCTGCCGTCCTCGGCCTACGGTGGGCGGTCGAGGAAGATCCCGGCCACTGGGGCATCGGCACCGATGCGGTGGCGCCGATGCCCGCCGTCCCCGAACCCATCCCGGTGGAGCCGGATGAGCCGGTGCCGGGACCGACCTTGCCCACTGACCCAACCCTGCCGGTCGACCCGACGCTGCCGGCCGATCCGACCCTGCCCGAGGACCCGGGCACCGAAGGACCCATCCCACCCCCGGAGGACGGAGGCGCCGAGGCGACCGCTGACCCTGGGACGACGACGGAGCCTGCGGCCACCACCGGCCCTGCCGCCGGTGACCTGCAGCGGGATGTCACGGCGACCACGGGCGTCCGCACGCCATGAGGCTCGTGCGGGATGCGCTGCTGCTGGGCGCGGCAGCAGCCGGCACCCGACTGCTCTGGCAGACGTTGCAGGCTGGCCGGTCGCACCCCTGGGGGCAGCTGTGGGAGCGGACCAACCATGCTGACCGCCCAGTGACCCTGCTGGAGGGGGCCGCACTGGTGGGCGGCAGCACCGCGGCGGCGGTGTGCACCGGCCAGCACTGGGGGCACAA
Organism: uncultured Ornithinimicrobium sp.; assembly: GCA_964450585.1. Lineage (GTDB taxonomy): Bacteria > Actinomycetota > Actinomycetes > Actinomycetales > Dermatophilaceae > Ornithinicoccus. Next base: position 8,473 of record CAYVEH010000073.1, read on the forward strand.
CCCCCTGCCGTTTGTGCTGACCTCCTGGGCGTCCGGCGGACTCGGGGCCCTGGACGATCACCGGCAGGACGCGGACCGCAAGGGCCTCGCCGGGCACCTTCGGGCGCTGGCCCACGGGCAGGTCACCACCGGCGCGATCAAGATCCTCGGGCTGAGCGCCACCGGTCTGCTCGCGGTGCTGCTGCAGGGTCAGCCCGACCCGCGGACCGGGCGGGGCGCCGCCGACCCGGGCGACGGCGGCTGCACCGGCACCGAACCCTCACGTGCTGCCGTGCTCTGGCGGACCGTGGCGGGCGCCGGGGTGATCGCCGGCTCGGCCAACCTGGCCAACCTGTTCGACCTGCGTCCGGGCCGGGCGCTGAAGGTGGGGGTGCTCACGGCGGTGCCACTGATCCTGAGGCGAGAGGGCTCGCCGGCCGCGGCCGTCACCCTGGGCTCCTGCCTGGCACTGCTGCCGGAGGACCTGGCCGGGGTCAGCATGCTCGGGGACACCGGGGCCAATCCGTTGGGCGCCATGCTCGGGGTGGCGTTGACCCACGACCAGGGACCCACCGCCCGCACGGTGTCCTTGCTGGTGGTGACGGCGCTGACGCTGGCCTCTGAGCGGGTGAGCTTCACGCGGGTCATCGAGGCCACCCCAGGGTTGCGCGAGCTGGACGCCCTGGGCCGGCCGCACCCCACGGAGATGCACGGGTCGTGAGCACCGGCACAGGATCGGGCCACCCGAGCCCGCGCTTGCTGGCCGGCAGCATCGCCGGCGCCGCCGGGCTCATCGCGGTGGTCACCCTGGTCGGCCGGGCCGTGGGGCTGGGGCGGTGGCTCGCGTTCAGCCACGGGGTCGGGGTCACCTGTGTGGGCCAGGTCTACGGCACCGCCAACCAGGTGCCCAACGCGCTGTATGAGATCGCCGCCGGCGGTGCGCTGGCGGCCGTCGTGGTCCCGTTGGTCTCCGGTTACCTCAACAGGGGTCAGGAGGAACTGGCCGACCGCACCGCCTCGGCGCTGGTGACGTGGGCGCTCACCGTGCTGGTGCCGTTGGCCCTGCTGGTCGCGCTGCTGGCACGCCCGATCGCCGCGGCACTGCTGGGTCCGGAGCTGGAGTGTGGGGACCAGGCGGTGGCGACCGCCGCGACCATGCTCACCGTGTTTGCTCCACAGGTCGTGCTGTACGGCGTCGGTATCGTGCTGTCCGGGGTGCTGCAGGCCCACCGCCGGTTCCTGGCAGCGGCTGCGGCTCCGCTGCTGTCCAGCCTGGTGGTGATCGGCGTCTACCTCGGCTACGGCGCCTGGGTGGACCCGGGGGTGAGCCTGCTGGAGACACCTCCGGCGGCGCTGCAGCTGCTGGCCTGGGGCACCACGGCCGGGGTGGTGGCTCTCAGCCTGCCGTTGCTGGTGCCCAGTTGGCGGGCCGGGGTGCGGTTGCGCCCGTCCTGGCGTTTCCCACCGGGGACCGCACGGCGGGTCGGCACCCTGGCTCTGGCCGGCCTGCTGGCCGTTGCCGCCCAGCAGGTCTGCGTGCTGATCACCGTGCGACTGGCGAACGCCGCGCAGGGGGTCGGCACCATCAACGTCTACACCTACACCCAGACGGCCTACCTGCTGCCGTATGCCGTGCTGGCGGTGCCGTTGGCCACCGCCGCCTTCCCACGGCTCACCTCTACCGAGGCGGTCTCCGTGCTGCGCCGCACTCTGCTGTCGGTGGCGGTGGCCGGTGTGGTCGGTGCGGTCGCCCTGGTCGCCGTCCGGCGTGAGGTCGGCAGCCTGTTCCTGGCGTTGGATGCCGGCAGCGGGCAGGCCGGGTCCCAGGCGTTGCGGGCGTTACCGGAGGCGCTGGCCTGGTACGCCCCCGGCTTGGTGGGCTTTGCTCTCACCGCGCTGCTGTCCCGGGCGTTGTATGCCCGTGGTTCCGCGCTGGCCGCCGGAGGCGCCGTCGCGGCCGGGTGGCTCGTGGCTGCCGTGCTGCCCCTGTTGCGGCTGGCTGGCACTCAGGTGACCCCGGCCGAGTCGTTGGGCACGCTGGGGCTGGGCAGTTCGCTGGGGATGTCGTTGACCGGCATACTGCTGATCGTGCTGGTGCGTCGGTCCTGGGGTGCTGCAGTCACCGAACGCATCTGGGGGCCGGCTGGCCTCGCGCTGCTGGGGGCGAGCGTGGTGCTGGTGCTGCGCGAACTGGCCGGGGGAGTGGACGTCAGCCATTGGGCCAGTGCCCTGCTCGGCGGCCTGTTCACCGGGACGGCGGTGCTGGTCGCGGCGCTGGCATGTCTGCGGTGGGGGGCCCGGCAGGCCTATCAGGACCTGGTGGGTGGGATCCTGCGGCGTGGGGTGCGATGAGATGACAGGAGGTGGCCCGGACGTGTTGCGGATCCTCATGGTGACTGGCGTCGTCGCCGGGGGAGTGGGGCGGCACGTGGAGCAGTTGACCCGCAGCCTGACCGAGTTGGGGCACTCGGTGCTGGTGGCCTGCCCACCGGTGGTCGCCTCCCGCTTCCACCTTCTCCGGGCTGGGGCGACGCACCTGCCGCTGGACATCGGGAGTCGTCCGCTGCCGCACCGTGACCGACGGTCGGTGGCGCTGTTGCGCGAGGCGATGGCCGAGGTGGATGTGGCGCACGCGCACGGGGTCCGGGCTGGTGCCCTGAGCGTGCTGGCGCGCAACGGGTCGGCACCGGCACTGGTCGTGACCAGCCACAATGCTGCTCCAGAGGGCCGACTGGCCGCGGTGGTGCACTGGAATCTGGACCGGGTGGTGTGCCGGGGGGCCGACCTGGTCCTCGGGGTCTCCGCCGACCTGACCCAGGCCGCCCGGGAGCGCGGCGCGCACGCCGTCGAGGACGCCGTCGTGCCCGCTACCCCTGCCCACCCGGACCGGGACCGCGCGGCGGTGCGGGCCGAGCTCGGACTCTCGGAGGGGACGGCGCTGGTGGTAGCGGTCGGCAGGCTCGCACCACAGAAAGGGTTTGACCGGCTGCTCGATGGGCTGGTGGCGGCCGATGGCCATGTGCAGGACCTGCTGGTGGTGATCGCCGGGGACGGCCCGCAGCGCGACGCGCTGCAACGCCGCATCGACCGGGCCGGTTTGCCGGTGCGGCTGCTGGGGCACCGCACGGACGTCCCGGACCTGCTGGCGGCGGCCGATCTCGTGGTCTCTGCGGCGCGCTGGGAGGGCCAGCCGGTCTGGTTGCAGGAGGCGCTCAGCGTCGGCGCGGCGGTGCTAGCGACGGACGTGGGAGGTACCCGACAGGTGCTGGGCGGAGCCGGCCTGTTGGTGGCCGGCGACGATCCGGACGCACTGGGAGCCGGGCTGACCGCCCTGCTGGCGGACGAGACGCTGCGGGAAGACCTGCGCAGCAGGGCCCGGCAGCGGGCCGCGGAACTGCCCACCCCGATGGATGCTGCCCACGCTGCGCTCACGGCATACCGGCGTGCCTTGTGAGGCGACACCCACAGTGACCTACACTGAGAGCCCGTGGCGGATCAGACAAAACACATCTTCGTGACCGGAGGAGTCGCCTCCTCACTCGGCAAGGGCCTGACCGCCTCGAGCCTGGGCCTGCTGCTGCGGGCCCGCGGGCTCCGGGTCACCATGCAGAAGCTCGACCCGTACATCAACGTCGACCCCGG
>CAYVEH010000074.1:0-11551 GCA_964450585.1 uncultured Ornithinimicrobium sp.
AGGTGCTGCACTCCAGTTTCGGGCAGCGGGTGCTGGAGAACTTCCTGCGGCGGGGCGCCGGCATCGAGCCGACGTGGACCAGCGAGAACGTGGTCGACGAGCTCGTGGCGCGGATCCGGGAGCAGGTGGGGGAGGCCAGCGTGCTGTGCGCCCTCTCCGGGGGCGTGGACTCCTCGGTGGCCGCCGCCCTGGTGCAGCGGGCCGTGGGGGACCAGTTGACCTGTGTCTTCGTCGACCACGGGCTGCTGCGGGAGGGCGAGGCCCTGCAGGTGGAGGAGGACTTCGTGGCCGCTACCGGCGTGGACCTGGTGGTGGTCGATGCCCGCGAGCGGTTCCTGGCGGCGCTGGCCGGGGTCACCGACCCGGAGACCAAGCGCAAGATCATCGGCCGGGAGTTCATCCGGGTCTTCGAGCAGGCGGCCCGAGACGTCGCCGGGACCGCGGACGCCGAGGGACACCCGGTGGAGTTCCTCGTGCAGGGGACCCTCTACCCCGACGTGGTGGAGTCCGGCGGGGGCAGCGGCACCGCCAACATCAAGAGCCACCACAACGTCGGTGGCCTGCCTGATGACCTGCAGTTCACCCTCATCGAGCCGCTGCGGATGCTGTTCAAGGACGAGGTGCGGCAGGTGGGCCTGGAGCTCGGGGTCCCCGAAGCCATCGTCTGGCGGCAGCCCTTCCCCGGGCCCGGGCTGGGCATCCGGATCATCGGGGCGGTGGACGCCGAGCGCCTGGCGGTGCTGCGCCGGGCCGACGCGATCGCCCGGGAGGAGCTCACCCAGGCCGGACTGGACCGGGACATCTGGCAGTGCCCGGTGGTCCTGCTGGCCGATGTCCGCTCGGTGGGCGTCCAGGGGGACGGGCGCACCTATGGGCACCCGGTGGTGCTGCGCCCGGTCTCCAGCGAGGATGCGATGACTGCCGACTGGAGCCGGGTGCCCTATGAGGTGCTGGCCAAGATCTCCAACCGGATCACCAACGAGGTGGCCGAGGTCAACCGGGTCGTGCTGGACGTGACCAGCAAGCCGCCGGGCACCATCGAGTGGGAGTGACCTCGCCGCGAGTGTGAGGCACGAGACACTCCGGGAACGCCTTTCGAGGGGACACCGACGGTTTGTAGTACTACACTTTGTAGTGGAAGCCGAGCACGGCTTCCGTCCGCAGATCCCGAAAGGCATCGTCATGAACGCCACGCTTCGCACTCCCGCCCCGGGCGACGTTGCACTCGACCGCACCGCGCGCCGGGATCAGGTGACCTACCAGAACGACCTCATTGCCTCCCGGGCCGTCCGCACGCTGCTGGCCATCATGCGGATCGTCATCGGCTGGACCTTCATGTGGCCCTTCCTGGACAAGCTGTTCGGGCTGGGCTACGGCACGCCGACCGAGACGGCCGTGGTCAACGGTGGCGCCCCCGCACAGGGCTACATGATCAACGCCACCTCGGGCCCGTTCGCCGACTTCTTCGTCTGGATGGCCGAGACCTTCGGCGGAGTGGTCGACGTGCTGTTCATGGCCGGGCTGTTCGGCATTGGGCTGGCGATGCTCACCGGCGCCGGACTGAAGATCGCCGCCTGGGGTGGCACCGTGCTGATGGCCTTCATGTACCTGGCTGCGCTGCCGATCGGCCAGGCCGGGATGGGCTTCACCAACCCGATTACCGACTCGCACTGGATCGAGGCACTGGTCCTGCTGGTGGTGGCCTACGGCCTGGCCGGGGACACCTGGGGCCTGGGCCGCTGGTGGGGCCGCAAGGTCGGCAACAGCTGGCTGCGCTGAGCCCGTACCCCGCTGCCCGTCATCCTCACGCTGAGGATGACGGGCAGTCGCGTGTCGGGGCCCAGCAGACCCGCTGGCCGGGGTCGCCCTGGCGGCGGTCTTCGGCGACTAGAGTTGCGCCGTGATCCGCTCCACCCTCGCGATAGCCGCCGGCAAGCTGGCCCGGGTGGCCTCCCGGCTCCGTGGCGGGGGATCGGCCTTCCCCGGTCTGGTCACCGAACGCGTCGACCCACAGATCCTGCGCCACACCCTGGCCGACCTGCCCGGCGGCATCCTGGTGGTCAGTGGGACCAACGGCAAGACCACCACCACCAAGATGCTGGTCGCGCTGCTGCGGGCGCACGGCCAGCGGGTCTTCACCAACCCGACGGGCAGCAACTTCACCCGCGGGGTGATCTCGGCGATGCTGGCCGAGGTCTCCCTGCGGGGCCGGCTGGAGGCCGACTGGGCGGTGCTGGAGCTGGACGAGGCCCACGCGCTGCACTTTGCCGAGGCGGTGGCCCCGACGCACGCCCTGCTGCTCAACGTCGCCCGGGACCAGCTGGACCGGTTTGCCGAGATCGACCAGACCGCCCAGCTGCTCACCCGGCTCGCCGGGGCCACCACCGGTGGGGTGGTGCTCAACGTCGATGACTCCTTCATCGCCCGGATCCGGGCCACGCTGGGTGCCGGCCTGGAGGTCTCCTGGTTCGGTGTGGACCCCAGCTGCGCCGACCGGTTGCCGGAGCTGCAGGAAGCCGACGTCCGGGAGGCTGACGGCGCCGCGGCCCTGTCACCGCAGGCCGAGGCCTCACTGCTGCTGGTCCACGATGAGCAGTCCTTCACCATCACCGGCCCCGGTGGCCAGGTCGGCCCACTTCGGCTGCGGCAGCGGGGGCTGGCGGCGATGATCAACGCCACCGCCGCGACCGCTGCCGCCCGGGCCGTGCTGGGTGAGCAGTTCGACACCGACCGGGCCGCGAGCGCCTTGGCCGCCGTCACCCCACCGTTCGGGCGGGGCGAGGTGATCGACATCGATGGCGCACCGCTGGAGCTCGTGCTGGTGAAGAACCCTGCCGGGTTCACCGTCGCGCTGGGCACCTACGGCTCGGATCCGGCGGCCACGATGATCGCCATCAACGACAACTACGCCGACGGCCGGGACGTCTCCTGGCTCTACGACGTGAGCTTTGAGAGTCTGCGCGGCACCGGGGTGGCCCTCACCAGCGGGGTGCGTGCCTGGGACATGGCGTTGCGGTTGCAGTATGACGAGGTGTCCGTGGACCAGATCGAACCGGACCTGGACGTCGCCCTGGACCAGTTCCTGCAGGCCCACGCCGGCCGCCCCACCCGCATCTTCTGCACCTACACCGCGATGATGCACCTGCGGCGCCGGCTGGCGGCCCGGTACCGGCTGGCCCGCTTCGGGGAGGAGGCGGCGTGAGCCCCGCGACGAACCCGCCCCCGGAGGCGACCACGTCGACCACGGCCAGCAAGGGCACCGTGCACCTGGTGCACCTGTACCCGCGGGAGATGAGCATCTACGGGGACCTGGGTAACACCCGGGCGCTGGCCAGCCGGCTGCGCTGGCACGGGTACACCCCCGTGGTCCACGAGCACCACCCCGGCGCACCGTGGCCGCAGCAGGCGCACCTGCTGGTGGGCGGTGGCGGCCAGGACTCCGGGCAGGTGCGTGTCCAGGCGGACCTGTTCCGGCACGCCGACCGGTTGCGGGGCCTGGCTGAGGACGGGGTGCCGATGCTGATGATCTGCGGCATGTACCAGCTGTTCGGGCAGGCCTTCCGCACCGTGGCGCACCAGGAGTTGCCCGGTCTGGGCATCCTGCGGGTGACCACCACCGGCAACGCGCGCCGGATGATCGGTCCGGTGGTGCTGACGACTGAGGTCGGGGACATCGTCGGGTATGAGAACCATTCCGGGGCCACGGTCCTGGAGGCCGGGCAGCAGCCGTTCGGGCGGGTGCGTCACGGGCAGGGCAACAACGGGTCGGACGGCACCGAGGGGGCCCGCACCCACCACGTGATCGGCTCCTACCTGCACGGCCCGATCCTGCCGGCCAACCCGGCGCTGGCTGACCACCTGCTGCAGATCGCGGCGACCCGGGCCACCGGCCGCTGGGAGCCGGAGCCCCTTGATGACCGGATCGCCCAGCGCGCCCACCAGGCGCAGCTGCGCCGACTGCTGGCCGACTAGTCCCGGCCGCGCGGGGCCGGGTCCGAGCCCGCCTCGGTGACGCCGGCCGGGCTCTGGGTGCCGGCCCCGGAGTCTGCCGGGGGCAGCTCGGTGGTCGGCACCAGGTCACCCTGGTTGTCGAGCTGATGAGTGGTCGGCCGGTTCGGGCTGACCCACCAGATCAGCATCGCCAGGGCACCCAGCGGGACATCCAGCAGATGGGTCACCACGGCATACAACAGAGCAGCTGCTGCGGCTGCGGTCGGGTCGGCGCCGAACGCGATGAGCACCGCCGCCGTGCCCGCCTCGGTGATCCCCAACCCACCGGGGGTGATCGCCACCACGGTGAGCAGCTGGCGAATCGCGTAGGCGGCGAAGATGTGGGCCACCGGCAGCTCCACACCCACGGTGTGGCACGCCACCAGGTACAGGATGAAGAACGTCCCGAGCATGCCGGCCAGGCCCAACGACATCTTCCAGCCGTTGTTGCTGGCCACATTGCCCCAGCGGCTGCGCTGGTCCTGGATGAGCTTGTCCAGGTTCGCCCCCGCCCGCAGCCGCTTGGAGAACGGCTTGGCTACCCAGCCCAGGCTGTGCCCCACCACGTGCGAGGCCTTGTCGCTGTAGATGACCGCCAGGAAGAACGCCAGCACCAGCAGCAGCGAGATCACCGCGATGGTGGAGCCCAGAATGACGGGGGCAGGGGTGTCCATCGGGCCGATGATGACCACGACGATCGCGATGACCGGCAACGCCAGTCGCGCCATGATGTTCCAGACGCCGGTGACCACCAGCGAGGTGGAGATGTTGCGGCGCATGAAACCCCACGAGCGGCACATCACATAGGTGATCGCCACCGCCACCGCCCCGCCCATCGGCATGATGTTGCTGATCATCGAGCCGGACGCGTTGACCAGCAGCGCCCGGGTGTGACTCAGCCCGGGCAACGACCCGGTGAGGGTGAAGGTGTAGGAGTACAACCCGATGAGCTTCAGGGCGACCATCAGCAACGCCACCCAGACGCCAACCAGCGACATCTGGCTCAGGATGTCCGACCAGGAGGAGTCCGCGACCCGCGGCAGCACGAAGATGAGCAGCAGGGTGGCGATCGTCAGCCCGACCACGGACTGCAGCACCTCGCCCCACCCGAACTTGCGGGTGGGCTCGAAATCGTCAGTGGCGTGGATCGTCACGCGGCGACCGCCAGGGGTCGGCCGGGCCGGGACATCGGGGTGCGCACAACCGACAGGCTACGACCTGGTGCTGAGTGCTGGCGCACGAGAGTACCTCCCCCGGTCCGCCACGGGACCTCTGTTGAACAACCCAGTGCACGATACCTGCGGAACCGCTCGGAGCCGTGAAGATAAGGTGCGACCCTCCGGTCCAGATGTCAGAAAGGGGGCCTGGGTGCCCGGCGCCACGCTGATCGTGACCAACGACTTCGGTCCGCGGGTGGGCGGCATCGAGGCGTTCGTCCAGTCGATGGCCGACCGGATGGCCGCCGCCGGTGGGCCCCGGTCCGTCGTGGTGCATACCGCCGCCCAGCGGGACGCGGCCACCTTCGATGCCGACCTGCCGTATGCCGTGGTGCGCGACCGCGCGCGGGTCCTGGTGCCCACCGCGCCGGTGGTGCGGCGGTGCGTGCGCACCGCGCGGGAATTCGGGTGCGACCGGGTCTGGTTCGGCTCCGCCGCCCCGCTGGCCCAGATGACCCCGGCCCTGCGGGCAGCCGGGGTGCGCCGTGCCGTGGCGACCACGCACAGCGCCGAGGAGTGGTGGACCAGACTGCCGGGAACCCGGTCGGTGGTGCGCCGCATCGGTGAGCGGGTGGACACCCTGACCTACCTGGGGGAGTACTCCCGGCAGCACCTGAGCCAGGTGCTGTCCGAGCGGGCCGCTGGCGCGATGCGGCCGTTGCCGCCCGGGGTCGATGTGGAGCGGTACCACCCGGGGGTGGACGGCTCCCGGCGGCGGGCCGAGCTCGGGCTCAGCCACCGCCCGGTGGTGGTGAGCATCTCCCGGTTGATCCGCCGCAAGGGCCAGGACGCGCTCATCCGCAGCTGGCCACGGGTGCAGGAGCAGGTGCCCGGCGCCGCCCTGGTGATCGTCGGTGACGGGCCGAGCCGACCCCGCCTCCGGACGCAGGTGGAGCAGGCGGGACTTGGGCGCGACATCATCCTGACCGGGCAGGTGCCCTGGTCCCGCACCCCGGAGTACTTCGCGCTCGGTGACGTCTTCGCCATGCCGACCCGCACCCGGTTGCTGGGGCTGGAGCCCGAAGGGGTGCCGATCTCGGTGCTGGAGGCCCAAGCCACCGGGTTGCCGGTCGTGGTGGGTGATTCCGGTGGTGCCCCGGACACGGTCATCGACCAGGTGACCGGGCACGTGGTCAACGGTCGCGACCTGGACCAGATCACCGAGGCGATCACCGATCTGCTGTTGGATCAGGACCGGGCGTTGACGTGGGGGATGGCGGGCCGGGACCATGTGACCCGCCACTTCCAGTGGGACGACCTGGCCAGCGCCCTCATGCGGATGCTGGACCCCGATGATCAGCCGGCCGGGAAGGGCTGAGATGGCACGGGTGCGCGCAGTCGACGCACAGGGCCGGCCCCTGATCGAGGACCGGGTCCCGCACGGGATCGACCCGGCGGCCGTGCTGCAGGCTCAGGGCCACGAGCCACGGTGGGTCGGCAGTGAGGTGGTCAACGGGGAGGTGGTGCTCATCTACCAGGTCGCGCCCGGGCCCCGGCCGGTTCCCTTCCAACGACTGAGCGCGTATGCCGTGGTGCTGGCCGAGTACCAGCAGGTGCCCTCGGTGCTGCTCACCACCTTCACGATGAGCGCGCAGGAGGTGTGGGGTCTCCCCGGTGGCGGACTCGACCCCGGCGAGGACCCGGTGGCTGGGGCCGTGCGGGAGGTCTGGGAGGAGACCGGGCAGCACATCCACGACCTGCACCCGCTGGACCTGGTCAGTCGGCACTGGACCGGCCGCTCCCCGGCGGGACGGTTGGAGGACTACCACGCCGTCTCGGCGGTCTACCGGGCGCGGTGCCCGCAGCCGGACACGCCGGTCATCCACGACATCGGCGGGAGCACGGCCGACGCCCGGTGGATCCCGGTGGCCCAGCTGCCCACCACCCCGTTGCTGGACTGGCAACGGCGCCTGCTGCCACGGGCCGGAGCGGGACCTGCACCCCATTAGGGTAGAGCCATGGATGTCCTCTACCAGTTCGTCGTGGTCACACACCTGCTCGGCATGGCGGCCCTGATCGGCGGCTACCTGGTGGTGGTGACGCGCAACGGCGGGCCGCTGGCCCCCAATGCGGTGATGGTCTGGGGTGCCCGGCTGCAGATCCTCACCGGCCTGATCCTGACCGGTCTGGCTGAGGCGGTGTGGGAGGGCGAGGTCAATCACACCAAGATCGGGGTCAAGCTCATCATTGCGCTGGCGGTGGCTGCCTGCACCGAGATCGCCGCAGCCCGGGCCCGCAAGAACACGACGGTGACCCCGGGGCTGGTGCACGCTGCCGGAGCGTTGGCCATCGTCAATGTGCTGGTCGCCGTGCTGTGGACCTAGCGGGGGTCTGGGTCTGTCCCGGCCAGGGACTCACGCCGGGTCGTCGGCGGCACGCCACGGGCGCGTGCTCCACAGCCACCACAGACCGATCACCGGGAGCACCAACGGAATGTAGAGGTAGCCACGGCCGAACCCGGACCACACCGTCGCATCCGGGAAGGCCTCCGGGTCGAGCACACTCCACAGCCCCACGGCCAGCACCCCGAGCAGCTCGGTGCTGATCGCGGCCACACTGACCCACCAGGCCCGCCGTCCCGGCAGCGACAGCGAGACGGCAGCCACCACATAGACCACCCCGGCGATCGCCGACAGGGTGTAGGCCAACGGGGCCTCCTGGAACCGGGTGGCGATCTGGAAGCCGGCCCGGGACAGCGACCCGATGACGAACACGGCATACAGCGCGATGATCAATCGCCCCGGCCCGGAGGCCCGCGGGTTGTGCACCGGTGTGCTGGCACCGGCTGGCCGCCGGCTCACGCGTACCCCACCCCGAACCAGATCTGCGCCGCGCGGGCTCCCATCACGGCCACGACGAACCCGGCCAGGGCCAGCACGAAGGTGCCCCACCGGGAGCGGTCACTGCGCGTCCACAGCCAGGCCACGGCCGGGATCAGCAGCACGGTGACCAGGTAGGCCCACAACTCCCAGACCGGCCCGACCGGGGACTGCCCCTCCACGGACCGGAACAGATAGGAACCGACCACCACCACGACCGTCAGCTGCAGCACCCCAGTCACGCCCAGGGTCACCGCTGCCGGGGGTCGGCCCCGCAGCCCGGACACGACGCAGACGGCTGCGCAGAGCAACCCGGCCAGCAACAGGGCGGTGGTCCACCCGTCCAGGTAATCGATGGTGCTGGTCTGCACGACGGCCCCGGTGCTCACTCCCTGGCCCCCAGGGCCGCCAGCGCCTCACCGGTCAGCCGCTGGGTGGTCCACTCCTGCATGGGCTCGGCGCCGACGTGGCGATAGACCTCCAGCGCCGGGGTGTTCCAGTTCAGCACCGTCCACTCCATCCGTGGATAGCCACGCTCGGTGCAGATGCGGGCCAGCGTCGCCATCAACGCCCGGCCCAGACCGCGACCTCGGTGTGCCGGCGAGACGTAGAGGTCCTCCAGCCAGATGCCGTTGCGGCCGGTCCAGGTGGAGAAGGTCAGGAACCAGACCGCGATCCCGATGATCGCCCCGTCCTCCTCGACGACGTGCGCCCACGCGGAGGGTGAGCCGTCCTCGGGGAAGAGCGCCGCCCGGTAACTGGCCACGGTGCCGACCGCCGCCTCCGGCTCCTGCTCGTATTCGGCCAGCTCGCGGACCAGGTCGAGGATCGCCGGAATGTCCTGCTCGGTTGCTTCGCGGATCACGCAGCACAGCGTACGTCGCGGCAACCGGTGGACAATGCACCGCTCCTGTCGGGTGCTCGACCTAGACTGAAAGGCATCATGAGCACCCTTTTTGACAACGTCCCGCTGCCCCCGCTCTCGCCCGCCCAGGCAAGTGGGAGCGTGCCGGTGGATGACGCGGGGGTGCCGCTGTGGGCGCGACAGCAGGAGTCGGCGCCGGACTTCACCCAGGCCCCGGCAACGGCCGCACCGACCGGCCCGGAGGAGTTGCTGACCGGCCTCAACGACCCGCAGCGGGAGGCGGTGCTGCACCAGGGGGCGCCGCTGCTGATCGTGGCCGGTGCCGGGTCCGGCAAGACCCGCGTGCTCACCCACCGGATCGCCTACCTGCTGGCCGAGCGGGGCGTGCAACCCGGTGAGGTGCTGGCGATCACCTTCACCAACAAGGCCGCCACCGAGATGCGCGAGCGGGTCGAGAGCCTGATCGGGCCCCGCGCCCGGGCCATGTGGGTCTCCACCTTCCACTCCGCCTGCGTGCGCATCCTGCGCCGGGAGGCCGCCACGGTCGGGCTGAAGTCGACATTCTCGATCTACGACGCCGCCGACAGCCAACGACTGATGGCGATGGTGACCCGCGACCTGGACCTGGACCCCAAGCGGTACCCACCACGCGTGCTGTGCCACAAGGTGTCCGCGGCCAAGAACGAGCTGATCGACGAGGAGACCTTCGCCGGGCAGGTCGGGAACAACCCCTACGAGGCCGTGGTGGCCCGGGCCTACACCGACTACCAGCGCCGGCTGCGCCAGGCCAACGCCCTGGACTTCGACGACATCATCTCGATGACCGTGAACATCCTGCAGGCCTTCCCCGCGGTCCGCGAGCACTATCGCCGCCGGTTCCGGCACGTGCTGGTCGACGAGTACCAGGACACCAACCACGCGCAGTACACGCTGGTACGCGAGCTGGTCGGCACCGCCGACGAGGAGGTGCCGCCGGCCGAGCTGTGTGTGGTCGGTGACGCCGACCAGTCGATCTACGCCTTCCGCGGCGCCACCATCCGCAACATCATCGAGTTCGAGCAGGACTACCCGCAGGCGCGCACCATCCTGCTGGAGCAGAACTACCGGTCCACCGAGCGCATCCTCAGCGCCGCCAACTCGGTGATCTCGCGGAACCCGGGGCGACGTGACAAGCGCCTCTGGTCGGGTCTGGGGGACGGGGAGAAGATCATCGGCTATGTCGCCGATGACGAGCACGATGAGGCTTCCTTCGTCGCCCAGACCATCGACGCCCTCGGTGACGAGCACAAGGTGGCGCCCAAGGACGTCGCGGTGTTCTACCGCACCAACGCCCAGTCAAGGGCCCTGGAGGAGGTCTTCGTCCGCACCGGCCTGCCGTACAAGGTGGTCGGCGGCACCCGGTTCTACGAGCGCCGCGAGGTCAAGGACGCGCTGGCCTACCTGCGGGTGGTGGCCAACCCCGCCGACGACGTCAACCTGCGACGCATCCTCAACGTGCCCAAACGGGGGATCGGTGACCGGGCGCAGGCGGCGGTGGCCAACCTGGCGGGCCGTGAGCGGATCCCGTTCGTCGCGGCCCTCGGACGCGTCGAGGACGCCCCGGGCATCGCCACCCGCTCGATCGCCGCGGTGCAGGCCTTCACCACGATGCTCGAGGGGCTGGGCACCGTGGCAGCCGACCCAGAGGCGGGAGTCGGTGACTTACTGGAGGCCATCCTGGACCGGTCCGGTTACACCCAGGAGCTGCGGGCCAGTCACGACCCGCAGGATGAGACCCGGCTGGAGAACCTGGCCGAGTTCGTGGCGGTCGCCCGCGAGTTCGATGAGAACTACCCGGAGGGCACCCTGGTCGACTTCCTGGAGCAGGTCTCCCTGGTGGCCGACGCCGATGAGATCCCGCAGGGCGGCGACGGCACCGAGGCCGGGGTCGTCACCCTGATGACGCTGCACACCGCCAAGGGCCTGGAGTTCCCGGTGGTCTTCCTCACCGGCCTGGAGGACGGCACCTTCCCGCACCAACGCTCGATGGATGACCCCAGCGAGTTGGAGGAGGAACGGCGCCTGGCCTACGTCGGTATCACCCGGGCCCGGCAGCGGCTGTACCTCAGTCGAGCCGGGACCCGGGCCTCCTTCGGGGCACCGCAGTACCACCCGCCGTCCCGGTTCCTGGATGAGATCCCGCCGGAGGTCATCACCTGGGAACGTTCCGACCGGGACCGGATGAGCGCGGCCGGACGGCCCAGCGCCTCGGTCCACCAAGGCTGGGGCGGGGGGGTCACCCGGGGCGGCGGCGCCGGGGTGGTCCGACTGAACCCACGCGGGTCCGGGGTGCGCCGACCGATCGAGCCGATCTCGGTGGCCGCCGCCGACCGGGTCAACCACGACTCCTTCGGTCTGGGGACGGTGATCCGGGTGGAAGGCACCGGCGACCACACCATGGCGCACGTCGACTTCGGCGCCGCCGGGGTCAAGCGGCTGCTGCTGCGTTATGCCCCGCTGGAGAAGCTCTAACCAGTCTGCTCCACGCGACCGGAGCCCACGGCATACCACGGGGTGCCGTGGGCCGCCGCCCGGCCGAGCCAATGTGGCTCTCATCACCCGGTGGACGGTGCGCTAACCTGCACCCATGACCACCGCATCGAGCACGTCACCGCTGCGCG
>CAYVEH010000075.1:0-11402 GCA_964450585.1 uncultured Ornithinimicrobium sp.
CACAGGAGCCTGCAGGCATGGAGAAGATCAAGGTCGCCAACCCGATCGTCGAGCTCGACGGTGATGAGATGACGCGCATCATCTGGCAGTTCATCAAGGACCGGCTGATCCATCCGTACCTGGATGTGGAGCTGAAGTACTACGACCTGGGCGTCGAGAAGCGTGATGAGACCAACGACCAGATCACCATCGACGCGGCCAACGCCATCAAGGAGTATGGCGTCGGCGTCAAGTGCGCCACCATCACCCCGGACGAGGCCCGCGTGGAGGAGTTCGGCCTGAAGGAGATGTGGAAGAGCCCGAACGGCACCATCCGTAACATCCTGGGTGGGGTGATCTTCCGGGAGCCGATCATCATCTCCAACGTCCCCCGGCTGGTCCCCGGCTGGACCAAGCCGATCATCATCGGCCGCCACGCCCACGGCGACCAGTACAAGGCGCAGAACTTCAAGGTCCCCGGCGCCGGCACGGTCACCATCACCTACACCCCGGCCGACGGTGGGGAGCCGGAGGTGCACGAGGTGGCCGAGTACGGCCAGGACGGCGGGGTGGCCATGGGGATGTTCAATTACAACGACTCGATCCGTGACTTCGCCCGGGCCAGCTTCAACTACGCCCTGGACCGCGGGGTGCCGTGCTACCTGTCCACGAAGAACACCATCCTCAAGGCCTATGACGGCCAGTTCAAGGACCTCTTCCAGGAGGTCTTCGACGCAGAGTTCAAGGAGAAGTTCGAGGCGGCCGGGCTGACCTACGAGCACCGGTTGATCGACGACATGGTCGCCGCGGCGCTGAAGTGGGAGGGCGGCTACGTCTGGGCGTGCAAGAACTATGACGGTGATGTGCAGTCCGACACGGTGGCCCAGGGCTTCGGCTCCCTGGGTCTGATGACCTCCGTGCTGATGACCCCGGACGGCAAGACGGTCGAGGCGGAGGCGGCGCACGGCACGGTGACCCGGCACTACCGCCAGCACCAGCAGGGCAAGCCCACCTCCACCAACCCGATCGCCTCGATCTTCGCGTGGACGCGGGGGCTGTCCTATCGCGGCAAGATGGACAACACGCCCGAGGTGACGCGGTTCGCCGAGACCCTGGAGCGGGTCTGCGTGGAGACCGTCGAGCAGGGCAAGATGACCAAGGACCTGGCGCTGCTCATCGGCCCGGACCAGCCCTACCTGACCACCGAGGAGTTCCTCGCCGCCATCGATGAGAACCTCCGGGCCGCCATGGCTGCCTGAGCCACACCGGAGGTGCACGGCCGCTCACCCGCTCGGGGTGGGCGGCCGTGGCCGTCTCAGCCCCAGGAGGGCAGGGTCGGCAGCGGGTAGTGACTGGTCAGCCCGTCGGTCACCCCGCGGGTCACCCACGCCAACAGGTCGCTGGCCCGACCGTGGACCTCGGTGCCGCCGCCGTTGATGTGCCAGTGCCGGCCCGCGCTGCCGGCCAGCGTCAACGGCGGGCACCCGGCCCGCCCCAACCGCTGGGTCGCCTCGACCAGCCCGGCACGCACGATCTCCGAGGGGACGTCGGCGAAGGTGTATCCCAGCTGCAGGTCCACGTGGTGGAAGGTCACCTCCCGCAGCCGCAGCCACGGGATCCGGTCGCCGGGAATGCTGCGGCCGTTGTGCTGCACGGTATGCAGGTCGGGGCGGCCCCGCAGCGCGCCCACCCGCGCCCGGAAGGCCTCAGAGGCGGACAACACGTCAGCGCGCAACCGGGTGATCGGCTGCTGCGCGCTGTCCTCGATGTCCTGGTCACGCTGCTCGGGGACGGCATACGCCGGGGTCTCGGCCCCGGTCGCGGCCCACTGCACCAGGTGTTGCAGCGCGTCCGCGTTGCGGGCCAGGTGCGCCAGCACGTGGGCCCGGCTCCATCCCTCGCAGAGCGTCGGCCCACGCAGATCCTGCTCGGTCATCCTGGCCATGGTGGTGGCCAGGACGCGGTCCGCATCGGCCAACAGGTCGATGGCCCGGCCTGCCTCCAACTGTCCCTCGGACATCGTGCCTCCCTCAGCCTGGACGATCGGGCCGGCGGTGAGACTGCCGTCCCTTCCTTGATGTTCCCGCTGTCAGCTCAGGACCGCAACAGCATGGGACGCAGCGACCGATCAACCCGTCGCCGCCACCGCGCTGCTGCGGGTGACGAAGTCGGCGAGGTCCTCGGACTGTTGCCGGCGGGACTCCTCGTGGACATACATCATGTGCCCGGCCTCGTAGTACCGGTGCTCGATTGACTCCTGCCGCTCGGTCGGGATCGCCAGCCGGGTCAGCACCTCCCGGGCAGCGAAGAACGGGGTGGCGCCGTCGTACCACCCGTAGGCCACGTGCACCCGCAGGTGCGGGTTGGCGCGCATCGCCCGGGACAGCTGCGGGGTGACATCCACCGAGCGCCCCTCGAAGTCGGCGTAGGACCAGGGGTGCACCCGCCGCGAGATCTGTTCGTAGTGCAGGTCGGACTCGTAGCCCAGATCCACCCGCACGTGGTGGTTCCAGGCGGCGGCGTAGGGTCCGGCGATCGCGTCATGGCTGGGGTCGGCGTCCATCATCTCGGCGTTGCCGGCCGCCGCCGGCCCGGTGAACCGGGAGTCCAGGCGCCCCACCACCTTGCGTTCGCTGCGCAGCAGCTCGGTGAAGAACCGCAGGTGCTCGATGCGCAGATCGGCCCGGTCCACCCACTCCGGCGACAGCCCGGTCAACTCGGCCACCCGGGTGACGTGCTCGGCCCGCTCGGCACCCACCAGGCGAGCGCCCCGGCTGAGGGCGTACGGATACTCCTTGGCGGCATACTCCTCGGCGGCACGCACCACCGTGGACAGCGACTTGCGGCCGTGCTTGCCGTGGTAGTGGGCCACTGCCGCATAGGTGGGCAGGAACCCGGCGAAGGCACGGTCACTGTCCGGCTCCTGCAGGCCGATGGAGCCCAGGTCCAGCACGGAGGAGATGAGCATGATCCCGTTGAGGTACATCCCGTAGCGGGCCTGCAGGTGGTCGGCCAGCGCCGCTGCTCGCAGGGTGCCGTAGGACTCCCCGGCCAGGAACTTGGCGGAGAGCCACCGCTGGTTGCGGGCCGTCCACAACCGGATGATCTCCCCGACGGACTCGATGTCACCGGAGAACCCGTGGTAGTCCTTGGCCTTCCCGCCGGTCACCGCGCGGGAGAAGCCGGTGGAGACGGGATCGATGAAGACCAGGTCGGAGACCGCCAACAGGGACTCGGGGTTGTCGACCAGGCCGTACGGAGGTGGCAGCAGCGCGCCGACATCACCCATCTGGACCCGGCGGGGCCCGAGTAGGCCCAGGTGCAGCCAGACCGAGGAGGAGCCGGGCCCGCCGTTGAAGGCGAAGGTCACCGGGCGCTCCGGGGCGCCCTCCGGCCGGTCGACCACGTAGGAGGTCAGGAAGACCTCGGCCCGCGGCTTGGTGCCGGTGAAGACGTCGTCCTCGTAGACCTCCTCCCGCAGCACGATGCGCCCCGCCGTGGCGGTGTACGCCAGCTGTTCCCGGCCGATGGCCAGCGTGTGCCGGGTCGTGACCAGGTCGTCCTGGGGCTCTGCCGGCTCGGTGGTGACGGTGTGTTCTGCGGACTGGGCCTGCTGCTGATCCGTCTCTGGGGCGTCGGTGGGCTGGGTGGTCTCATCGTTCGGGGCCATCCCCTGACCCTAAGGCAGTGGCGGGAGTAGGGTCATCCACCGTGAGCCCTGCCCCCGAAGGACCCGTCACGGTCGGCGTCGCGCTGCCCGTGCCCGATCCCTGGGGGTCGGCGGTGCGACGGGCCCGTCTGGGCTATGGGGAACAGCGGGCGGCGCACATCCCGACCCATGTGACGCTGTTGCCGCCCACCCAGACCACCCCGGCCCGGCTGCAGGCGCTGCTACGGCACCTGTCGCAGGTGGCCGAGCAGCACCCACCGTTCACCATGGTGCTGCGGGGGACGGGGACCTTCCGCCCCGTCTCGAACGTGGTCTACATCCAGGTTGCCCAGGGCGTCTCCTCCTGCGAGCAACTGGAGCGTCAAGTGCGGGACGGGCCGGTATGCCGGGAGCTCCAGTTCCCCTACCACCCGCACGTCACGGTGGTGCACGACGAGCCGACCGACGTCCTGGATCGGGCCTTTCGGGAGCTGGCCGACTTCAGCGCAGAGTTCCAAGCACGGGAGTTTGTCGCCTACGTGCACCACGGGGATGAGGTCTGGCGCCCGTTGCTGCGTTTCCCGCTGCGGGGCGGCTGAGGCTCAGGCCACGGCCACCGGGTGCTGGCCCATCGCCAGGGCGTAATAACCAATCAACTGCTGAGTCAGCGCCGGCCAGGACCGTTCCTGCACCGCCTCTCGACCGGCTGCCCCGAGCTGTTGCCGCTGAGAGGCCAGCGGGCCGGAGATCAGCTCGGTCACGGCGGCACGCAACGAGCCCGGCTGGTCCGGGTCGAACAGCAGGCCGGTCCGACCGTGCTGGATTAGGTCCAACGGCCCACCGCGGGCGGGGGCGACCACTGGCAGCCCGCTGGCGGCTGCCTCCTGCAGCGTCTGGCCGAAGGTCTCCCGGGTGCCGGTATGCACGAAGACGTCGAGCGCTGCGTAGCTGCGGGCCAGGTCCACGCCCTCGCGGCGGCCGAGCAGTACCGCCCCGGGCAGCTGGCTGGGCAGCACCTCGGCGCTGGGTCCGTCGCCGACCAGCACGATGCGGGTGTTCGGCAGCCCGGACAGTTCCGCCAGCCGGTGCAGTTCCTTCTCCGGGGCCAGCCGCCCGATGTAGCCGATGAGCAGTTCGCCGTTGGGTGCCAGCCGCCGACGTAGCGCCGTGGTCTCCGGGTCCTGGCGGTGGTCCGGGTGGAACAGGGCGGCATCCACCCCGCGCCCCCACAACGCCACGCGGGGCACGTCGTGCTCGGCCAGGTCCTGCACCGCGGCGCTGGAGGGGGCCAGGGTGAGGTCCGCCTGGGAGTGGATGCGCCGGATCCAGCGCCAGGCCGCCCGAGCGGTCAGGTCCCCGACCGGGCCGGAGTGCTGCCGGATGTAGCTGGGCATGTCCGTCTGGTAGATCGCCACCGACGGCAGCCCCAGGGCGCGGGCCGCGGTCAGTCCCCGGACGCCCAGCACGAACGGGGAGGCGACGTGCACCACGTCAGGCCGGAACCGGTGCAGCACCGTCTCCAGTTCGTAGGAGGGCAGCCCGACCCGGAACTGACGGATCGGGACGCTGCTGACGGTGTGGACCGGAAAGCCGGCATACCGCTCCGGGGCAGAGGTCTCGGCCCAGGGCGTGGTGCCCGGGGCGATGACCAGCGCCTGGTCTCCGCTCGCCTGCAGGTTCTCCAGCACCTTGCAGACGCTGGTGGTGACGCCATTGAGGGCCGGCAGGAAGGACTCGGTGACGATCGCGACGCGCACGTGCTCCAGGGTGGCCGTTCCGGGTGCCGTCGGGGCGACCTCCCGGGGAGTGTCCAGTGAGCGGGACGTGGCCAACGGGTGTCCCAGCGCGTCACGCAGTCGGCGCGGCCGGGCCCGGTGGCGTGGGTGGCTGCTCACGTCAGATCCTCCCGGCCGGCAGCCTCCAGGGTCTGCACGATGCCCTTGACGTCCTGCACCCGCTCCCGGGTGGTGACCAGCAACGCGTCCGGGGTGTCCACCACCACGATGTCGTCCACCCCGAGGGTGACCACGGTGCGACCACCGTGCGCCGCGACCAGGCCGCTGCTCTCCCGGGAGACCACATCAGTGCGCGCGCCCAGCACGTGCAGCCCGTCCTCGGACTCCTCGACCAGCGAGGTCAGCGAGGCGAAGTCGCCCACGTCATCCCAGGGGAAGTCCGCCGGCACCACGGCTACCCGGCCGGCATCGGCCGCCGGCTCGGCGACCGCGTGGTCGATCGCGATCCTGGTCAGCGAGGGCCAGACCTGCTCGATGGTGTCTGGCTCCACCGCCAGTTGCCGCAACGAGGCTGCCAACTCCGGGTGCCAGGTCGCCAGCAGATCGAGCAGCGTGCTCGCGCCCGCCACGAACATCCCGGCGTTCCACCGGAAGTCTCCGGAGGCGAGGTAGCTCTCGGCG
This sequence comes from uncultured Ornithinimicrobium sp., assembly GCA_964450585.1. Lineage (GTDB taxonomy): Bacteria > Actinomycetota > Actinomycetes > Actinomycetales > Dermatophilaceae > Ornithinicoccus. Next base: position 6,046 of record CAYVEH010000075.1, read on the forward strand.
ACCTCCCGGGCCGGCTTCTCCACGAACTCTGCGGCGCGCCGCGCCACCCGGGCGCCGGGCCAACGGTCGCCCATCCGGATGTACCCGAAGCCGGTCGCCGGGTAGGACGGAGTGATCCCCAGAGTCACCAGCGGGCCGCCGGCTGCCGTCGTCACGGCCTCCCCGACGCACCGTCGGAAGGCTGCGGCGTCGCCGATGACATGGTCCGCGGCGAAGGAGCCGATCACGGCCTGTGGGTCGCGAGCCTCCAGCACGGCGGCGGCCAACCCGATGGCCGGCATCGAGTCGCGTGCGCTGGGCTCGACAAGCACCTGCTCCTCGGGCAGGTCCGGCAACTGGCGGCGCACCGTCTCCACATGCTGGACACCGGTCACCACGATGATGTTGGTGCCCGTCAACGGCCGCAGGCGCTGCACGGTCTCCTGCAGGAGGGACTGCCCACTGCCGGTCAGGTCGTGCAGGAACTTGGGGGAGGACCGGCGGGACAGCGGCCACAACCGGGTCCCGGCACCACCGGCCGGGATCACCCCCCAGAAGTGCGGGATGGGCTCGTCGCTGGTGCTCACACAGCCAGCATAGGGTGGCGGACGTGAAGCAGCCCGACCCCAACCTGCGCACGCGCGTCCTGGACCTCGGGTACCGGCGTGGCGCGCGACCCGCACTGTTCCGGTTCGCCGGCGGGGACGCCGAGGCGGCCCACCAGCGGACCGTGGGTCTGGTCGCGGCGCTGGGGGCCCAGCCGCACGTCCGGGCGGCGGTCACCCGGGTGCTGCGTCCGCCCAACGAACCGGTCCAGCTGCTGGGGCTGCGGTTCCCGCACCGGGTGGGACTGGCCGCCGGGATGGACAAGGACGGCCGCGCTGTGCGCGGTTGGCAGGCCCTGGGCTTCGGCCACGTCGAGTTGGGCACGGTGACCGCCCACCCGCAACCGGGCAACGAACGCCCCCGAGTGTTCCGGCTGCCCGCCAGCAGGGCCGTGATCAATCGCATGGGGTTCAACAACTCCGGCGTGCAGGCGCTGGCCAGCCGCCTCCGGCAACTGCGCACCGACCAGCCGATCGGCATACCGGTGGGGGTGTCGATCGGCAAGACCAAGGTGACCCCGTTGCAGGACTCCGTGGCGGACTACCTGACTTCGGTGCGCGCCCTGGACGGGCTGGCGGACTACCTGGCGATCAACGTGTCCTCCCCGAACACCCCGGGGCTGCGGGGCCTGCAGGATGCCGGACCGCTGGCCGAGCTGATCGACTCGATCGTGCAGGAGACCCGGTCACTGGCCGGTGCCGGCCGGCCCGTCCCGGTGCTGGTCAAGTTGGCTCCGGACCTGACCGACAGCGCCCTGGAGGAAGCCCTGGAGGTCTCCATCGGTGCTGGTGTCTCCGGGCTGATTGCCACCAACACCACCACGGGCCGTCGGCACGTCGCGCCGGTGGAGCGCCAACTCGCCGCCCACGAGACCGGGGGCCTGTCCGGGGCGCCGTTGACCCGTCGCTCCCGGGAGGTGGTGGCCCGCATCCGACAGTCGACTGACCTGCCGCTCATCGGTGTCGGGGGAGTGCTGACCCGTGCCGACGCGGCAGCGCTGGTGGACGCGGGAGCCGACCTGGTGCAGGTGTACACCGGGCTGATCTACGCCGGCCCGGCACTGATCCACCAGGCGGCGGCCGGGGCTGCTGCCGCCGCGGCCGCCCGGGACGGCAGGTAACCTGGCGTACTGGCCACCCGACCACCTCGACTCAGGACCCTGACCGCGTGACGTTGCACGAAACCCCGACCGCCGCCCCCATCCCCGCCACCGACGCCCTCATCGAGGAGGTGGTGGCCGCCGTGGAGTCCCGCCGGGACGAGTTGCTGGAACTGCGCCGCGACGTGCACGCCCACCCGGAAGTCTCCTGGCAGGAGCACCGGACGACCTCGGTGGTGATGGACCGGCTGGAGTCGGCCGGGCTGACCGTGCAGGCGATGCCCGGCAGTGGGGCGGTCGCCGACCTGGGGGCCCCTGATCCGCGGGTGCGGATCGGGCTGCGGGCCGATCTGGATGCGCTGCCGGTGGAGGAGGAGACCGGTCTCCCGTTCGCCTCCCGAGAGCAGGGCGTCTGCCATGCCTGTGGGCACGATGTGCACACCGTGGGTGTGCTGGGCGCCGGCCTGGCCCTGGCCACGATGCAGGAGCGGTTGGTCGACCTCTCAGTCGGTGTGCGCCTGATCTTCCAGCCGGCCGAGGAGTCGATCCCCGGAGGTGCGCAGAAGGTTGTCGAGGACGGCTGGCTCAACGGCGTGCAGCGGGTGCTGGCGCTGCACTGCGACCCCTCCATCGACGTGGGCACCATCGGGCTGAAGGTCGGCCCGGTCACGGCCGCCTCCGACTCGGTGCACGTGACCCTCACCGGGCGCGGTGGGCACACCTCCCGCCCGCACCTGACTCAGGACCTCACCTTCGCGCTGGGCAAGGTGCTCACCGACGTGCCGGCCGCGCTGTCCCGACGGTTGGACCCGCGCTCCGGCACCGCCCTGGTGTGGGGAGCGGTGCGGTCCGGGGCCGTTGCCAACGTCATCCCCTCCCGCGGGGAGTGTGTCGGGACGTTGCGGATGCTGGACTCCCAGACCTGGTCGACCACCGGCCCGCTCATCGAGGAGATCGTGCACGCTGTGGTCAGCCCCTACGGCGTGCAGGCTGCGGTCCGGCACGTCAAGGGGGTGCCCCCGGTGGACAACGACCCGTCGGCCATCTCGGCGATGACCGCTGCGGCCGGGGCAGTGCTCGGCCCCACGGCTGTCGTGCCCACCCGGCAGTCGCTGGGCGGGGAGGACCTGGGGTGGATGCTGGCCGACGTCCCCGGGGCGATGGCCCGGCTAGGCACGCGCACCCCGGATGGTCCCACCCACGAGTTGCACCAGGGTGACCTGGTGGTCGATGAGGAGTCGGTGCTGATCGCCGCCAAGTTCCTGGCGGCCTCGGTGCTCAGCTCGGTGGGTTCCGACGGCCTGGTCTGAGACAGGCAACGAGCCGGCAAAGATCACGAATCAGACACCATCTGGCGATCTGCCCCCGATCCGGGGTTTTCGGGCCTGCTCGGCGCGTTAGCATGCCCGTGATCTACGTCCCCTGACTCAAGGAGTGCCCCGTGCGGGTTTTCAAGATCGCCGCGATGAGCGCGGCCGCCATGTTGGTCCTCGCCGGGTGTGGCGAAGCCCCGGACGAGGACACCGAGACCACGTCCGACACCGAGGCTGACGCCGGTAGCGACGAGGGGAGCGAGACGGGCTCCGACGACACGGAGCAGACCGAGGCTGCCGGGGGCGGGGACAACTCCGACTTCAAGGCCTGCATGATCTCCGACGCCGGTGGCTTCGACGACCAGTCGTTCAACCAGGCCGCCCACTCCGGCCTGGTGGCCGCCAAGGACTCCCTGGGCATCGAGATCGCGGACGCCGAGTCCAACTCCGACGCTGAGTTCGGGCCCAACATCGATGCGATGGTCCAGCAGAACTGTGACTTCGTCATCGGTGTCGGCTTCCTGCTGGAGAGCGCGATCCACGCGGCGGCCGAGGACAACCCGGAGACCAACTTCGGTTTGGTCGACTCCGGCTTCAGTGACGAGGACAACAACCCGGTCGAGCTGGAGAACGGCAAGCCGATCCTGTTCAACACCGCCGAGGCCTCCTTCCTGGCCGGTTACCTGGCCGCAGGGATGACCGAGACCGACACGGTGGCCACCTATGGCGGGCTGCCGATCCCCTCGGTGCAGATCTTCATGGACGGCTTCGCCGACGGCGTCAACAAGTACAACGAGGACAACGGCACCTCGGTCGAGCTGCTGGGCTGGAACAAGGATGAGCAGAACGGCTCCTTCGCCGGCACCTTCGACGACCAGGCGCAGGGCGCCTCGCTGGGTGAGCAGTTCATCTCCCAGGGCGCGGACATCATCATGCCGGTCGCCGGGCCGGTCGGCCTGGGCACCGCATCGGTCGCCGAGGGCACCGACACCAAGCTCATCTGGGTGGACTCCGACGGTCACGAGACCACCGAGTACGGCGACCTCATCCTGACCTCGGTGCTGAAGGACATGGGCCCGGCGGTGGAGGGCGCGATCGCCGAGACCGTCAACGGCAGCTTCTCCAACGAGCCGTACGTGGGCACCCTGGAGAACGAGGGCGTCAGCCTGGCCCCGTTCTACGAGTTCGAGGACGAGGTGCCGCAGGAGCTGAAGGACAAGCTGGAGGAGTACAAGCAGCAGATCATCTCCGGCGAGCTGGCGATCGAGTCGCCGAACGCTCCGTGAGGCGCTGAGACGGAGCCTGACAACTCTCCGACGTAGCGGCCCAGCCCCCGCCGGCTGGGCCGCTACGCTGCCCCGGAACCACTACCGATAGAGCCGAGGAGCGATGAAGCTCGAACTGCGTGGGATCACCAAGGTCTTCGGGTCCCTGGTGGCCAATGACCACATTGACCTGGTGGTCGAGCCGGGTGAGATTCACGCCCTGCTGGGTGAGAACGGTGCCGGCAAGAGCACCCTGATGAACGTGCTGTACGGCCTGTACGACCCGGACGGCGGGCAGATCCTGCTGGACGACCAGCCCGTGACCTTCCAGGGCCCGGGCGATGCTGTCCGCGCCGGCATCGGCATGGTCCACCAGCACTTCATGCTCGTGCCGGTGTTCACTGTCGCCGAGTCGGTGGCGCTGGGGTACGAGCCGGCCGGGCCCGGCGGCATCCTGGACCTGGAGGCGGCCCGCACCCGGGTGCGGGAGATCTCTGAGCGGTTCGGCTTCCACGTGGACCCCGATGCCCGGATCGAGGACCTACCGGTCGGCGTGCAGCAGCGGGTCGAGATCATCAAGGCTCTGTCCCGTGATGCCACGGTGCTGATCCTGGATGAGCCGACGGCCGTGCTCACCCCGCAGGAGACCGATGAGCTGATCAACATCATGGGCGAGCTCAAGGCGGCTGGCACCTCCATCGTCTTCATCACCCACAAGTTGCGCGAGGTCCGGGCCATCGCCGACCGGATCACCGTGATCCGACGCGGCAAGGTGGTCGGGGAGGCCACGCCGGAGTCCACCGAGACCGAGCTGGCCTCGCTCATGGTGGGCCGCTCGGTGAGCCTGGCAGTGGAGAAGACCCCCGCCCACACCCGGGACAACGGCCTGGTCGTCACCGACCTCACCGTGCTCAACGGCACCACCCCGGTGGTGGACCGCGTCAACTTCGAGGTCAGCGGCGGGGAGATCCTGGCGATTGCCGGGGTGCAGGGCAACGGTCAGACCGAGCTGGCCGAGGTGATCCTGGGGATCGCCGAGGCCGCCGCCGGGTCGATCACCCTTGATGGGGAGGAGCTGCTCGGCAAGTCCGTGAA
>CAYVEH010000076.1:0-11285 GCA_964450585.1 uncultured Ornithinimicrobium sp.
GGTAGCCGAGGATGAAGTCGATGTTGAGGCTGCGCTCGTGGGCCTCGTCGATGATCAGCGTGTCGTAGCGGCGCAGGTCGCGGTCGTGCTGCAACTCGGCGAGCAGGATGCCGTCGGTCATCACCTTGACGAGCGTGTCCCGGGTGGAACGGTCGGTGAACCGCACCTGGTAGCCGACGGTGGTGCCCAGCTCGACGCCAAGCTCCTCACTGATCCGCTCGGCCACTGATCGGGCGGCGATGCGGCGCGGCTGGGTGTGCCCGATGGTGCCGCCGATGCCACGGCCGAGCTCCAGGCAGATCTTCGGCAGCTGCGTGGTCTTGCCCGACCCCGTCTCCCCGGCGACGATCACGACCTGGTGGTCGCGGATGACCTCGGCGATGTCGTCGCGGCGCTCGACGACGGGCAGCTCTGGGGGGTAGCTGATGGTGCCCGGCAGCATTCGCTGACGGGCTGCGCGACGCTCGGTGCGGTGGTGTGGGTGGGTGCCTCGGCCGCGTCGGCGGCGCGGACCCCGTCCCTGCCCGGGTGGGCCCTGCCGTTGAGCAGTGCCGTCCTGGGTGCGGGCACGCCGGCGTGGGGTGGCGTGCTCGGAGGGCATGACGCCATCGTCACAAATCGGCGCCCGAAATGCACGTGGGTTCCGGCCGGCGCGCGAGTGCCCCGGTGCGTCCGAGACTTTGTCGGGACCACCGGGGCCCGCGCGCCTGTCAGCTCACTGGGCGTGACTGCCTCGTGAGCTCACTCGGTGCTCAGCAGGCTGCGCAGAGCGTTGCCGACCTGCGGGGAGACAGCCGCCTCACCGCCCAGCACCCAGGCGTGTTCGGTGGCCTGCGAGTTCTCCAACCAGCTCGAGGTCACCTGCGGAAGGTGCTCGGTCTGGGTCAGCAGGATCACTTCACCCAGGGTGCCACCGGGCAGGGCGTCCACCAGGTTGGTGTCGGCCCCGGAGCTGATCGCCACCGAGCTGACATCCAGGCCTGCGCCGACGAAGTGGTCGGCGATGGCGGTCGCGGTGCTCCACCGGTCCTCACCAGCCAACCGCTCGGCCTCGGGCAGCTGCTCCAGCACCTCCTCGGAGATCGCTGCCGGTCCGCCGATCGCCAGGGAGGACTCGGTGTCGGCGAGCACCTCAGCGGTCGCGCTGGGCACGTGGTCCTGCTGCACCAGCAGCACCGGCATACCGGTCTGTGCCGCTGGTCCGGACACCGCCAGCGCGTCGACCAGCTGCCCGGCCTGCCCGGAGGAGACCACGACCTGGTCGGTGTCACCGAGCTGCTCGGCGACCGCCGCGGCGGTGGCGTACCGGTTCGATCCGGCGACCCGCTCGGCATCGATGCCCATGCCGTCCAGGGTCTCCAGGACTGAGTCGTTGATCGCGGCCGGTCCACCGACCACGATCACGTTGGTCACCCCGCGCTCGGTGAGGTCCTCAGCCACCACCGTCGGCAGGTGGTCGGGCCGGGTGGCCAGCACCGGTGCTTCCAGGTGGCGCCCCAGCGGCCCGGCGACCAGGCCGTCGGCCAGGGACTGGGCGTCGCCGCTGACCAGCACGGCGGTGTCACTCTCCGGGAATGACTCCTGGCCGATGGCCACCGAGGTGCTGTACCGGTCGTCACCGCCGAGGCGGTGCACCACGGCCGCATCGGCGGCGACCCGGACCAACTCCACCAGCCCCGCGGCATACTCCTGGGACTCGGCGTGCGCCTCCTCGAACGGGGGCTGGAAGCCCACCCCCTCCCAGCGCTGCTGCTCCTCGTTCCACAGGTCGTTGCCGACCTCGAAGTCCCAGGCGTAGATGTCGTACTCGTAGAAGAGGTGGTCACCGGAGTTGCCAGCGGCGCTGTACAGCACGTCCACCACCGGGCCCGTGTTGGACGGCCAGGTCATCGTGCCGCGGTGCTCGCTGATCGCCCCGATGATGCGCTGGGCTGCCTCCAGGAACTCCGCACCCACCTCCGGCGACGGCTCGGGCAGCGGCTCCCGGTCGGGCAGCGTGTAGGCACCGGGGGACCACATGAAGTAGCCGCCGTAACTGTGCACGTTGATCGCATGGGTGATGTTCGGGAACTGCTCGGCCAGGGCGACGACGTTGCTCGACTCGGCCTCGGACAGTTCCGCGGTACCGGAGTACCCGCTGGAGAGGCAGTTGTCGGACCCGCCGTAGTAGCCGTCGAAGAAGGAGCCGACCGCGTAGTTGCGGTTCACGTCCACCCCCCAGGCGTTCTCGAAGGCCGGCGCCCGGTCGGTGCCGGTGCAGTGCTCGGAGAGGTTCTTGCGCTGGAAGTTGTAGTCGTAGAAGGAGTAGTTGGCCCCGTCCGGGTTCACGACCGGCAGCACGAAGATCTCCACCTGCTCCAGCAGCTGGGCGGTCTCCTCATCGGTGGCTGCGTTGGCCAGCATCCGCTCGGCGAACTCCATCGTGGCCAGCGGCGTCACCCATTCACGGGCGTGTTCCTGGCTGTAGGTGTAGACACCGGGGCGGGAGCCATCGCGATGCACCCCGATTCGCAGGGCGCGGACCGTCTGGCCCTGGGAGCTGAGGTGTGAGGCATCCAAGCCGTCGTCCAGCCACGCCTGCTCCACAGCTGGCATCACTGCACCCTCCGACCCCTCGGCCACGAAGGCGTGGAAGGTGTCGGAGTACTCCTCGTTCAGGTAGGCGGCGACCTCATCGGTGGTGCTGGTTGGCCCCCCGAGGGCGTCGGCGGCCAGGTAGATCCGCAGGGTGCCGTCGGCATACTCGGCGGACAGCGTCTGGTTCGGGGTCTGGGTGTCGATGACCTGCACCTCGGTGCCGTTCATGCCTGCCGAGCCCGGTTCCACCGACTCCAGCACTAGTGCTGCCTCCTCCGGGTCGCCCAGGTACGTCTTGGCCGTCCGGTGGTAGCCGTGCGTCTGGTTCGGCAGCTCGATGACGTCCACCAGGTCCGGGTACTGCGCGGCCAGCCGGTCGATGCGCTCATTGACATCGGCCGGCGTCATGTAGGAATCGATGAAGTCCTTCTGGTAGCCCTCCGGGAGCTCCGGGGGCTGGGTGCCCGGCCAGGCCTGCGGCTCAGCGGTGGCCGTGCCGCCCTCACTGGAGGTGGCGGTGAGGGAGACCGGCACGTCCGGCAGCGCCTCCGGGAGGTGGTAGTGGAACAGGTACTTCCCGGCGTCCTCGTAGCGGAACAGCTCGAAGTCGCCGGTCCGCCCGTCGGCGGTCTCCCACTCCACGGTGATCTGCAGGTCGGGGTCCAGCGAGGCGGAGGTGGCGACCTGGACCTGGAGGAAGGTCTGCTCCCCCGAGGTCCACCAATAGGCGTGGTCGAAGGTCAGGGTGTCCTGCGGCTGGTCGGCACCCGCCACCGTGCTGAGGCCCACCTGGTGCCGCTGCTCGGCGGCCTCCCGACTGGCCTGGAAGTGCTGACTGCCCTCACCTTCGCGCTGGATCACCTGGACCACCGAGGCGCCCTGGTCACGCAACTGCTCCAACTGCGCGCCGGTGACCACCACGTCGATCAGGTGACGCTCACCGCGGGTCTGTGGACCGGTGGCCGGGATGGCGGCCACGTCGGCACCGCTGTGGACCAGATCCTCCAGCGCCTCCCGATCCGGCAACTCCAGCCGCAGCAGCGCGGACTCATCGGCGGGCAGGTCCAACGTCATGGCCTCCTGGGCAGCCCCTGGCGGATCGCCATCTGAGGGTGCAGCGACCGCGATGGGGCCGGCGACCAGGAGGGCTGCTGAGAGTGCGGTGGCAAGAGTGCGACGCGCCATGGTGTTCCTCCGGCAGGTGTCAGTGCCCGCCGTCTGGACCCCGACCCGGACGGCCAAGCGTGGTGAACGTCACACCATCCTGACCGGTGGGGTTCAGCCGGTCAAGAGCCAGACCTCAGGGTTTACCCACCCCAGACCTGGCCGTTGCCCAGACCGGATTGCGCAGGGTCTGCTCGGCGCGGCCCAGCACCTGCGACCGCGGTGTGCCGGCCGCCAGTCGCTGGATCTGGTCCAGGACCGAATCGCCCAGGTGGCGGCGCAGCTGCACCGTCAGCTCGGCATACCGTTGTTGGTCGGCGCCCACCGGTGGTGGTGCTCCCGGTGCTGCCTGGGCCGCCCCCAGCAGGAACGCGGCCTCGGACCACCGGCCCTGGCCGGCGTGCAGTTCGGCGAGCATCCGCACCAGCGTCCACACCTGCGTCCAGGCGCCCCACCGACGCAGATCGGCACACAGGCGCCGCCCCAGGGCGACCGCGTCCTGATGGCGACGCTGCCGGACCAGGAGCGCGAACAGCGCCACCCGTGACACCCGGCTCACCTGCTCAGCCTGGACCTGCTCGGCCGCCTGGGCTGCTGCTGTGAACAACCGGATGGCGCCGGGTGGGTCGTCCAGCGCGGCGACCTCACCGGCGGCATACTGCGCAAAGGCCGCCGTCGCCGCACTGTCAGTCGCGCTCGCCACCAGCGCGACCTCGGCGTGTTGCCGAGCGAGCGTCACGTGCCCGGCGTAGGCGGCCAACAGCGCCAAGGAGGCGTTGGCCTCCCCGACGAACCCCGGCTGGCGCGCCAACCGGCGGAACCAGCGGGCCGAGGCGGCGTGATCTCCGGTGTACATGGCCGCGACTGCCAGGGTCAGCGTGGCCAGCGACGCGGCGTCCTCGTCGTCGGCGACGCCCAGGGCGATGGTGGCCAACCGGTGCGCCCCGGCCGGGTCACCACGCTCCCCCAGAGCAAACGCTGCAGCAGCCACCCCGCTGGCGACCTCAGGGCTGGCATGCGGGGCCACGGCCCGGCCGACCTGGATCATGACCGTGCGCAGGTGCTGCCCGGGGGTCCAGTGCAGGCACAGGCCGACCTGCCCGCAGATCTGGGCGGCCACCACCACGTCCCCGTCGGTCAGCCCCCACCGCAGGGCACTGCTGATCTCCGCCTCGCAGGCGTTGAGCCGGGCGGCCAGGTCGGCCCCGTCGACGCGCGCCCAGTCCGCGTGGATCCGGGTGACCGTCTGGCGCACCCAGGCGGCGTGGGCGTGCCTGACCGGCGCCTCCCGGCCGGTCGCGGCCAGCCGGTGCTGCGCGAAGGAACGCACCATCTCCAGCAGGCGGAAGCGCGAGCCGGACGGCCCATCCTGGGCACGACCAGGCAGGACTCGACCAGTTCGGCCAGCGCCCGCGCTGGCTGCCCGGACCAGTCGGGCAGCCTGGACAGCACGCCGGTCACAGCCTGCTGGCTGAAGTCACCGGAAAAGACGGACAGGGTGTCCAGCACCCACTGCTGCTCGGGCGTGAGCAGGTCGTAGGACCAGGAGACCACGGCAGCCAACCCGCCCGGGCCGGCGAGCACGTCCACCGGAAAACGCTCCAGCACCCCGCTGACGCCGCTGGTGGCGGCGCGGGAGGCGGCCAGTTCGACGGCCAGGGGCAGCCCGTCGCAGCGTCGGCACAGGGCCCCGACCTCGGCGGTGTTCGCCGCGGTGAGCCCAAAGCGCGGCCGGAGCCGACGCACCCGGTCCGTGAACAGTCGCACGGATGCCGCCGCCGTCTGTCGCCCGGTGGCCGCGTGCGGGTCGGGCACCTCCAGCGGCACCAGCGGCAGCACCTGTTCGGTGGGTATGCCGATCCGTCGCCTGCTGGTGGCCAGCACCCGAACCGTCCGGCACCGACGGATCAGCACGGTGCACAGTGTCGCGACCTCCCCGCGGAGGTGCTCGCAGTTGTCCAGCACCAGCAGCCGGGGGGCGGCGGCCAGGTACTCTGCCATCACCTCCAGCAGGTCGTCCGTGTCGGCTGAGCCGGGCTGCTCCCCGGCCCGGAGCCCGAGACGGTCGGCCACACTCATCAGCACCTGACCACGGGCCACGGGGACCAGCTCGATCACCGACACCGGCAGGGCGCACCGGGCCGCGAGCGCCGGCAACGCCTCGGCGACCAGTCGGGACTTACCGACACCCCCCGGGCCGGTCACCACGGTCAACCGGTTCGCCGGGACCACACTCATCAAGTCCGCCAGCTCCTCCTCCCGGCCCAGGAACGCCGTGGAGGTGTCCAACCACGCGGGCGCACCAACGTCGTCCTCGCTCGAGGGCAGGGTGTGACCCAGGATCCTGGCCTCCAGGGAGACCAGCGATGGGGCCGGGTCCAGCCCCAACTCGGTCGCTAACTCGCGGCGATGGGCTCGCAAGCGCGCCAACGCCTCGGTCTGTCGACCAGCCTGGTACAGCGCGGTCACCAACAGTTCCACGGCGTACTCCCGGAAGGGCTCCTGCTCCAGGAGGTCCTCCAGCACCTCGACGACGGCTCCTGGCTCACCGCAGGTCAGCCTCGCTGAGGCGTAGGCTTCCACCGCGTCCCAACGCAGGCGTCGCAGGCGCGCACCTGCAGCCTGGGCGAAGGGTGCCTCGGCATACTCGCCGTAGGCGGGCCCCCGCCACAGGTCCAAGGCCCGGCCCAGTAGCTCAGCGGCCGCGTGGGGTTCCAGGCCGCGCGATTGCTCGAGCAGTCTCTCGAACTCGGCAGCGTCGGTGCGGCACTCCCGGAGCTGGTACCCCCCTGGTTCCCTCACAATGGCGTCCCGTCCCACGGTGGCGCGCACCCGAGACAACACGGTGCGTAGCGCACGAGCAGGGTCCTGCGGCAACTGGCCATCCCAGGCTGCCTCGATCAGCGCGTCGGCCGGGGCAGGGTGACCGGCGTGTACCAACAGGCAGGTCAGCACCGCGCGTTGACGGCCCGGCGGAACCGGTCGGGCGATCCCGTCGACAAACACCTCCAGCGCGCCGAGAAGACCGAAACGCAACTCGGGCATCTGAGGCCAGTGTGCCCGACACTCGCGTGAAACGCCCATGAATCCTGCCCAGAGCACGCTGGGCCTGACCGCTCGATCCCGGAGTCACCCGGCTCCGGGGAGCACTCACCAGGAGGACATCATGACGGTCACAACACTTGATATGGACAAGGTCGCGGCCTTCGCGCAACAGGTCGGCGGCATACTGGCAGGAGGAGCGACCGCGGCGATGATGGTGGTCGGTGACCGCACCGGCCTGTATGCCGCACTCGCCGCGAGAGGAGCGCTCACCTCTGCGCAGCTGGCGGCTGAGACCAGCACGACCGAGCGCTATGTGCGGGAGTGGTTGGCCCAGCAGGCCGCCATCGGTTTCGTCAGTTACGACCCGACGGACGGCACCTTCACGTTGCCACCCGAGCACGCTGCGGTGCTGGCCGCAGATGACTCACCCGCCTCGTTGATCGGTGCGGCACCGCAGATCAGCGGGTTGCACCGGCGCACCGATGAACTCGTCGAGGCGTTCCGCACCGGTGCCGGCATCCCGTGGGGTGAGCAGGACGCGACCACGTTTGAGGGCACCGAACGCTTCTTCCGGGTCGGGTACCGCAACTACCTGGTCAGCCAGTGGGTCCCGGCCCTGGACGGAGTGCTGGAGAAGTTGCAGGCCGGAGCCCGGGTGGTGGATGTCGGCACCGGGCACGGCGCACCGGTGCTGCTGCTGGCGCAGGCCTTCCCGCGCTCCCAGTTCGTCGGCTATGACGCCCACCCGGGGTCGATCGAGACCGCACGCCAGCGCGCCGCTGAGGTGGGCCTGGGCGACCAGGTGCGCTTCCAGGTGGAGCACTGCCACGGGTACCCGGATCAGGAGGTGGATCTCATCACCTTCTTTGACACCTTCCACGACCTCGGTGACCCGGTGGGCGCGGCCAGTCATGCCCGTCAGGCGTTGGCCAAGGACGGCACCCTGCTGCTGGTGGAACCACGCTCCGCCGACGACCTGGCCACGACCCTGGCCACCATCCCGGCAGCGGCGGTGGGGTACGCAAACTCCACGTTCCTGTGCACGGCGAACTCGTTGTCCCAACCGGTCGGTCGGGCCCTGGGCGCACTGGCCGGGGAGAAGGCGCTGCGGGAGGTACTCGCCGCCGCCGGCTTCTCCACCGTGCGACGGGCCGCCGAGACGGACTTCAACATGGTCATCGAGGCCCGTCCGTAGGGCGGGCCGACCACTGGCCGGCCACCGGCGCCCGGCCAGGAGCGGCGGCTCGTCGGCTGACCGGCCACACCCACCCACGGTGCGGCCGGTCCCGACGGTGCCCCACGGCATACTCGGTGGCAGGTCAGCCGCGACCCCGCTAGCGTCGATCGGGTCCTCGACCGACAAGGAGACCCGATCATGATCCCGAGCCGATCGCTGCGCCTCGTGCTGGCTGGCACCGCGGCGCTGACCTTGACGATGAGCCCGGCCCTGGCCGGGGCGGCTCCCGGTCGACCGGGCGAGCCACGCTTCGGCGAGGGTGATGCGGGAGCCGGCGACCCCTACTTTCCCCGGGCCGGTAACGGCGGCATCGACGTGGTGCACTACGACCTCGACCTGACCTACCAGCTGCCCGAGCCGGCGCCGGCGCCGCTGCAGGGACAGTTGGACGGGGTGGCCACCCTTGAAGTGCGGGCCACCCAGGACCTGCACCGGTTCAACCTGGACCTGCGTGGGTTGACCGTCACCGAGGTGCTGGTCGACGGCAAGTCGATGCGCTTCGACCAGGTCGAGAACGAGCTGCGCGTCAGCCCGCGCCCCAAGCTCAAGACCGGCGACGTGGTGACCGTGCAGGTCACCTATGGCGGCACCACGACGCGGCCGACGGACGTGGAGGGCGCGCTGTACGGCTGGGTGACCACCCGCGACGGCGCCATGGTGGTCAGCGAGCCGGACGGTTCGGCGACCTGGTTCCCGGTGAGCGACCACCCGACCGACAAGGCCACCTACGACTACGAGATCACCGTGCCGGAGGGGTCGGTCGCGGTCGCCAACGGCCTGTTGGAGGGCAGCCTCACCCAGGACGGCTGGACCACCTGGAGCTGGCATGCCCCGGACCCGATGGCCGCCTATCTGGCGACCGCGACGGTCGGGGACTTCGAGCTCAGCACCTCGGTCGCAGCCAACGGCACCCCGATCATCAACGCGGTCGACCCGGCGCTGCCGGCGCAGAACTCCGCCGATCTGGCGTTGACCAGCGACATGCTGGACTTCTTCGAGGAGGCGTTCGGCCCCTACCCGTTCAACTCCTATGGCGCGATCGTCGACGACGACTCGGTCGGGTACGCCCTGGAGACCCAGACCAGGTCCTTCTTCAGCCAGTACGCCTCGGAGGGCACGGTGGCCCATGAGCTGGCCCACCAGTGGATGGGTAATCACGTCAGCCCGGGCCGGTGGGCCGACATCTGGCTCAACGAGGGGTGGGCCACCTACTCCTCCTGGATGTGGAGCCAGGAGCAGGGCGGGACCACTGCCGAGGAGCACTTCCAGGAGGTGATGAGCATCCCGGCCGAGGACGGCTTCTGGGAGGTGGTGGTCTCCGACCCCGGCCCGCTGTGCCTGTTCTGCGGGGCGATCTATGACCGCGGCGCGGCCACCCTGCACGCGTTGCGCACCGAGATCGGTGATGCGGCCTTCTTCGAGCTGGCTCAGACGTGGGTGCAGCGGTACGGCGGCGGGACGGCGCGCACCGCGGACTTCACCGCGCTGGCCGAGCAGGTCAGCGGCCAGCAGCTGGACGACTTCTTCGCGGTCTGGCTCCAGCAGCCGAGCAAGCCGACTCAGTGGTGAGCCGATAGCGTCGAGACCAGCAGTCGGTCCGAGCAACCATCACCCCTCGGGAGGTCGCAGTGCCCAGGTCAATCGCCGAAAACATGGTGGCCCAGCTGGTCGCCAACGGAGTCCGTCGCGTCTACGGGATCTCCGGGGACTCCCTCAACGGGTTCACCGATGCCATGCGCGCCGACGGGACGATGCGCTGGGTGCACGTCCGGCACGAGGAGGGCGCTGCCTTCGCTGCGTCCGCGGATGCGGAGCTGACCGGTGACCTGGCTGTCTGTGTCGGCAGCTGCGGCCCGGGCAACCTGCACCTGATCAACGGGTTGTTCGACGCGCACCGCAACCGGGTGCCGGTGCTAGCGATCGCTGCACAGATCCCCAGTCAGGAGATCGGCAGCGGCTACTTCCAGGAGACCCACCCGCAGCAGTTGTTCGCCGAGTGCAGCGTCTACTGCGAGTTGGTGGGTGACCCCTCGCAGATGCCGCGGGTGATGGAGATGGCGATGCGGGCCGCGATCGAGAAACGGGGCGTGGCCGTGGTCGTCATCCCCGGGGATGTGGCGCTGCAGGAGATCGAGGACGACCGGGTGAGTGTCATCACCCGGGCCCGGCCGCAGGTGGTTCCCTGCGACGAGGAGTTGCGCGCCGCCGCCGAGTTGCTCAACGGCGGGGACCGGGTGACCATCCTGGCCGGTGCCGGGGTCGCCGGTGCCCACCAGGAGGTGGTGGCCCTGGCTGACACCCTGGGTGCACCGATCGTGCACGCCCTGCGCGGCAAGGAGTTCATCGAGCACGACAACCCCTTCGACGTGGGCCTGACCGGCCTGCTCGGGTTCGCCTCCGGTTACCGGGCGATGATGGACAGCGACGTGCTGCTGATGCTCGGCACCGACTTCCCCTACCAGCAGTTCTATCCCCGGCAGGCCACGATCATCCAGGTGGACCTGCGCGGTGAGCAGCTCGGGCGTCGCGTCCCGTTGGACCTGGGCCTGGTCGGTGATGTGCGGGACACCGTGCGGGCGCTCCAGCCGTTGCTGCAGCGCAAGAAGAAGCGCCGTCACCTGGAGAGCTCGCTGAAGCACTACCGCAAGACGCGGGAGAAGCTGGATGAGTTGGCCACCCCGAGTCGGCGTGGCCGGCCGATCCACCCGCAGTACCTGGCCCGGCTGGTTGATGAGTATGCCGACCCCGATGCGGTGTTTATTCCCGACGTGGGGTCTCCGGTGGTGTATGCCGCCCGGTACCTCACCGGTGGCGGCGGCCGCCGGATCATCGGCTCGTTCATCCACGGCAGCATGGCCAACGCGCTGCCGCAGGCGACCGGTGCCCAGTCGGCATACCCGGAACGGCAGGTGATCACCCTCTCCGGTGACGGGGGTCTGACGATGCTGCTGGGTGAGCTGCTCACCCTCACTCAGAACAACCTTCCGGTGAAGGTCATCGTGCTGAACAACTCCTCGTTGAACTTCGTGGAGCTGGAGATGAAGGCCGCCGGGTTCGTCAACTACGCGACCGACCTGGAGAACCCCGACCTGGCCGCGGTGGCCACGGCGCTGGGGCTGAAGGGGGTGCGGGTGGAACGGTCCAAGGACCTGCCGGGGGCGGTGCAGGAGGTGTTGGCCCACGACGGCCCGGCGCTGCTGGACGTGGTGACCGAGCGGGAGGAGTTGACGATCCCGCCTGCGGTGCAGGCCGAGCAGGTCCG
>CAYVEH010000077.1:0-11180 GCA_964450585.1 uncultured Ornithinimicrobium sp.
GGTGGGTCTTTGCCGCCTTCGCGGTCTTCATGTACCTCAAGCTGCTGCACGACGCTGCGCGGCAGCGGGCAGGCGGGTCGGCCGAGGGTCTGCGGGCCGATGCGGATCCTGGCGACGACGCGCCTAAACTGGATGGTGCCGCACCCGCCGACGAGAGGATCGAGCCCCACCATGTCTGACCGCGCCCGGCTGAGGTTCTTCCAGGTGATGGCGTTCGTCGTCGGTGTCGGACTGCTGCTGCTGGTCCTGGAGATGATCCTCTGGTACGGCTTTGACAACGACATCCTCACCTGGTGGGCGATGCCGCACGGCTTCCTCTACATCGTCTACCTCGTCTCGGTCGCGATGCTCGGCTTCGCCCTGCGGTGGACCCTGGGTCGGATGGTGCTGGTGATGCTGGCCGGGTGCGTGCCCTTCCTGTCCTTCTGGGTCGAGCTGAAGATGACCCGTATCGCCCTGGCGGAGATCGAGCGCAAGGAGTCCGTCGGCACCTCCTCGGTGGCCCTCGGCTGAGTTGCCCGGCGCCGGGTGACTGCCGCAGTTAGGCCGGGGTGCGGCCCACCTCCCCGGCACGGGACAGCGCCTCCTCGACGTGGAGGCACGCCGCGAGGTGCTCGGTATGGCCGGCCACCGGGTCCAACGGCGGCTGGGCCTGGCCACACTCATCCGTGGCGAACCGGCAGCGGGTGCGGAACCGGCACCCCGACGGCGGGTCGGTCGGCGAGGGTGGGTCGCCCAGCAACAGGATGCGCTCCCCGCGGACCTGACTGCGGTCGTGCCGCACCGTCGGGGAGGCCGACAACAGCGCCTGGGTGTACGGGTGCGCCGGGGAGGTGAACAACTCCGGCGTGGGGCCGGTCTCCGCCAACCGCCCCAGATACATCACCGCGGTGCGGTCCGAGACGTGACGCACCACGGACAGGTCGTGCGCAATGAAGATGAGCGCGATGCCGGTCTCCTGCTGCAGCTGGCGTAACAGGTTGACGACCTGCGCCTGCACCGAGACATCCAGGGCGGAAACCGGCTCATCACAGACCAGCACCTCCGGTTGCAGGGCCAGGGCACGGGCGATGCCGATGCGCTGGCGTTGACCACCGGAGAACTGGTGCGGGTAGCGGGTCATCATCTCCGGGGCCAGGTTCACCTGCTCCAGCAGCTCGGCGACCCGGTCGCGCAACGCGGTCCGACCGCGCAGCAGCTTGTGGACCCGCAGCGGCTCAGCGATCACCTCGGCCACCGTCAGCCGCGGGTTCAGCGAGGTGTAGGGATCCTGGAAGATCATCTGGACCCGGCGGTTGAACCGGCGTCGCGCAGCACCCCGCAACCCGGTGGCGTCCCTGCCGTCGAAGGTGATGGTCCCGGAGTTCGGGCTCTCCAGCCCGACCAGCATCCGAGCCAGCGTGGACTTGCCGCAACCGGACTCACCCACGATGCCCAGGGACTCCCCGGCACGCAGCGACAGCGAGACACCGTCGACAGCACTCACCGTGTGGTGCCCCAACCCGCGAGCCTTGATCCGGTAGTTCTTGACCAGGCTGTCCGCCACCAGGATGGGCTCAGCCGTTGATGGAGTCACGCCGCACCTCCTCGGTGCGGTGGCAGGCAGAGCGGCGGCCTTCGGCGATGTCCTCCAGCGCGGGCCGCTCGGCGCGGCAGCGCTCGACCGCCCAGGCGCATCGAGGGTGGAAGGGGCAACCTTGCGGCAGCGCCGAGGGGCGGGGAGGACTGCCGGGGATAACCGCCAGATCCTGCCCGGAGGCCGAGGCCTGCGGCACGGACCGCAGCAGGGCAGCGGTATAGGGGTGGGCCGGCCCGGCGAACAACTGATCGGCAGTAGCCGACTCCACGATCCGGCCGGCATACATGACCGCCACCGTGTCGGCGACCTCGGAGACCACCCCGAGGTCGTGGGTGATGAGCAGCACGCCCATGTTCCGCTCCCGCCGGAGCCGATCCAGCAGCTCGAGGATCTGCGCTTGCACCGTGACGTCCAGGGCTGTGGTCGGCTCATCGGCGATCAACAGGTCCGGATCCATCGCGATCGCCATCGCGATGAGGAGCCGTTGGCGCATCCCGCCGGAGAACTGGTGCGGGTAGTCGTCGACCCGCTGGGCGGCCCCGGGGATGCCGACCAGCTCCAGCATCTCGATGGCACGGGCCCGGGACTGGCGCCGGGACAGGCCACGGTGGCGGCGGTAGAGCTCGCCGATCTGGTTCCCGATCGACAGCACCGGATTGAGTGCCGAGAGCGCGTCCTGGAAGACCATGCTGACCCGGCTGCCTCGGAGCGCCTGCAGCTGTCGCGGGGTACAGCCCAGGATGTCGGTCTGCCCGACCCGCAGGGTGCGCGCGGCCACCGTCGTCTGATCGCGGGGGTGCAGCCCCATCACGGCGCGGGCGGTGACCGACTTGCCGGAGCCGGACTCGCCCAGCAGGGCGACGAACTCCCCGGGGTGCACGGTCAGGTCGACATCGGCGGCCGCGACCACCGGTCGGGTCGCCTGGTGGAAGGTGACCGACAGTCCGCGCACCATCAGCACCGGGTCATTGCCGGCGGCGGACAGCGGAGAGTCCTGGGGTGTGGTGACCGTCATCCGGCCTCCGTTCACGATCGAGGAGTGGCGCCGCATATCGCAACCCGACGCCGTCTGTCATGACGATTTCGATCACAAGTATTGACATAGATGCCGCACTAATGCAACAGTCTGGATCAGATTGACCCATCGAGCTGCGCTGCGGCCTGTTGTGGCCGCATTGACTCACGCGGCATCCCCAACCGAGAGGAACCCCACCGTGCTGGAACCAGCCAAGGCCTACGACGGCTACGTCTCCTACAGCTACCTGGAGCCAGGCACCGACTACGAGGCGTTCGAGCTGGCCCCCGAGATCGGGCGCGTGCCCGCCTACCAGGGGTTGGAGCTGAGCACCGAGCAGCGGGCCCGGGCCGATGCGCTGCTGACCGAGAACATCGTGATCTCGCTGCACGACCATCCCTCGGTCTTCCCGCAGCACCTGGAGCGGGACCTGCACGGCTACATCCGCGGCGGACGGGAGGCCACCGGGTATGCCGGCCTGGCGCGCTCCGGGATGACCGCGGTCTTCGACAACGTGATGGATGGCACCTGCTGCATCTCCAGCCCCGGCGGGTGGAAGTGGCAGGACGTGCTGCACGACCTGGGGATGCGGATGGCCGACCTGGCCCACCAGGACTACATCGTCAAGGTCGAGCGGCTGCAGGACATCTACCGAGCGCACGAGGAGGGCCGGATGGGCCTGGTCTTCGGGCTCGAGGCAGCCACCATGATCGAGAACGAGGTGGACCGCCTGGACATCCTCTACGGGTTCGGCGTCCGCCAGATCGGGATCGCCTACTCCGAGGCCAACGGCCTGGGCAGCGGGCTGAAGGAACGTCACGACGGCGGGCTGACCTACTTCGGTGAGAAGGCCGTGCGCCGGATGAACAAGCTCGGCCTGGCCATCGACGTCTCCCACTCCGGGGACCGCACCTCGATGGATGTCATCAAGGCCTCGGAGAAGCCGATCTTCATGACCCACTGCGGCTCCCGCGAGGTGTGGAACACCAACCGGATGAAGCCGGACGCCCTGATCAAGGCGATGACCGAGCGGGGCGGTGTGATCGGCATCGAGGCGGCACCGCACACCACGCTGTCCCCGGACCACCCGAAGCACTCCCTGGAGTCGGTGATGGACCACTTCACCCACCTGGTCGATGTGGTCGGTCTGGAGCACGTCGCCTTCGGCCCGGACACCCTGTTCGGTGACCACGTCGGGCTGCACGACGCCTTCGCCGGCAACCTGTCCATCGGCCAGGCCCACGGCACCGTGGAGTACGAGAAGCAGGAGTACGTCGACGGGCTGGAGAACCCCGCCGAGTGCTTCTACAACATCGTCGGCTGGCTGGTGCAGCACGGCTACTCCGACGACGAGATCCGCGCCGTGGTCAGCGGAAACATCCTTCGAGTCCTGGAAGAGGTCTGGCACTGATGAAAGCAATGATCAAGGCCGCGGTGGTGGCGGTGGCGGCGGTGACGCTGGCCGCCTGCGCCCCCAGCGCGCCAGAGGACGGCCCCGACAACGGCGACGAGGCCAGCGGCACCGCCGGAGGGTCCGGCAGCTCCGATGAGACCCTGACGATCGCCACCACCACCGACGTGGTCAACCTCAACCCGCTCATGGGCAACAGCCGCACCGACAGCTGGGTCACCGACCTGATGTACCCCCGGCTGCTGAGCATCAACGCCGACGGGTCCAAGGAGCCGTACCTGGCCACCGAGTGGGGTTACACCGATGACGGGATGACTGCCTACTACGAGATCCGGGACGACTTCGTCTGGAGTGACGGGACGCCGGTGACCGCCGAGGACGTGGCCTACACCATCAACGTCGTCAAGGAGCAGAACCCCACCGGCAACGTGGTCTACGGCTTCATGGGCAGCGTGGTCAAGGCCACCGCGGTCTCCGACACCAGGGTGGAGATCGAGCTGTCCCAGCCGGACAGCATCGTGGCGCCCGAGGTCGGCTTCTGGCAGGTCATCGTCCCCAAACACCAGTTCAGCAAGCACGACCCGGTCGAGGAGTTCACCAACGACTCGGACTGGGTCAGCGCCGGGCCGTTCCAGTTGACCGAGATCAACGAGGGCCAGTCGTATGTGCTGGAGCGGGTCGAGCCCTACCCGATGGCCCCCGAGGGCACCCCGGTGCCGGCCGAGGTCGTCTTCCGCGTCTACCCCGACGTCAACACCGAGATCCTGGCGCTGCAGAAGGGCGAGGTCGACGTCATCGCCAACGCGCTGCCGCCGGCGCAGGTGAAGACCCTGGAGGCCGCCGACGGGGTCGAGGTCGCCGAGGTGCCGGGGCTGGGCTTCACTCAGATGACCTACAACCTGGACACCCCCGAGCTGCAGGACCTCAAGGTCCGCCAGGCCCTGACCCACGCCGTGGACTACGAGGCGATCCGTGAGGTCGCCGTCCAGGGCCAGGCGATCAGTGCCCACTCCAGCCCGATCACGCCCTCCCTGAGTGAGTACTTCAACCCCGAGTGGGAGGAGAACGAGTACAACATCGAGAAGGCCAAGCAGCTGCTGGCCGAGGCCGGGGTCTCCGACCTCACCCTGACGATGATCTACTCGATGCAGGACCCGGTGATCTCCGCCTGGGCCACGATGGTGCGCGACTCCGCCAAGGAGGCCGGCATCACCATCGAGCTGCAGGGGCTGGACCGCAACACCTACCTGGCCAAGGTCAAGGAGGGCGCCTACGACATCTACGCAGGCTCCTTCGCGATCATGGACGAGCCGGTGTCCAACATGGCGTTGCAGTACCTGCCGGACGGGGCGATCAACTACTCGCACGTCAACGACCCGAAGCTGACCGAGCTGATCACCCAGGCCGCGAGCCTGGTCGACGACGAGAAGCGCACCGCCGCCATCCAGGAGGCTGCGACCTACGTCAAGGAGCAGGCCATCGACAACATCATGTATGTACAGAACCTGTACGTGGCCCACAGCTCGGAGTGGGAGAACTTCACGGTCCGCCCCAGTGAGTTGCTCTCCATCATCAACCCGGAGTCGCTGGCCAACGCCCGACCGGTGGGCTGAGCCGGATGCCACCACTGCTCGCCTTCATCGGGCGGCGGCTGCTGCGCGGGGTGATCACCCTGTGGTTCGCCATCACGGTGACCTTCCTGCTGCTGCGGCTGCTGCCCGGTGACCCGGTCACCGCGTTGGCCAGCACCAACATGGACGACGCCACCCGCGCCGACCTGCTGGAGCGGTACGGGCTGTCCGACCCGCTGTGGGTGCAGTACGGCAAGTACTTCACCCAGCTGTTCCAGGGCGACCTGGGCATCTCGTTCACGCAGAAGCAACCGGTCACCGAGGTGCTGCTGGCCCGTCTGCCGTGGACGTTGCTGTTGACGGCCTCCGCGCTGGCGGTCACCGTGCTCGTCGGGGTGCCGCTGGGCGTCCTGGCCGCCACCCGGGCACGGACGGCGCTGGACCGCTTCGTGCAGATCGGTGGCGTGGTGGCCCAGTCGTTGTTCGTGCCCAGCATCGGCATCTTCCTGCTGTGGGTCCTCGGGCTGAAGCTGGGGTGGTTGCCGATCGGCGGCGCCCACGCCGAGGACGTCTACGGGTGGGACTGGTACGTCAGCGTCGCACGACACCTGGTGCTGCCCTGCCTGTCCCTGGTGCTGGTCTCCCTCGGTTCCTACGTGCTCACCATGCGGGCCACCCTGATCGACGCGCTGGGTGAGGACTACTGCGACCTGGCCACGGCCAAGGGGATGCCGCAGCGGACCGTGGTCTGGAAGCACGCGCTGCGCAATGCGCTACTGCCCACCACCACGCTGCTCGGCCTGCAGCTCGGCTTCATGGTCGGTGGCGCCGTCCTCACCGAGACGATCTTCGCCTACCCGGGGGTCGGTCGGGCGATCTATGACTCGGTCACCCAGCTGGACTTCCCGGTGCTCCAGGGGGCGTTCGTGATGCTGGCCGTCACCGTGGTGCTGGCGAACTTCCTCACCGACCTGGCCTACGGTGTCCTCGACCCGCGGGTGCGTGCCTCATGAGCGCTGTTGCCACCGGAGCCGAGGAGGTCGTGCCGGAGCAGACCACCGCTGCGGCCGAGACCTGGCGCAACTTCCGCAGCAACCCCCTGGGGGTGGCCTCCATGGTCATCCTGGGCCTGCTGACGCTCGTCGCCCTGGCCGCCCCGCTGATCGCCCCCTACCCGGAGGGCTACGGCACCGACGTGCTGGCCCCGCCCTCCGCCGAGCACTGGTTTGGCACCGACACCCTGGGCCGGTCCGTCCTGGCCGAGGTGGTGTGGGGGGCCCGGGTCAGCATGATCGTGGCGGTGCTGTCCTCGCTGTTGGCCATCGGCATCGGTGTGCTGGTCGGCGTGCTGGGCGCCTACTTCAAGAGGATCGACACGCTCCTGGGCCTGATCGTCGACCTGTGCCTGACCCTGCCGGTGTTGCCGCTGATGATCCTGGTCGCGGCCCTGGCCGGCCCGTCGCTGCGCACGATCGTGCTGGTCATCGCGTTCTTCTCCTGGCCCGAGGTGGCCCGGGTGGTGCGCTCGCAGGCGCTGACCGTGGTGGAGCTGTCGTACGTGGACGCCGCCAAGGTCCTCGGTGGCCCACACCGCTGGATCGTGCGCCGGCACCTGCTGCCGGCGGTCGCGCCGGTGATCACCGTCTCGGTGGTGCTCACCGCCTCCCGGGCGGTGCTCTCCGAGGCCGGCCTGTCCTTCCTCGGCCTGGGCGACCCGAACAACTGGTCCTGGGGGCGCATCCTCTACGAGGCCCAGCAGTCCGGGGCGATGTCCAGTGCCTGGTGGACCACCTTGTTCCCCTCCCTGGCGATCCTGCTGCTGGTGGTCGCCGCAACCCTGATGTCCCTGACCTACAACGACGCCCGCAACCCTCGGGCCCGTAAGGAATGAGCGAGCTGATGACCTTCTCCCAGCGCCTCGACGCGCAGTTCTACGCCGGCGTGCAACAGGCCGTCCGTGCGGCGGTCGCCGCCGAGGACCTGGACGCCCTGCTGACCGACGACCCGGAGGATGTGGCCTACCTGACCGGCTTCTTCCACCACCCCGGCGAGCGACCGGTCGCCGTGCTGCTGCAGGAGTCCGCGGTGCGGCTGCTGCTGCCGGCCCTGGAGGTCGAGCACGCGCTGGGGCAGGACACCCTGGCCGAGCTGGTGGAGTACCCGGAGTACCCGGGGGTGCGGCCGCCGTTCCAGGCACTGGCCGACGCGGCCGGGCGGGCCCGCCGGATCGGGGTGCCCCCCAGCCTCTCCCTGGACCGCCACCAGCAGCTGCGGCAGGCCTTCCCCGGCGCCGACCTGGTGCCGACGAGCCTGGTCACCCGGGCCCGCTATGTCAAGCACCCGGAGGAGGTGGCCCTGCACCAGGAAGCGGCCCGGATCACCGACCTGATGCTGACCAGGGGCGCCGACCTGGTCCGGGACGCGATCGCGGCCGGCGGCCCGTTGCCGACCGAGGCAGAGCTGGCCGGGTATGTCGGCCAGGTCGGCTCGGAGACCATGTATGCCGAGCACTCCGGTGTGGTGGTCACCGGGCTGGGCTTCCTGGCCGGTGGGCTGGTCTACTCCGGCCCCAACAGCGCCAAACCGCACAGCCTGCCCTCGGCCCACCGGCTGGCGCCGGGGGAGACCTTCATGCTCTCCCTCGGTTGCGCGGTGGGCGGACGCTTCGTGGAGGGAGAGCGTACGTTCATCCTGGGCGAGCCCACCGCCGAGCAGGAGCGCTACTACGAGGCGGTCCGGGCTGCGCAGCAGACCGGCATCGACACCATCCGCCCCGGGATCACCTGCGCCGAGGCCAACCGCCTGTGCCTGGACGTGCTGCGGGAGGCCGGCGTGGCCGAGCACATCCGGCACCGGCAAGGCCACGGCATCGGGCTGGGCATGCACGAGCCGCCGTGGCTGGAGGACGGTGACCAGACCGTACTGCAGCAGGGGTTCGTGGTCTCCAACGAGCCCGGCATCTACGTGACCGGTCACGCCGGCTACCGGATCTCGGACTCCATGTTCGTCACCGGTGACGGTGCCCGACCGCTGACCTCCTACCCGCGCGGCCTGGACGACGTCGTCCTGGCGCTCTGACCACTGCGCCGGCACCCGGCATACCGACCACAGCCCATCCCCAGCACAAGGAGAAGGAATGTTCGTCCAGATCAACGGCAACCAACTCGATGTCGAGGTGCTCGGACCCGATGACGGGCCGGTCATGATCGTGCACCACGGTGCCCCGGGCCTGGGCTCCAAGGCTGAGCCCAAGGCCTCCTTCGGCCCGTTCGCCGACACCTACCGGGTCGTCGTCTTCGACGCCCGCGGGTCGGGGGTCAGCGAAGGCCATGGTCCGTTCACCCATGAGCAGTGGGCCGCCGACGTGGAGGGTTTGCGCCAGTGGATCGGTGCCGAGCAGATCGTGATGGCCGGTGGGTCCTACGGCGGCTTCATCTCGATGGAGTACGCCATCCGCTACCCGGACCGGGTGCGGGCCCTGGTCCTGCGGGACACCTCACCCGACCACCACAACGAGGAGCTGTCCCGGGCCAACGCACTGGCCTCTGAACGGGTGGACCTGGACCTGGACAAGTTCTACCGGATCATGGACGGCAAGACCCTCAGCAACCAGGACCTCAAGGAGTGCTGGGCGGAGATCCTGCCGCTGTACGACCACGACTACGACCCGGCCAAGGTCGCCGAGCGGGTGGAGGCGACCCCGTACCGGTACGAGACGCACAACTGGGCCTTCACCCAGAACATGCCGCAGTACGACCTCAAGGACCAACTGCCCAGCATCAACTGCCCGACGTTGGTGACCGTGGGGCGGCACGACTGGATCACGCCGGTATCGTGCAGTCAGACCATTGCGGATCTGATCCCGGGCAGCGAGCTCGTGATCTTCGAGAAGTCGGGGCACAGTCCGCAGGTCGAGGAGGCCGAACTCTTCCAGAAGGTGGTCCGTGAGTTCCTCGCCAGAGCCGTCGAGGGTGCGCCGTCCGCGTGAGGCGGGCCGCGCCGCAAACGACGTTGCCCACTACGTGGCCGACGAGATCGACCGTCGGCTCATCGCCGAGTTACAGGTCAACGGTCGGGCCCAGTGGGCCGAGATCGCCGAGCGGTTATCGGTCTCCGCGCCGACGGTGGTGCGACGCGGACAGGCCCTGCTGGCCAGCGGCGCGGTCCGGGTGGGGCTGCTGCCCAACCCGATCAGCCAGGCACCCGGCCGGCTGACCGACATCCGGCTGGTCTGTGAACCCGGCCGGCACCTGGACGTCGCCGAGGCGATGGTCTCGCTGCCCCAGATCCGGTTCCTGTCCTCGGTCACCGGCCCGTTCGACCTGATCGGCGAGCTCGCCTACCCGCCGGACCTGGGCGACCGGGTGCAGCTGATCGAGCGCATCCAGCAGATCCCGGGCGTGCAGCGGTGCACCACCAATCCACACGTGCACACCTACAAGTGGTCCCAGCGGTGGCTGCGGCAGACCCTCGGTGACGCCCTTCCCCAGGCCAGCAACGCCCCACCGAGTTGCGACCCGGCGCACATGGACGAGGTGGACCGTCGGATCCTGGCAGCCATGCGACACGACGGGCGGGTCAGCGTGCGCTCGGTGGCCGGCCAGCTCGGGCTGAACGAGTCCACCGTGCGGCGACGCCTGGACACCATGCTGGAGCACGGCTGCGTCCAGGTGATCACATTGGTCTCCGCCAAGGCGGTGGGCTACGAGGCCGAGATCCTGCTGGACGTCGAGGTGGAGCCGGCCAAGATGAATGAGGTGGCCGCCCTGCTGACCCAGCACGACGGGGTGCGGTACATCGCGGCCTCGCTGAGCTCGCCGACGCTGTTTTGCGAGATGGTGCTGCCCGATGCCGACCAGGTGTTCCAGTTCCTCAGCGAGGAGCTGGCCCACATGGACGGGGTCCGGCGTTGGCAGGCGGGCAGCGAGCTGCTCACCTTCAAGCGCGGGTTCCTGGAGTCGCCGTGGTGGCGCAGCGTGGTGGGACGCGACGGGGCTGGCTCGTAGGCCGATACCCTGTGCCCGTGACTGACGCCCTCCAGCAGCGCCCCGTCCTCGTCGTCGACTTCGGCGCGCAGTACGCCCAACTCATCGCCCGGCGGGTCCGCGAGGCCTCCGTCTACAGCGAGATCATCCCGCACGACCTACCGGTCGAGGAGGTGCTGGCCAGGAACCCGGCAGCACTCATTCTCTCCGGTGGGCCCTCGTCGGTGTATGCCGAGGAGTCGCCCGGGGTGGACCCGGCGCTGCTGACCGCTGGGGTGCCGGTGCTGGGTATCTGCTACGGATTCCAGGCCATGGCCACCGCGCTGGGCGGCACGGTCGAGCAGACCGGGCTGCGCGAGTACGGAGAGACCCGGGCCCGGATCACCGACACCGCCAGCACCCTCTTCGATGGCCAGCCGGAGGAGCAGCCGGTCTGGATGAGCCATGGCGACTCCGTGGTCCGGCCGCCGGAGGGTACCCGGGTGACCGCCACCACCCCCGGCGCGGAGGTCGCGGCCTTTGAGGACGACCAGACCCGACGCTACGGCGTCCAGTGGCACCCCGAGGTGCTGCACTCCAGTTTCGGGCAGCGGGTGCTGGAGAACTTCCTGCGGCGGGG
>CAYVEH010000078.1:0-3892 GCA_964450585.1 uncultured Ornithinimicrobium sp.
CGGCGGGAACGGGTGTTGGAGCGGGACATCTTCCGCTTCGGGACAGCCACGTCAGTTCCTCTTCTTCTCGTCGTCGGTGCCCTGTTGGGCGAGGTCGGCCAGGGCCGACCACCGTGGGTCAATCACCTCATGGTGGTGCTCCGGGTCGTCCTCCAGGCGTGCCCCGCACTGGGCGCACAGACCTGGACAGTCCTCCCGGCACACCGGCTGGAACGGCAGGGCGGTCACCACTGCGTCCCGAACCAGGTCCTCGAGGTCCATCAGGTCGTCCTCGAGTTCGTACACGTCGTCCTGCTCGTCCTCCTCGGCTGCCACCTGCTGGTGGTGGGCCGCGCGGTCGGGGTAGGCGAACAGCTCCTGGAAGGTGACATCCACGGGGATCTCCACCTCATCCAGGCACCGCACGCACACCCCGGTCGCCGTGGCCTTGACCGACCCAGTGGCCAGGACACCCTCCATCACCGACTCCATCCGCAGATCAAGGGTGACCGGTTGCCCGGCCTTGATCGAGATGACGTCCGTGCCGATGAGCTCCGGAGCCGTCACGGTCCACGAGATCTCCTTCATGGCGCCCGGCCGTCGGACGAGCTCCCGGGTGTCGATGACCCAGGGGCTCGCGGCGTCCTGCGGTGCCATGTCGTCCCTCGCGTGTCGTGTGGATCAGTCTGGCCCCGGAGGGGACACAGACCGACTCACTAGGTTAGCTGAGCCCTGGGCGGCCCAACAAATCAGCACGCCCGGTAGGTTGTCGGTATGAGTCGCTGTCTCTGCCCAGGGTCCTACGACCCGGTCACCAACGGCCATCTGGACATCATCCTGCGGGCTGCCGAGCTCTATGACGAGGTGGTCGTTGGGGTCCTGCACAACCCCGCCAAGCAGGGGCGGTTCCCGGTCCAGGAGCGCATCGAGTTCATCCGCGGCGCGATCCCGCAGGGGCTGAAGGTGCAGGTCGAGGCGTTCGGCGGGCAGCTCCTGGTCGACATCGCTGCGGAGCTGAAGGTCTCGGCGATCGTCAAGGGCCTGCGCGGCGGCACCGACTTTGCCTACGAGCTGCCGATGGCACTGATGAATCGGCACCTGACCGGGATCGAGACGGTCTTCCTGCCCGGCGACCCGGCGCTGGAGCACGTGTCCAGCTCACTGGTCACCGAGGTGTCGACCCTCGGCGGGGACGTCTCCGGACTGGTGCCCGACCAGGTGCGTGATGCGCTGCTGGCACGGCGCCGCTGACCGGCCGTGAAAGGCAACACCGCACCGGAGGTGGCTGGTCCGCCGCCGATCCGGGCAGTCCTGTTCGACTTCCACCAGACGCTGGTCCACGGTGGTGATGCCACGGCCTGGTTGGCGCGCGGCTGGGCCGCCGCGAGGCGTCCGGGCGATCCGAGCGAGGGCCTGGGCACCGACCGGGCAGTCACGGCCGCCCAGTTCCTGGACCGCGTCTGGGAGCATGCCCGGCAGATCGACCCGGACAGCTCACGCGATGAGAGCCCGGAGCGTCACCGGGCGGTGTTCCTGGCCACGGTGTCCCGGTGCCCGGGCATCGATGCAGAGCTGGCCACCGCGCTCTATGAGGTCATGCCGCTGCTGTGGGATGCCTATCGGGACACCGTGCCGGTGCTCACGGCGCTGCGACAGGCCGGGGTGAGCACGGCCATCGTCTCCAACATCGGTCTGGACCTGCGACCGATCATCGCCCGCAGCGGCATCTCGGTCGATGCCGTGGTGCAGTCGTTCGAGGTGGGCGCGGTCAAACCGAACCCCGGGATCTTCGCCCACGCTCTCGACCTGCTCGGCGTCGCTCCGCAGGAGGCGCTCATGGTGGGTGACAGCTGGAGGGACGACGCCGGGGCGGCGGCGCTCGGCATCCGCACCCTGCTCCTGCCGCGCACCACCGGCCCGGTTCACGGGCTGCAGGCGGTGCTGCAGCTGCTGGGTTGAGGCTACGCCTCGTGGGGGTCCGGCGGCGGCTCGACGGCCTCGGCCAGATGCACCATCGTCTCTCCGTAGGCACGGGACCTGATCGGGGTCAGCCCGGCCGGCCAACTTGGCTCCGGCGAGCGCGTCGAGCGCTCCACCAGCACGATCGTCTCGGGACTGAGCCACCCGGCGCTCACCAGCAGGCGCAGGCTCTTGCTGAGCTCCTCCTCCCCCAGGGGGTAGGGCGGGTCCAGCAGGACCAGGTCGAACGGGTCCCCCTGGGGCCCACGTTCCAGCACTCGGTCCACCCGCTCGGTGACGACCTGCGCCCGCTGCCGCACTCCCAGGGCAGCCACGTTGGCCGCCAGCACCTGGGCGGTGCGGCGATCCCGCTCCACCAGCACGGCGGAACCAGCCCCACGACTGAGTGCCTCCAACCCGAGGGCTCCGGACCCGGCATACAGGTCCAGCACCCGGGCCCCGGCCAGATCTAGCAGCGACTGCACCGTGGAGAAGATCGCCTCCCGCACCCGGTCGGTGGTCGGTCGGGTGTCGGCACCCCGGGGGGTGGCCAGGGCGCGCCCACCGAACTCTCCGGCGATGATCCGGGTCATCAGCCGCGCTCCAGGAACGCGGCCCGCTCGGCATCCAGCCGGTCCAGCTCGGCGCGCAGCTCCGGGTGGCCGGTCAGGTCCGGGTCCTGCCCCACCAGGTGCCAGGCATCCTCGTGGGCGAGGCTGATGAGCTCCTCGTCCCGGCTCAACCGCAGCAACCGCAGGCTGCTGCGGGCGCCCGACTGTGAGGCCCCCAGCACATCCCCCTCCCGGCGCTGGGCCAGGTCCAGGCGGGCCAGCTCGAACCCGTCGGTGGTGGCGGCGACCGCCTCCAACCGCTCCAGGCTCTGGCTCTCCGCCTCCTGGGTCATCAGCAGGCACAACCCCGGTTTGGACCCACGCCCGATGCGGCCACGGAGCTGGTGGAGCTGGGAGATGCCGAACCGGTCGGCGTCGATGATGACCATTTGGGTGGCATTCGGCACGTCCACGCCGACCTCGATGACCGTGGTGGCCACCAGCACGTCCAGCTCCCCGACCGTGAAGGCGCGCATCACCGTGTCCTTCTCCTCGGTGCTCTGCCGGCCGTGCAGCAGCCCGATCCGCAGGCCGGCCGTGGCGGGCAGCTCCCGGAGCGCCCGGGCGACCTGGAGCACCCCGTGGATCTGCCCGCCGGCCCCGCTCTCCGTCGTGTCCTGCTCCCCCGGCTCCGCCGGCGTGGCTGCGCCCTCGCCCTCGATCGGCCTGCCTGGCCCGATGGTGGTGCCTTCGGGCAGGTCCGGGTCGTCCTCCTCGCCGATCCGTGGGCACACCACATACACCTGTCCCCCGGCGGCGACCTCCTCGGCGACCCGTTGCCAGGTGCGCTGCACCCAGGAGGCCTGCGGCCCGCGCACCACGTGGGTGGTGATCGGCTGACGCCCGGCGGGGACCTCGCTCAGCGTTGAGGTCTCCATGTCCCCGAAGACGGTCATCGCCACGGTCCGCGGGATCGGGGTCGCCGTCATCACCAGGGTGTGTGGGGTGGCGCCCTCGACCTTGGCCCGCAGGGCGTCCCGCTGCTCGACGCCGAAGCGGTGCTGCTCATCCACCACCACCAGGCCGAGCTCGGCGAACTGCACGTGCTCCTGGATCAGTGCGTGAGTGCCGACGACGATGCCGGCCTCACCGGAGGCGGCCAGCAGCAGGTTGCTGCGGCGCTCGGCCGCCGACTGGCTGCCGGTCAGCAGCGCCAGGCGGGTGCCGTCGCTGGCACCTCCCAGCAGGCCGGCCTCCGCCAGCGGCCCCAGCATCGCGCTGATCGACCGGTGGTGCTGGACGGCCAGCACCTCGGTCGGTGCCAGCAGCGCCGCCTGACCGCCGCCGTCGATGACGCCCAGCATCGCCAGCAACGCCACGACCGTCTTGCCGGAGCCGACCTC
>CAYVEH010000078.1:3992-11102 GCA_964450585.1 uncultured Ornithinimicrobium sp.
GTCGCGTCGGGCGCGGACCTCCACCGGCAGCGGGTCCGGGATGTCGGTGAGCGCGTGCAGCACCAGGTCGACGGCGGCGGCGACTTTCATCGAGGTCATCTTCGGCACCTGGCTGTAGACCGGGATCGGCCCCTCACCAAAGGTGCTGCTCGCCTCGGCCCCGGCGCCCAGCACCTGGTACTGCGGGTGGGTCAACTGCCGTCGCCTGCCGTAGTGGCTGACGGTCCCGCTGACCAGCACCCGCCGGCCCGGCACCAGCGCCTTCTCGTGCCCCCAGGCGGAGAAGAACGTCAGCTCCAGCTCATGGCCCGCCGCGTCTCGGATCGTGGCGATCAGCATCTGCCCGCGTCGTTGCCGCATCCTGCGGGTGGTGGCCGTGCGCACGTCGGCGACGACGACCACGGACTCACCCTCCTGCAGGGTGGAGAAGTCCGTCGGGCGGGTCGGGTCCAGGTAGGTGCGTGGGTAGAACTCCAGCAGGTCCCGCACGGTGCTCAGGTCCTTCTTGGCCAGGTTGGTGGCCGCCGCGCCCACGACGCTGCGCAATCTGGTGTCCAACCTCGTCCGTTCCGCCATGGTCGCCCCTCCTCACTCGGCGCCCAGCAACCACGGGTATGCCGGCTGTCCCCCGTCGACCCAGACCACCTCCAGATCGTGGTGCGCCCGCTCGATCGCGGCGACCACCTGCTGCATCCCGGCACGCCGGGGTGCGGAGACCTCGGCTCCGCTGATCAGCGTGAGCAGCTCGGTCTGGTCGGTGACCAGGCGGGCCAGCAGGCGAGTCGCGGCCCGGTCGGGGTCGTCGTCGATCAGGACGATCTGGCTGTCCAGCAGCCCCAGCACCTGACCGGCACGGCACGGCCCGGCACTCGTCTGCGCGTCGCGGGAGGCAACGGTCAGCTCGGCATACACCGTGGCGGTCGCCGCCTGAGTCATTGCCGGGACGACCTCGTCCAACACTCCGTCGGGGTCCAGTACGGCCATCGCGGCCAGCCCCTGCACCACCGCCCGGCTGGGCACCACGTCCACGACCAACCCCTCCTCCCGGGCGGTGGCAGCGGCGGCTTCGGCGGCCATCAGCACGTCCGGATCGTTGGGCAGCACCACCACCTCGCGAGCCGGCACCGCCCAGATGGCGTTGAGGAGCTGACCGGTGGAGGCGCGGGCGCCGGCAGCCGAGCGCACCACGGTGGCTCCCGCCTGCTCAAAGAGCTCCAGCAGGCCGTCACCACCGGCGCAGGCCACCACACCGACCGCCGCGCGCGGGCCTGGTCGCGTGGGTTGCCAGGTCGCGGGGGAAGCCTCCAGTGCCTGGATGCTGACATCAGTGACCTGCCCCGCCATGGCACCGGCCTCGATCGCGGCCTGCGTCTCGTCCAGGTGCACGTGCACCCGCCACTCGCGCGGCCCGCCCACCACCTGGACCGAGGACCCGATCTGGCTCAGGTGGGCGCGCAGGTGCCCGACGCGGGAGGTGTCGGAATCGGTGAGCAGGTACATCACCTCGTAAGCGCCCTCATCCTGCTGCTGCGCACAGTGGGCCGCCGAGGGGCTCGGCCGGGGCCGGAACCAGGGGCTGGTGTTGGCTTCCGACTCCACGCGCCGGTCGGTGAGCACCCGCAGCAGGGCCTCCAGGACGATGACCAGCCCGGCTCCCCCGGCGTCGACCACGCCGGCGCGGGCTAGCGCCGGCAGCTGGGTGGGGGTGTGCTGCAACGCGGCCCGGGCAGCGGCCACCGCGGCGCCGCTCACGTCAGCGGCGGTCGCCGGTGCCGTGGCGGCCTCGCGTGCGGCAGCGGCAGCTGCCCGGGAAACCGACAGGATGGTGCCCTCCACCGGGGAGGACACTCCGGTCCATGCGAGGTGATCGGCCCTGGTGAAGGCGTCGGCCAGCAACTCGGCATCCAACTGGTCCACGGGGCCCGGCGCAGACTCGGCGGCCTCCTGCAACCCGCGGGCCAGTTGGCTGAGAATGACACCGGAGTTACCCCGCGCGGACAGCAGCATGCCCCGGGCCAGCAGCGCCAGGCCCTCGGGGAGGGTGATGGCGGCCCCGGTCGCCTCGTGGTGGCCGCGGAGCACGTCCAGAGCCCCGTCGAAGGTGAGGAACATGTTCGTTCCGGTGTCACCGTCGGGGACCGGAAAGACATTGAGCGCGTCGATGGTGGTGCGAGCCTCGGCGAGGCCGGCGCGCGCGGCCAGGGCCCAACGGCGAGCAGCGGACAGGTCCAGCGGGAGCGCGGTGGGACCACTCACGGTGTCACCTGCTTCCATCGCTCGGGGGCGGGCTCGCCTCGACGCCGGGTCAGGGCGCTCCAGCGTCAGCACCCGCAGGGTATCGTCCACCGCCGACGGGTTCCGCGAGCCGTCCACAGCCGTGCCAGCAGTGAGCAGGGCCGTGTTTGGTGGCTGCGGTCGCCGTCCGCTACGATTGGCCGGTTCCCCGATGGAGTGTGTGGCGCTGCCCGGTGCGCGCCGCACGGTCGGGGAGGCACCGATCCACCCATCGACCTCAGGAGACACCGTGGCTGCCACTTGCGACGTCTGCGGCAAGGGACCGAGCTTCGGTCACAGCATCTCGCACTCCCACCGCCGCACCAAGCGCCGCTGGAACCCGAACATCCAGCGCGTGCGGGCGCTCGTTGGGCCCAAGGGCGTGACCCCGAAGCGCGTCAATGTGTGCACGTCCTGCCTCAAGGCCGGCAAGGTCGTCACGCGCTGACCGACGCGGTGTGATCACCGCACCCCGACAGGCCGGGCTCCCTCGTGGAGGCCGGCCTTTGTCATGCCGCGGGGCGTGATCTCAGCCGCCGAAGTGGTCCCAACCCCCGCCGGTGAGGCGTTCGCCGCGCCACCAGATCCCGGCACCAGCTGCGCCTGCCGCAGCAGTCCTTCCCAGCACGACCCAGCCGGTCGGCACCCCTCCCTGCGGGAACGTCGCCAGCAACGAGTGCTCCTCGCCGCCAGTCAGCACACAGTCCAGGGCGGTCCGCGCGCCGAGCACCGGTGCGTACTGCCCGGCCAGGTCGGCGACCACCTGTTCGTCCAGCTCGAGCCGCACCCCGCTGGCGTCGGCGATCCGGCCGCCGTCGCGCACCAACCCGTCGGACAGGTCGATCATGGAGGTGGCACCGGCGGCGGCCGCCCGAGGCCCCTGGGTCAGATCCGGGTCGGGGCGGCAGTGGTAGGCCACCCAGGACCCGGCCTGCTCGGCGCCCTCGGCGGACGGCCACCAGTCGGCCTCGCTGCGTCGCAGCACCTCCAGGCCGGCGGCTGAGCGCCCCACCGACCCGGAGACCGCCACCTGTTGGTCGGCCGTGGCGCCCGAGCGCAGCACCACCCGGCCCCCCGGCACCTCCCCCAACGCCGTCACCGACACCACGACAGCGCCCTCGGAGGAGGACAGGTCACCACCGATGACCGGCACGTCCTGCGCCTCGGCGACCAGGGCGATGCCGGTCATCAGGTCCTTGGCCCACCGCGCGGGCAGCGTGCCGGGCGCCACCAGGGTGATGAGCAGCCCGGTGCCGACCCCGCCCATGGCCGCCAGATCCGCCAGGTTCTGCACGACCACCTTGGCGCCGACGTCCCGGGCCGAGGACCACTCATCACGCCAGTCCCGGCCGCGCACCATGGCATCGGTGGTGGCCAGCACCGGGCCGGTGGTGGCCAGCAACGCGGTGTCATCACCGGGGCCGACCAGGACCCAGTCGCTGCTGGCCAGGTCCCTCAGGATGTCGGCCAGGATGCCGGCCTCACCCAGCTGCCCGATGGTCAGCTCGTCCGGGGCGCCGGTCTGTTCCGCTGCGGTCATGGTCAACCCTCCTCCCGTGTGGCGTGCCTGCACGGTAGCGTCTGGGACACGCAGGCCGTGCAACGGTCGGCACCGGAGCCACAGGAGGCGACATGGTTCAGGCATACATCCTCATTCAGACGGAGGTCGGCAAGTCCGGCATCGTCTCGCGCAGCGTCGGTGAACTGGCCGGAGTGGTCACCTCCGAGGACGTCACCGGGCCCTACGACGTCATCGCCCGGGTGGAGGCACCCAGCGTCGATGAGTTGGGGCGGCAGGTGATCTCCCAGATCCAGACCGTGCCGCACATCACCCGCACCACGACCTGCACGGTGGTCCACCTCTGAGCTCGCCGTCCCCCCTCCCGACCCGGCCGCTCGGCATACTCCTGGCTATCGGCCTGGGGTTGACCGGCTGCACCTCGGCGGTCAAGGTGACGCCGTTCGAGGGCGCCGAGACCCCGGCGTGTCATGCCGTGGCGGCCCAGTGGCCGACCCGGGTGGGCCCGGCGGAGTGGCGGGAGACCGCCGTGGAGTCCGTGACGGTAGCTGCCTGGGGTGACCCGGCGATCATCGCGCGGTGCGGGGCGGTCTCCCCCGGCCCCACCGAGGCCTCCTGCCTGGACATCGAGGGGGTGGACTGGATCGTCAACCCGCTGGAGGACGGCGTGGCCTTCACCACCTACGGCCGGCACCCGGCCATCGAGGTGCTGGTGCCGGACGCCTATGACTCCCCGGCGCTGTTGCTGCCGGCGTTCGGTCCGGCGGCCGAGACCATCGAGCAGGGCACGCACCGTTGCTCCTGACCGTCGCGACGGTGCCCGGTAGGCCAAACTGCCGTCGCCACGGAGCCGGGGCGAGTCACCGCAGCCCGGTGGGACGCTCCAGGGCCAGGCTGATCAACTCGTCGATCAGCTCGGGATAGCTGATGCCCGAGGTGCTCCAGACCTGCGGATACATGGAGAACGGGGTGAACCCGGGCATCGTGTTGACCTCGTTGATGAGCACCTCACCGGAGTCGGTCAGGAAGCAGTCCACCCGGGCGATGCCCTCACAGTCGGCCGCCTCGAAGGCGACCGCGGCGATCCGCTGGATCTCCTCGCGCACCCGGTCCGGCACGTCGGCCGGGCAGGACAGCGCGACATTGGCCTCGTCGAGGTACTTGGCCTCGAAGTCATAGAACGCGTGCCCACCGCTGACCACGATCTCGCCGACAGCGCTGACCCGGGGCTCGTCGTGGCCGTGCCCGCCCAGCACACCCACCTCCAGCTCACGGCCGGTGACGCCCGCCTCGACAATCACCTTCGGGTCGTGCTGGCGCGCGAGCTGGATGGCCGCCTCCAGCTCGGCGGGGTCGTCGACCCGGGTCACGCCCACCGAGGATCCGGCACGGGCCGGTTTGACGAAGACCGGGAACCGCAGGGCGTGGACGGCATCCATCGCCGCCGCCGAGTCGCTCTGCCAGTCTCGGTCGGTGATGACGGTGTAGGGCCCGATCGGCAGCCCCGCAGCGGCGAACACCAGCTTCATGAAGTGCTTGTCCATCATGGCGGCCGAGGCCAGCACCCCGCAGCCGACATAGCGGATGTCGGCCAGCTCCAGCAGGCCCTGGATGGTGCCGTCCTCACCGAACGGGCCGTGCAGCAGCGGGAAGACCACGTCGACCTGGGACAGCACCCGAGGCACGGCCCCGGGCTCGGTGACCGTGACCTCGTTGCTCCCGGCGCCCAGGGGCAGCACCACCGTGCTGGGGCTGTCCGGCACCTCGGGCAGGTGCCCGTCGGTGATCTCCAACCGGGTCGGGTCGTCGGCGACCTGGACCCACCGGCCCTCACGGGTGATGCCGATCGGGACCACGTCGTAGCGGTCCCGGTCGATCGCGCGCAGCACGCTGGCCGCGGTGGCGCAGGAGATGGCGTGCTCCCCTGAGCGGCCGCCGAAGACCAGGGCGACGGTGGTGCGTCCGGAGGCTTGGTCGGGTGCGGGCTGGCTGTCCATCGTCGTTGAGCCTAATAGGTGCCGGCCCTGCGCCGGGTGACCGTGCCCCCGTGTCCTCGGCCCAGCGGTTCCCCGCCAGCGGACCGGCACTCGGGGTCGACCGGCGCGGCGGGTGTGCCGCCGACGACCTCAGTGGCGCTCGTGCTTGTGCGGCCGGGACATCAGCTGGTCCCCCAGCTGCCGGACGTCCAGCGCGTGCTCGACCACCCCGGTCACCGCGGCACTGATCGGCATGTCCACCCCGTGGCTGGCGGCCAGGTCCAGCACCGAGCGGCACGACTTGACCCCTTCGGCGGTCTGGCTGGTGATGGCCACGACCTCCTCCACCGACATGCCCTTGCCCAGGTTGACGCCGAAGGCGTGGTTGCGGGACAGCGGCGACATACAGGTGGCGATGAGGTCCCCCACCCCGGCCAGCCCCATGAGAGTCGCCGGGTCGGCGCCGAGGGCGGCCCCCAGCCGGGCGGTCTCGGCCAGACCACGGGTGATGATCGTGGACTTGGTGTTGTCCCCGTAGCCGAGACCCTCGGCCATGCCAACCGCCAGGGCGATGACGTTCTTGACCGCTCCACCCAGCTCGGCGCCGATCACGTCGGTCTGCGTGTACGGCCGGAAGTAGCCGGTGGCGCAGGCCTGCGCGACCTGCTCGGCGGTGGCTAGCTCCTGGCAGGCCACCACGGCGGCCGCAGGCTGCTTGTCGGCGATCTCGCGGGACAGGTTCGGCCCCGACAGCACCACCACCTGGTCCAGCGGCACCCCGCCTGCTTGGTGGATCACCTCGCTCATCCGGTGCCCGGTGCCCAGCTCGATGCCTTTCATCAGGGATACGACCGGGACCCCGGCCGGCAGCGTGGCTCCCCATTCGGTCAGGTTGTCCCGCAGGGTCTGGGACGGAATGGCCAGGACGACCAGGTCGGCACCCTCGGCGGCCACCGCCGGGTCGTGGGTAGCGGTGACCGAGTCCGGCAGGACCAGGTCCGGCAGGTACTGGGCGTTGACGTGCTCGCTGTTGATCTGTTGGGCCACCTCGGGCCTGCGGGCATGCAGTCGCACCTGGGCACCGGCGTCTGCCAGCACGGCAGCGAAGGCGGTCCCCCAGGAGCCGCTGCCAAAGATCGCCGC
This sequence comes from uncultured Ornithinimicrobium sp., assembly GCA_964450585.1. Classification (GTDB taxonomy): domain Bacteria; phylum Actinomycetota; class Actinomycetes; order Actinomycetales; family Dermatophilaceae; genus Ornithinicoccus. Next base: position 10,905 of record CAYVEH010000078.1, read on the forward strand.
GCGGGTCATGAGCGCCTCCCGTCCCAGACGAAGGCTTCCGCCGGTGGCTCCTCGCCGCGGATCTGGGCCAGTAGCCCGGTCAGCTCCCGCATGATTCTGCTGGTCGCCTCGGTGGCGGCCGCCGACCCCTCCTGCCCGGCCAGGTCGGACAGGTCGACGGCCGGCCCGGCCTTGACGTGCATGACGTGCCGGGAGAAC
>CAYVEH010000079.1:0-11012 GCA_964450585.1 uncultured Ornithinimicrobium sp.
ATGGCCTTCACCGGCGACGGCGGGACCGCCCAGGGTGACTACAACGAGGCGCTGGTGTTCGCCACCGTGGCGCAGTCCCCGGTGGTCTTCTTCGTCCAGAACAACCACTGGGCGATCTCCGAGCCGAACGACAAGCAGTTCATCATCCCGCCGTACCAGCGTGCCCGCGGCTTCGGACTGCCCGGCGTGCGGGTGGACGGTAACGACGTGCTGGCCTCGCTGGCCGTGACGCGGGCGGCGCTGGACCGGGCCCGCTCCGGGCAGGGTCCGACGCTGATCGAGGCCTTCACCTACCGGATGGGGGCGCACACCACCTCCGATGACCCGACGAAGTACCGCATCGCCGCCGAGGTCGACCTGTGGAAGAAGAAGGACCCGATCGACCGGCTGCGCAAGCACCTGGTCGCCGAGGGCCTGGGCGACCAGGAGTGGTTCGACCAGATCGACGCTGAGGCCGACGAGCTGGCCCTGCGGATCCGCACCGCCTGCCAGCAGATGCCGAACCCCCCGCACGAGGAGATGTTCGAGCACGTCTACGTCGACCCGCACCCGCTGGTGGAGCGGGAGCGGGAGGAGTTCATGGCCTACCAGGCCAGTTTCGAGGAGGACGACTGATGCGGGACAGGACTGACGAGGACACGAGCTTGCCGGGCCCGAAGCGGTCCGCGGAGCTCATCAAGGAGAAGAACTGATGAGCGACACTGCAGCGGCAGCGCCGCAGAAGATGACGATCGCCAAGGCGTTGAACGCTGGCCTGCGCACCGCGATGGAGGAGGACCCCAAGGTCGTCCTGCTCGGTGAGGACATCGGCAAGCTCGGCGGGGTCTTCCGCATCACCGAGGGCCTGCAGAAGGACTTCGGTGAGGAGCGGGTGCTGGACACGCCGCTGGCGGAGGCCGGGATCATGGGCACCGCGATCGGGTTGGCGCTGCGCGGTTACCGGCCCGTGGTCGAGATCCAGTTCGACGGTTTTGTCTACCCGGCCTTCGACCAGATCGTCAGCCAGGTCGCCAAGATGCACTACCGCTCGCTGGGGCACCTGCGGTTGCCGATGGTGATTCGCATTCCCTATGGCGGTGGCATCGGCGCGGTGGAACACCACAGTGAGTCCAACGAGGCCTACTTCGCGCACACCGCTGGTCTGCGGGTCGTGACCGTCTCGAGCCCCGAGGACGCCTACTGGATGATGCAGCAGGCCATCGCCAGCGACGACCCCGTGGTCTTCTACGAGCCCAAACGGCGATACCACGAGCGCGGTGAGGTGCTGTTGGGCGACAGCGCCCCGCACGGGTTGCACGATGCGGTCGTCCGCACCACCGGCAGCGACGTGACGCTGCTGGCCTACGGTCCGATGGTCAAGACAGCGATGATCGCCGCGCAGGCGGCCGAGACCGAGGGCCGCTCGATCGAGGTCATCGACCTGCGGTCGCTGTCGCCGCTGGACGTGCCGACCATCCTGGACTCGGTGCGCAAGACCGGCCGGGTCGTGGTCGCCCACGAGGCACAGACCTTCCTCGGGATGGGCGCGGAGTTGGCGGCCCTGATCCAGCAGGAGGTCTTCTACCACCTGGAGGCGCCGGTGATCCGGGTCGGCGGGTACAACATCCCGTACCCGCCGAGCCGCCACGAGGAGGTCTTCCTGCCCGATCTGGACCGCATTCTGGACGCGGTGGACCGTTCGCTGGCCTACTGAGCCAGCGTCGCTGCGCGGCCTCGGCCACGCCGCCCACCTGACCGCCTGATCCCCCGCCCGCCGAGGAGTAGACACCGTGCCACAGTTCAACCTGCCAGACCCCGGCGAGGGCCTCGTCGAGGCCGACATTGTCACCTGGAAGGTGAAGGTCGGCGACCAGGTCAACGTCAACGACATCGTCGTGGAGATCGAGACCGCCAAGTCCCTGGTCGAACTGCCCATCCCGTGGGCGGGCACGGTCCAGGAGATCCTGGTCGAGGAGGGCGCCACCGTGGAGGTCGGCACCCCGATCGTGGTCATCGACACCGGTGACGGCGGCGGTGGCCCGGCAGATTCCGAGGGGGCAGCGGGCGCGGCCGGTGAGCAGGCCGCTGCCGGTGGGGACACCAGTGGCACCGCCGAGCCGGGGACGCAGGCCGCACCGGGGCAGAAGGAGGAGAACGCCGAGCGGGAGGCGAACCTGGTCGGGTACGGCCCCTCGGCAGGGGCGACCTCCCGACGGCCGCGCCGCTCCAGCAGCGCCCCAGCGGGCCAGTCCGCGCCGGCGAGCCAGTCCGCGCCGGCGAGCCAGCCGGCCGCCCAGCCGGCTCCCGCACCGGCTGAGCCGGCTCCGGCGGCCCCGTCCACGACCGGCGCCACCGGTCGCAAGCCGCTGGCCAAGCCGCCGGTACGCAAGTACGCCAAGGACCAGGGGGTCGACCTGAGCGCGGTCACCCCCACCCGCGAGGACGGGGTGATCAGCCGCGCCGACGTGGACGCCTACCTGGCGGGTTCGGCACCGGCCGCCCCCGCCGCTGCCGCCGTGCCGAGCGAGGCCGCCGCAGCACCGGCTGGCCCGGCCTACCGAGCGCCGGTCTTCGACCGCTCCGGGGAGCGGGAGACCCGCACTCCGGTCAAGGGGGTGCGCAAGGTCACCGCCCAGGCGATGGTGGGGTCCGCCTTCAGCGCCCCGCACGTCACCGAGTTCATCACCGTCGACGTCAGCGCGACGATGGAACTGGTCGAGCGGCTCAAGGCGGACCGGGAGTTCCGGGACGTGCGCATCTCGCCGCTGCTCATCCTGGCCAAGGCGCTGTGCCTGGCGGTCAGGCGCAACCCCGGCATTAACGCCACCTGGGACGAGGACACCCAGGAGATCGTGCAGAAGAACTACGTCAACCTGGGGATCGCGGCCGCCACGCCGCGCGGGCTGATGGTGCCCAATATCAAGGACGCCGACCTGATGGACCTGCGCCAGCTCGCCGAGGCGATGGCGCACCTGATCGAGACCGCACGGGCGGGGAAGACCCAGCCGGCGGAGATGTCCGGCGGGTCCATCACCATCACCAACGTCGGGGTCTTCGGCGTCGACACCGGCACCCCGATCATCAACCCGGGTGAGTCGGCGATCGTGGCCTTCGGCGCCGTCCGTCGCCAGCCGTGGGTGGTCACCGCCGCGGACGGCACCGAGGAGATCGTGCCACGCTGGGTCACCCAGCTGGCGGTCTCCTTCGACCACCGGCTGATCGACGGGGAGCTGGGGTCGAAGTTCCTGGCCGACCTGGCGGCGATCATGCAGGACCCGGCCAAGGCGCTGGTCTGGGGCTGACCTGGTGAGCCTGCCGGCCCGACGACGGGTGCGTCTGCGGGACCGGCTGGTCACCGCGCTGTGCCTGCTGGCGGCGCTGGCCGTGGTGCTCCTGGCGCTGTCCCGCGGGAACCCGCGCGCCGCCGCCATCGGGGGCGGGCTCTTCCTCGGGTATGCCGTGCTGCACGGGGTGGCTCGCCGGCTGGAGCCGGCGGCCCGGTTGCTCACCGGGCAGGAGGCCGATGAGGCCGAGCGGCTCGCGCAGTTCCGCGCCACCCGGGCGACCGGGCAGGCCGCCCTGCTCCTGGCCCTGGTGGGCGTCGGGCTGTCGCTGGCCGGGTGGGAGGACGGGCTGTGGGTGGCCGGCACCGCGGTGCTGGTCGTCGTGGTGTTCGTCGGCGCGCTGTGGTGGTTCGGGCGCAGGCACCGGTGAGGGCACGGCATACAGTCGACAGACCGGACACAGGAGGAGTCATGAGCCCACCACCGATGCGCGCTACCTCGATCAGTATCAGCACCCCGGACCCGCGGGAGCTCGCGCAGTTCTACGCCCGGCTGCTCGGGGTCGACGTCAGTGCGTCGGAGGGGCCACGGGAGGGTGAGCCGCCGACTGCCGGATGGGCCCAGCTGCGTCCGGTCGAGGGGCGTCTGGCGATGACCCTGAACTTCGAGTGGGACGAGCACTACCGGGCCCCGGTCTGGCCGACGGCGACACCGAGCCGGATGGGGTGGCCGTCGCTGGCTACCGCGGGGGCCGTGGAGACCGTCCCGGATCTGCACCGCCAGATCCCGCCGGTGCCCACCGGCGCCGAGGAGCAGCAGGTGATGGCCCACCTGGACCTGTGGGTCGGGGACCTCCAGCAGGCCCAGGAGTGGGCGATCGAGTGCGGCGCCACCAGGCACCCGCACCAGCCGCAGCGGGAGGTGGTCGTGATGGTCGATCCGCACGGCCACCCGTTCTGCCTGTTCACCGGGTGAGTCCGGTGGCGTGACCCGAGGAGGTGGCGCGCGGCTTCGTCGAGGCCTGGAACCGTGGGGATGCTGACGCGATCGCTGCGCTGTTTGTGGCCGATGCCGACTTCGTCAACGTGGTCCACCTCCGCTGGCGGATCGAGGGGCAAGGCAGCGCACGAGACACGGCGCCGACCCCACCAGGGGGTCGGCGCCGCGTCTGTCTCCGGGGACCGTCAGGTGAGCGTCAGCTCGTGCAGGCGGTCTCCAGCTCGGTCTGCGCGTCGGCGGAGGCCTGGGTGTCGATCTCCGGCAGCGTCACGGTGCCCGACTCGGGGTCGACCACGTCTGCGCCGCCCTCGTTGGCGATCTCGACGGCCTCGGCGAACGGAGCGTTGACCTCCTTGATCAGCGCCGCGATGTCCTCCGGGGCCTCCTCGGCGGTGGCGTCCAACCGGCTCTTCAGCAGCGTCAACTGACTGAAGGACGCGGTGTCAGTGATCTCACCGGCGTCCAACGAGGCGCGGGTCGCATCCGCGCGCTCGGCCAACGGGCCACCCTCGGTGAAGAACTCCACGCAGGCCGGGCCGTTGTAGTTGGCGGCGTCGCCGGTCTGCTCGGCGGCCTCACCGGTGTCCTCGGCGGCCTCCCCCGTCTCCTCGGCCGCGTCACCAGTGTCCTCGGCGCCGTCACCGGTCTCGGCCGCCACGTCCTCGCTGGTGTCCTCGGAGGTCTCCTCGGTGGTCTGCTCCTCCGGCTCGTCCTCGACGCTGCAGGCGCTCAGCGCCACCGTCGTGGCCATCGCCAGCGCAACCACACTGAATGTCTTCATTCCATGCTCCTCTGTTTGTCCTCGGACCGGGACACAGCCAACCGAATGCGCAGAGGGCCACGTCAGGTCGTCAACGCACACGGTGACGTCATTGACCCGGGTGGGCACCCCCTCGGTCGTTCTCAGCGGGTGCCAAGTGCCCATCTTGCGTCAATTGCTTACCCAAAGCAACTTGATATGACAGGGTCCGTTCCGGTGCTGACGCGGCGGTCAGGGCGTGAGCGCCAACGCCTCCATCACCCGGGCCGCCAGCTCCTCATCACCCACCACCGAGTAGGCCGTCTGCTGCGTCGGGCGACGCCCGGCGGCACGGCGGGTGAGCTCCTCGGTGGACAGTGCGATCGAGGTGCTGGGGTCCTCCTCGGAATGGACTACCTCACCCATCCCGCTCTCGCTCTCGCCGGTGAACAGCACGTGGTCGCTGCGCTGGCCGGAGGCGTCGTGGCTGACGCGGAGCCCGATCCGTGCGGTGACCGGGCCGGTGCTCTCCACGATGAGGGTCTGCCCGTCAGCCATCGGCACCTGCGTCATCAGCGTCGGGAAGCTCCGCACGATCGCCTGCACGAAGCAGGCCGCCGCCGGGCTGTCCAGGTCCCCCATCCGACCCAGCACCTCCCGCAGGTCCTGCTCGTGCACCCAGATGTCCTGCAGCCGCAGCGTCAACAGCGACCCCAGCCGCATCGTGGTCTCCTGCGGGGCCCGCACCGGGGTGTCCCGGGTGAGCTCGGGGTCGGCGAGGGTGGCCAGCCGGTTGTGCAACAGGGTCTCCAGCTCGGCCACCACCTCCGGCCCGGAGCGGTCCCGGCGGGCCTGCACGCCCTGCTCCATCCAGGCGCCGAAGTCGTGCCGCACGTGCGGCAGGCCGGCGACCTCCAGCTGCGGGTTCTGCCCTCCGTCCAGGTAGTGCTCCACCGCCGCGATGTGGGCCAGGTGGTCCTGCAGGCTCCACCCCGGGCAGGACGTGGGGCGGGCAAAGTCCTCGGCGGTGCACCCGTGGCCCAGGTCGATCACCGCCTGGAGCACCTGCCGATACCCCTCGACGAGGTCGACCAGGTCGTGCGGGGGAGCGGGATGGATCGGCATACAGGGAGCCTATCTACCATGGGTGCGTGTCAGCCGATTCCGTGAGCCCCGCGACGGCCCCACCACGCCTCCCGCAGGGCCGGGTGCTCTTGCTCCCGGTGGCCGTGGTGGCGGTCGCCGGGTTGCTGGTAGCGGTCGTGGCAGCGATGCTCTCGGGGGCGGTCACCCCGTTGCTGCTGGGGGACACCGGGCCCGTCGTGCGTTACGGCCAGGTGATCAACCGGGTGGTGCACGACCTGTCCAGCACGTTGACGATCGGGTTGTTGCTGGTCGCGGGGTTCCTCGCTCCGGAGGGGCGCCGCACGGTGCGGCGGGCCACCGCAGCGCGCGCCGCGGCATACTGCGCGCTGGCCTGGGCGATGACGAGCCTGCTCGGGTTGGTCTTCACGTTCTCGGAGTCCTCCGGGCTGCTGATCGGGGAGCCGGGCTTCTGGGAGGAACTGCGTCGTAGCGCCTGGACCCTGGAGATCACCCGACTGATCATCATCGAGTTCGTCATGGTTGTGCTGGTGGGCCTGGCGGCGGCCTGGGGGCGGACCCGCGGGCAGCTGGCCTGGGCCTGCACCCTGGCGCTGGCGTGCCTGTGGCCGATCAGTTTCGCCGGGCACGGCAGCGGGCTGGTGGGTCACGAGCAGGGAATGACCGCGCTGTTGATCCACCTGGTCGGCCTCAGCCTGTGGGTCGGTGGGCTGCTGGCCATCGTGATCCTGCGCCCGGTGCTGGGTCGAGCCGTGCAGGTGGTGCTGCAGCGGTACTCCCCGATCGCGCTGGCCTGCTACATCGCGGTGGGCGGCTCCGGGGTGCTGTTCGCCTTTCTGCAGGCCGACGGGCTGTCGGACCTGGTGACCCCGTACTGGATGCTGCTGTGGCTGAAGGCGGTCGCGCTGCTGGCGCTGGGAATGTTCGGCTACAACCAACGCCGACTGTTGCTGGAGAAGGACACCACCCAACCCGGGGTCTTCGCGCGGCTGGCGATCACCGAGCTCGCGGTGATGGCCGTCGCTCTCGGCCTGGGGGTGGCGTTGTCGCGCACCCCGCCGCCGGTGGTGGAGGACATCACCGGGTCGGACCCGGCGCCCTCGCTGACCGGATTCCCGACCCCGGAGCCATTCACCGTCGGCAAGTTGCTCACCGCCTGGGAGCCGATGTGGATGTTCCTGCTGCCGGCGCTGGTCCTCATCGGGCTCTACCTGGCTGGGGTGCGTCGGCTGCGGCGTCGCGGCGACGCCTGGCCGGTGCTGCGCACCGTCTCCTGGGTCGTCGGCTGGCTGGTCTTCATCTACGCCACCAGCGGCGCGCCCGGCATGTACGGCAAGGTGATGTTCAGCCTGCACATGGTGATGCACATGGCGCTGATGATGGCCGTGCCGATCTTCCTGGCCCCGGCCGCGCCGGTCACCCTGGCGCTGCGGGCCCTGCGCGCGCGCACCGACAAGACGTTGGGACCGCGGGAGGTGATCCTGGCGATCGTGCACTCCCGCTGGGCCGGCTTCTTCGTCCAGCCGGTGGTCGCGGCGGTGATGTTCTGGGGGTCGTTGATCGCCTTCTACTACACCCCGTGGTTCCAGTGGTCGCTGAGCACCCACTCCGGTCACGTGGTGATGGTGGTGCACTTCCTGCTATCCGGGTATGCGTTCGTGTGGGCGCTGGTGGGTACCGACCCCGGGCCGCGCAAGTGGCCGGCGCCGTACCGGTTGATGATCCTGATCGGAACGTTGGCGGCGCACGCCTTCTTCGGCCTGGCGCTGATGACTGGCAACTGGCTGCTGGCTCCCGGCTTCTTCAAGACGATCGACATGCCCGGGGTGGAGGACCTGCTGGCCGACCAGCAGCTGGCCGGCATGATCGCCTGGGGGATCGGGGAGCTGCCCACGGTGGTGCTGGCGCTGATGGTCACCTATGACTGGTTGCAGACCGATGACCGGGAGGCCCGGCGGCACGACCGCCGGGCCGACCGGGACAACGATGCCGAGCTGGCGGCATACAACGAGCAGTTGGCCCGGCTGGCCCAGCACGGCCGGGATCCCCGCCCGCGCTAGCAGAGCAAGGAGAGACCGTGCGCATCGCCCTGATCCAGTTGCAGTATGCCGACGGGGAGTCGGTGGCCGATCGCACCGACCGCGTCGTGCAGGTGGTCCGCGAGCAGGAGGGCCACGACCTGGTGGTGCTGCCTGAGTTGTGGAGCGCCGGGGCCTTCGACTACCGGTCCTGGCCGGACCGCAGTCAGCAGGTGGACGGCCCGGTGGTCTGCGCGGTGGCGCAGGCCGCTGCGCAGATCGGGGCAGTGGTGCACGCCGGCTCGATCGCCGAGGCGCCCGCAGACGAGCCCGGGCCGCAGGGGCGCGGGCTGTGGAACACCTCGGTGCTGCTGGATGCCTCCGGGCAGCGGATCGCCCGGTACCGCAAGGTGCACCGGTTCGGGTTCGGCCAGGGGGAGCCGCGGCTGATGGAAGCCGGCGCCGACGTCGTGGTGCTCGACCCGCCGCCCCCGGCCGACGGACTGAAGGTCGGCCTGTCCACCTGCTATGACCTGCGCTTTCCTGAGCTTTACCGCGCCCAGGTCGACGCGGGCGCCGAGCTGTTCGTGATCCCGGCGGCCTGGCCGGCGGCCCGGATCGACGCCTGGCAACTGCTGCTGCGCGCCCGTGCGGTGGAGAACCAGTGCTTCGTGCTGGGCTGCAACACCGCCGGAACCCACGCCTGGACCGAGATGGGCGGCCGCAGTGCCGTCATCGATCCGCGCGGGCAGGTGCTGGCCGAGGCCGGCACCGGTCAGGAGGTGCTGTCGGTGCAGATCGACCCCGGCGAGGTCGCTCGGTTCCGGGAGCAGTTCCCCGTCCTGGCAGACCGGCGCCTCCCCTAATTTTGGGGAGGTTTGGTACGGGTTGTGCGCTTTTTTGGGGAGGTTTGGTACGGGTTGTGCGCATTTTTGGGGAGGTTCTGCACGGCCTACCGACTAGTGCGGATGCCATCAAGTTCGTGCCACGACTCCAGCAGGGACGGGCCGTACCACGTGAGCAAGCGCCCGCTGACCAACTGGGTGGGCGTGCGGGTGAAGGCCTCCGGCCCATCGTCGGCGGTGAAGACATAGGGCTCGTCGGGCAGCAGCACCACATCGGCACCAGAGGCGTCCAGGTCAGCTCGCTCGACGTGTGGATAGCGCTGCTCGTGCGCGCCGTAGACATTGCGCAGGCCAGCGCGCGCCAGGAGATCGGTGGTGAAGTTTCGCGACCCGACCACCATCCACGGGTCCCGCCAGATGGCCACGGCCACCTCGGCCCGGGCGGCGGGCGCGGCGGGTGCTCCCCACGCCGCTTCGACCTCGGTCAGCCAGCGAGGCACGCCCCAGTCCAGGACGTCGACGAAGAGCCGCCGCAGGGCGTGCAGGGCGTCGCGCACGGACTCGATGACCGCCACCCAGACCGGCACCCCGGCCTCGCGCAGACGCCGCACATCCAACTCCCGGTTCTCCTCCTGGACCACCACGACCACCTCAGGGGCGAGGTCGATGATCGCCCGGCGATTCGGGTTCTTGGTCCCCCGCACCCTGGTGACCTCCAGGTCGGCCGGGTGGGTGCACCAGTCGGTTGCCCCCACCAGAGCGTGCGGGCGGGTCGCGGCGACTGCCTCGGTCAGTGACGGGACGAGCGAGACCACGCGGGAGACGGGTCCATCAGGCAGGTGGACAGGGTGACCCAGATCATCGGCGAGTGTGCGCGGCATACCGGCACGGTAACCGGCTACCCGTCGGTGGCGGACTCGTCATCCGGCCCCTCGGCCGGGTCGCGGCGGTTCACTCCCGCCTCCGGCGGTGCCTTCTGCTGCAGCATGTCCGGGTCCGTGTCGGGGTCCTGACGCGGGTCGTATGGCTGCCCGGAGGCGACGTCCTGGTCGGCCGAGGGGATGTAACGGTCCCCGTCACGGTCGGCGGACGTGGCCTCCTTCTCGTGTCCTGGGTCCTCGTGCTTGGCGTCGTCGTGCTCTGGCTCGTGGCTCGTGTCGCTCATGCCTCCACCGTGGCACTGCCGCCGACGGCTTGCCTGCCGATCAGTGAGGTACCCGGCACCACCGGGGCCGGTGCTCAGAAGGCCGACTCGGGCAGCTCCATGATCGAGTCATCGGTGTGCGTGATGATGCTGCGGTCGGCGTGCACCCGGGGGAGCACGTCCCGGGCGAAGAACCGGGCCGCGGCGACCTTGCCGAGGTAGAAGTCCCGGTCCGCGCCGGTGGCACCGGCCTCCAGCGCCGCCTGCGCGACCTCGGCCTGGCGCAATAGCAGCCAGGCCATGACCACATCGCCCGCGGCCAGCAGGAAACGCGTCGTGGACAGCCCCACGCTGTAGATCGCCTCCGGGGACCCGCCGCTGCGCGGATCGGCGGCCATCACGCGGCCCACCAGGTACTCCACGATGCCCTGGACGTCCTCCAGCGCCCGGCCCAGCAGGCCCCGCTCGGTGGCCAGGAAGTCGTCGGCGCCGCCGCCCTTGACCAACTCGGTCATCTGCGCGGCCAGGTGGGAGAGCGCCTGCCCCTGGTCGCGGACGATCTTGCGGAAGAAGAAGTCCTGACCCTGGATCGCCGTGGTGCCCTCGTACAGGGAGTCGATCTTGGCGTCCCGGATGTACTGCTCGATCGGGTAGTCCTGCAGGAACCCGGAACCGCCGAAGGTCTGCAGCGACTCGGTGCCCAGCAGCACCCAGGCCCGCTCCGAGCCGCATCCCTTGACCAGCGGCAGCAGCAGGTCATTGATCTTGGCGGCCATCTGCGACTCCTCGGTCGGGGAGTCCCCGGCCAGCAGCACCGTGTCCTGCTGCACCGCCGTGTAGAGCAGCAGCGCCCGCAACCCCTCGGCATACGACTTCTGCAGCATCAGGCTGCGGCGCACG
>CAYVEH010000080.1:0-10932 GCA_964450585.1 uncultured Ornithinimicrobium sp.
GGGCCACCGTAACGACGGACTCAGGCTCATCGAGTTACGAGCTGCCGTCCCGCACCAAGCAGAACGGGTGCCCGGCCGGGTCGAGGTACACCCGGAACCCGCCGTCACGGGCCGGCTGATGCTCATGAACCCGAGCACCGAGGGCCAGCACCTCCGGCTCGGCGGCCTCGATGTCGGCGACGCTGAGATCGAGGTGGAACTGCTGCGGGTGCGCGCCACCGGGCCAGGTGGGCGTCTGGAAGTCCTCGATGCGCTGGAACGCCAGGCTCGGGCGACCGTCCGGGTGCTGGGCGCTGACCCCGCCACCGGGCGGGCTGAGAGTGACCCAGTCCGGCTCGCTCCCCTCCTCAATCGGCCAGTCGAGCAGTCGCGCGTAGAACTGTGCGAGCTCCTCGGCGTCCGGGCAGTCGATGACGATCAGGTCCAAGATGGGTCGGCTGTTCATACGCAGCACCGTAGGAGCCATCCCGGACAGTCCGGTTCCGCAACCAGAACCCTCGACAGGGCCAGGTGAAGAGGCTATTTTTAATAGTAGGTGTTAAAAAACAATCTGGCCGCATCGGAGGGTCTCGTGAGCTCCATCCCCAACGCCCGCGATCTCGCTCGCATCGACACCCTGCGCGTGGTGGTGCGTGAGGAGACCCCGTTTCTGCCGAAGGTTGCCTTCACCCTCATCTCCCTGGCATCCCTGGCAGGCGTGACCCTCACCAGCCACGGCATGGGGTTGACCTGGCCCGAGACGCTGCTGCGGTGGCTCACCCTGTGGTCGTTGGCCCTGGCAGGAGGCTTCGTCGCCTGGCGGGTGGTCTACCTGCGGCGCAGCGAATCAGGCGCCGACCAGCAGGTCGTCACCGCGCTCAACACCACCGCGTTCTCGTATGCCGATCGGGTGGCTCGGTGGGTCGCCGTCCTGGTGGTGCTCGGTTCCTCCGGGGCGATGGTCGTGCCGACGGTGACCGGCACCGCCTGGGTGCAGTGGGCCCTGGTCGCCGGGTCGTTGCTCATCGCGGCCCTGCTGTTGACCGGGGTGCGGCATGTGGTGGTGGCGGCCGGGGCCTTACTGGTGGTCGGTGTCACCCTGAGCGGCTGGTCCTGGTTGGATGCCGGCACCGGCTGGCCGTTCTGGCTGCGCCTGGCGCACCTGGTGGCGTTCACGCTGTGGCTCGGTGGCGCCCTGTGGAACATCGCGGTGGCGATGCCCGCCGGGCGTCAGCACCCCGTGGTGCCGGCCGTGCTGGCCGGTGCCCGCCAACTCGACCGGTTCCGCTGGGTTGTCCGGTGCTGCCTGCCGACGATCATCCTCACCGGGCTCGTGATGGCCGGCGCGTACCGGGTGCTGCCGTTGAGTTGGTGGACCAGCTTCCCCGGCGTGCTGATTCCCCTGAAGGTGTTGGCGATCGTCGCGCTGGTGGTGGTGTTCATCACCTGCCCGCTGTTTCGACACTGCTCCCCGGTGCAGGGCGTGTGCGACCTGGAGGACCTGCCGACCAATGAGAGAAGGTGAGCATCGATGCAGACCCGAGCTGACGGCATACCGTCCTTATCCGGGGCCAGTGGAGACCACCAGGTGTTGGACAACCGCCGGTCGCCGTGCGCCCTCGGGCTCATCCGCGCAGCCCGGGCGATCCGATCCCTGGAGCCTGGTGCAGTGCTGGAGATCTGGACCCGCGACCGAGTCGCGCCGGTCGAGATCGGCGTGTGGGCGGAGCGGGAAGGCCACCAGGTCATCCGGCAGCAGCGCGCTGGTTGGTGGCCGACGCGCTACCTGGTCTTCGAGGTGCGTCGGGCGGGGTGCGATGACCTCAGTCGGCCTCGCCGGCCAGACGCGAGCGCAACTGAGTGACAAAGTTCTCGTATGCCGCAGCCACCGTGAGCAACTCCACCTCGGCCGGGAGTTCGTCGAGACGTTGGTGCTCGACCAGAAACGTCATGGTGGCCTGCACGATGCGTTCCTGCGGGACGTTGGTCAACCCGGCCTGTTCCACGATGTCGGCGTCCACCAGCACCTGCACGTCCACCTGGTCCCCGTGCTCGGTGCCGTGCACCAGGTACGTGTCGGGGCCGAGGGCCTCGATGGTCCAGTCCTGCATCAGATCCGTCCTTCCCGGCGCCGGGCCCGGGCCAGCGCCCGTGAGGTCGACGTCTCTGACCAGAGTAGGACGCTGCACCCTGTGGCCCGTCGGCGGATCAGGCAGACTGGTGCGGTCGACAGCGATCAGTGGCCGCCACGCCGGCAGAGAGGGTTCAGATGCCGCTAGCCGCAGCACCTGAGGAACTCCCTTATGTGCTGGTGTCCCGTGAGCAGGTGACTCCGGTGGTCGCCGAGCTGACCCTGGAGCCGGTCGAGGACGCCTTGTCCTACCTGCCCGGCCAGTACGTGCTGGTCTGCGATGAGGACTACCGCATCCCGGTGCGTTCCTACTCCCTGGCCAACGCTCCATCGGCGGACGGGCGTCTCACGTTGCTGGTCACGCTCGTCCCCGGCGGACCGACCAGCCAGTGGCTCGGCGGTCAGGTGCCGGTGGGGGACACGGTGCGCGTCGATGGTCCCTACGGGACGTTCACCGCCGACCCGCAGGCGAGGCGGCCGGTGCTCTGTCTGGCCGGTGGCTCCGGGGTGGCCCCCATCCGGGCGCTGGCCCAGGATGCCGTCGGCCGAGGAGTGCCGGACCCCTTCACCGTCGTCTTCTCCGGGCGCACCGAGGCCGACCTGATCGATGCGGAACTGTTCGGCGGGTGGCAGCAGGAGCATCAGCGGTTCCGGTACCTACGCACCCTGACCCGCGCCGAGGGACCGCCGCCGGTGGGTCGGATTGACCAGGTGCTGCCGACCCTGATGCCGGACCTGAGTGAGCACGAGGTCTTCATCGCCGGAGCCCCCGGTTTCGTGTCCGCTGGTGTGCGGACCGCCCGCGACCTGGGATGCCGTCCCGGCATGCTGCATACCGAGGAGTTCTATGCCGAGCCCCAGCCATGGGGTCAGGAGTCAGGAGAGCGCAGATGAGTGGCGAGGCATCGTCGATCTACACCAAGACCGGTGACGACGGGACGACCGGGCGGCTGTTCGGCGGTCGGGTCGGCAAGGACGCGGCGCTGGTGGAGGCCTGCGGCGACGCCGACGAGGCGATCGCCGTCCTGGGCCAGGCCCGCCAGGCACTGGCAGAGGAGGACCAGCAGGGGGAGCTCGTCGAGCTGGTGCTGCACCTGCAGCGGGAGCTCTTCGTCGTGGGCGCCGATCTGATGACCAACCCGCACGCCCGGGACCGGGGCACCCCTGGCCAGTCCCAGGTCAGCGCCGAGATGGTCGATGGGCTGGAGCGCACCATCGATGACCTGGTGGCGCGGCGCCCGCTCCAGCCGGTGTTCATCGTTCCTGGTGCTACCCGCGCCTCGGCGGCTCTGGATGTGGCGCGCACCGTGGTGCGGCGCGCCGAGCGGCACACGATCCGGGCCGCGCGCGAAGGGGCTGAGGTCTCTGACCAGGTGCTGGTCTATCTGAACCGTCTCAGCGACCTGCTGTTCGTGCTGGGGCGGCACGCGGCCGGCGAGGTGCAGGAGCCGCCCAGCCACGAGTGAGGCGTCGATCCGGGGGTGCCAGGGACGGGTGGACGAGTCCTGTGGTGACTCGTGCACCGGCTGGCCGGCGGATGCACCGGGATCCACGGGCGGATGTAGGGACGGGTGGACGAGTCCTGTGGTGACTCGTGCACCGGCTGGCCGGCGGATGCACCGGGATCCACGGGCGGATGTAGGGACGGGTGGACGAGTCCTGTGGTGACTCATTCACCCGTCTCCCCAAGGGGCCTCTGCTCGGCTCCGGGGCATCGCTCCATCCAGCCCCGAGTCAACCCGGAGAGCTCTCGCCAAAGCCCGAACCGACATCGGGGTCTCAACCGGTGTGCCTGCCGTCCACAGGGCCGGGCTGCACCGCCACTCTGTGGACAGGTCGGCCTCCCTGGCCGACATGCTGGCACGGCATGCCGCAGCGTGGGCGCATGGATGAGCAGGAGCACGACCCCGTCGGTGCGGATCGAGCTCGCGAGAGTGAGGAGCGAGCCGGTGTCGGTCAGTCCCAGCCCGATCCGAACAACCGCAAGCTGTCGATCGAGGAGGAGGTGAGTCTGGCCCTTCGTGCTGCCAGACGACAGCGCGGTGAGAGCCAGCGGGAGCTGGCCCGGGCCTTCGGGTGGAGCCAATCGCACGTCAGCCGCCTGGAGACCTCCGCGGAGTCACTGAAACTCGGCCAGGTCCAGGAGGCGCTGCTGCTCACGGGCTGGAGCCTCCTCGTCGTCGACGCCTTTGGGAACCGTCCGGAGAGCGTCTGTCCCCAGACGGATCTGGTGGCGCGGGACCGAGGTGGTGCCCGCTTCCCGGCGCATCGTGCGGTGCATCCCTGCCCCGAGGGCCCATGGTGGTGGTGGGAGCAGGAGTTCATCCGCCTGTCCCGACCGCTGGGGCCCCAGCCGCAGTGGACCACGGTGGTGCACGACCTGATGGGGTGTCGCGACCCGGCGCACGAGCACCCCGGTCGACGTCGCGTCGTGTGAGCGACTCCACCGTCTGGCGGTGCGACCGGGGCCATTAGGCTGCCAGCATGCGCACGGTCGGCAACATCCTGTGGCTCATCCTGGCGGGATGGTGGCTCGCGCTGCTCTACGTCGCTGCCGGCGTGCTGGCCTGCGTCCTGATCATCACGATCCCGTTTGGCATCGCCTCGTTCCGGCTCGCCAGCTTCGTGCTGTGGCCGTTCGGGCGCACCATCGTGTGGCGGCGGGACGCGGGAGGCTGGTCGATCATCGGCAACATGGTGTGGATGCTGCTGTTTGGCTGGCAACTGGCTCTCGGTCACCTGATCGCCGGGGCGTTGCTATGCCTGACGATCGTGGGCCTTCCCTTCGGGGTGGCCTGCTGGAAGATGGTCCCGCTGGCGTTGCTGCCCCTGGGTCGGCAGATCGTCCCGGCCCCCCACGACTACTCCGACCGGTTCGCTCTGCCAGCGACCGGCTGAGCCGCCACACGGGCTCGAACTCAGGAGCGGTCGGACCAGGACGGATCCCGTTTCTCCAGGAAGGCGCAGATCCCCTCCTGAGCGTCTGCGGCCAGGGCGTTCATCGTCATCACCGTCTTGGTGTACTCGTAGGCCGAGTGTTGATCTCGTGAGATCTGCGCATAGAAGGCTTCCTTGCCGATCCCCGTCACCACCGAGCTGGCCGCCGCGATCTGCTCGGCCAGCTCGCGGGTGCGGGCGGCGAGCTGATCAGTGGGCACGACCTCGTTGACCAGCCCCCAGTCAGCAGCGGTCGGCGCGTTGATCGGCACCCCGGTCAACAGCAACTGCATCGCCCGCTTCTGGCCGATGACCCGACTGATCGCCACCATGGGCGTGGAGCAGAACAGGCCGATCTTGACCCCCGGTGTGCCAAAGCGCGCCTTTTCCTCGGCCACCACCAGGTCACAGGTGGCAGCCAGTTGGCAGCCGGCCGCCGTGGCTATGCCCTGGACCTGGGCGATCACCGGCTGGGGAATGGACTGGATGGTCTCCATGAGTTCGCAGCACCGGTCGAAGATCTCCCGGTACTCCTCCACGGAGCGCCCGGTCATCTCGCCCAGATCGTGTCCGGCGCTGAAGGCCGGGCCAGCCCCGGCCAGGATCACCACCGAGATGTCCCGGCGGTCGCCGATCTCGCGCAGCACCTCGATGAGCTCGGTCATCAACGCCAACGAGAGGGCATTGCGCTTCTCGGGGCGGTTGAGGGTCACGGTGGCGATGCGTGCCGAGGTGTCGAACTCGGTGAGGACAGTGGGGTTGGCGACGGTGGTGGTCATCGGTAGATCCTCTCGGCGGCAGTGCGTCTCCTCAGCCTACGCACCGGGGTCACACTGCCTGTGCCGCCAGGGCGATGATGTCGGCGACCTTGCCGAGCTCCGGGATGTCGTTGGCGGTCACCACCCGGATCCCCTGCGTTCCCCGGCGCGCGAAGCTGGAGGAGACGCCGATCGTGGCGATGCCGTGCGAGGCCATCACCAGCATCGCCTGGACCTCGCTGAGCACCGGCACCCAGAGCGCCAGGTTATCGCCCCCACGGACCTGCAGACCGCGCTCCTGCAGCAGGGCGGCAAACCGCTCGCGCCGCTCGGTGTAGACCTCGGCCGCCCGGGTCACGGCCGCCTGACTAGCCGGATCGGTCAGCATCCAGGCCAACGCTCCCTGCAGGATGCGGCTGGTCCAGCCGTCGCCGAAGTGGCGATAGACACGCGCTCGCTCGACCGGGTCGGACGCGCCGCCGATCACTCCGATCCGCAGATCGGGTGAGTGCGACTTGGAGTAGCTGCAGACCAGCACCGTCTTGTGCGGCAGCAGCGCACCGACGCCGTGGTAGGGCTCCGGGCTGAGCGGCCCCCAACCGTCGTCCTCGATGATGATCAGGTCCTGGTCCCGGAGCAGGTCGGCCAGGCGGGTCTGCCGCTCCGGCGAGACCGTGGCCCCGGCCCAGGCGGAGTTGCGCGGCTCATAGATGAACGCGACCGGCTTGTGGGTGAGGGCCTCGGCCAGCCGCTCGGGGATCGGGCCCTGCTTGTCCACAGGCACCGGGAGCACGCGGGCCCCGACGTGGTCCAGGATGTCGAGCAGCCGTGGGGTGGCAGGCTCCTCGACCGCGACCGTCTCCCCGGCCACTACCGATGTCGAGACCAGCCCCAGCAGGCCGTCATAGCCACCGCGGCTGCACATCCAGGCCTCCGCCGGGAAGGGCCAGGCGGTCTCGACTGCTTCGCGGAGCGGCTCGGAGATGGGCTCCACGTCATAGGAGTGCAGCAGCGGGTCGGTCAACGCGTGCTGCAGGGCGGTGGCCATGTCAGGGAGCAGATCCGGGTCGGGCACCGCGCGGGAGAGGTTCAGGGTGTCGTGGCTCCAATAGCGCGTGATGTTGGTGTAGCGCAACGGACTCGGGCCACCCACGGTGTCGGCGACACGCATCCCCGCACGCCCGCCCCCCTCGACGAATCGCTGCTCGCGCAGGGCCCGCCAGGCCCCCGACACGGTGCCCGGCCCGACGTGCAGGCGCGGCGCGAGGTCCCGGACCGTTGGCAGTTTCGTGCCCGGCGTGAGGGTGCCGTCCCGGATCAACCGGGAGACCGTCGCGGCGATGCCGGCCGCGCTGGCCTCCTCGACCTGTTCGGCCAGCCACGCGCCGATCTGTCGGTCAGGAACATCTCGCACGATGACCTCCGATATGTTCAGTAACATTCTATCATATTGTAATCATGCGAGACTGAACATAGTGTTTCGCGGCATGGCCCTGAACACCCTCCACATCGGTGCCCGGCCGTGGGCGCACGTCGCGCCGCTGGGCAGCGGTGTCACCATCGCCGGACGCAGCGTCAATTTCACGCCGCTGGCCACGACGCCGCGGATCTGGGACGAGCCCGAGCTCGATGTGGCCGAGACCTCCTTCAGTGCCTACGTGCGGGCGCGCGCCGAGGGCGACCACAGCATCACCGGCCTGCCGATCTTCGTCATGCGTGGCTTCCGGCAGCGCTGCATCCTGGTCTTGACCGACAGCACTCTGCAGACCCCGGCCGACCTGTCCGGCCGTCGCGTCGGACTCACCGGCTGGCCCGACAGCGGCAACACGTGGACGCGTGAGCTGCTCACCAACGAGGGCGTCGACCTCGACACGATCGACTGGTTCCTCGGACCACTCACCCCGGACGCACCGCAGTTCGACCGCACCGACGGCGTCGAGGTCGGCCCCAACGTGCACACCCTGGAGCCCGGGGACGGGCTGACGACCGCCCTGGAGAGCCGCCGACTCGACGCCATCATGACGCCCTTCATGCCGCCGGGCTACTACACCAAGGGCATCCTGCGCACCCTGCAGCGCGACTCCCAGGCAGCCGAGGAAGACTACTTCCGGCAACGTCGCTACATCCCCGGGATGCACCTGATCACCGTGCGGACGGAACTGCTCGAGGAGCAGCCCGACCTGGCGCAGGGTCTGATGGACGCCTTCGAGGCCGCCAAGGTCGCGAACGCCATGGTCCGCAACAAGCTGCAGGACGCCTTCCCCTGGCACGACCAGGAACTGGCCCGGAGCGTCGCGGTCTTCGGCAGCGACTGGCTCCCCTACGGCTGGCCCGGGGACCAGCCCATGGTCAATGACTTCCAGGCAGCCCTGATCAGCCAGGGCCTCCTCCCGGCACCGTTGCCGGACCACGAACTCTTCCCCCACCCCGTGGCCCCGACCACGAGCAAGGAGTATGCCGCGTGAGCACCCTGCAGGTCCGTGCCAGTCAGTTCGCCGCCAGCATCGACTGGCAGGAGAACCTGGCCACCATCGAGCCGATCATCGAGCAGGCGGAGGACGATGGCATCGAACTCCTCGTCCTGCCCGAGGGGGTGCTGGCTCGGTTCATTGACCAGAAGGAACGCATCCGGGAACTGGCCCAGCCGCTCGACGGTCCCTTCGTCACCGGCGTGCGTGCCCTGACCGCCGGCAAGGCGGTCACCGTGGTGGTCGGCATCCACGAACGGTCCGACAGCGACCGCCCGTTCAACACGTTGCTCGTGCTGCGCGACGGCGAGGTCATCGAGGTCTACCGCAAACTGCACCTCTACGACGCCTTCAACGCCCTGGAGTCCGACAACGTCCGGGCGGCCGACGCCATCCCACCGCTGGTCGAGGTCAACGGCTTCCAGGTCGGTCTGATGACCTGCTACGACATCCGCTTCCCGGAGTTGGCCCGCCTGCTCACCCTGGCCGGGGCCGACCTGCTGGTCCTACCCGCTGCCTGGGTGAAGGGCCCGCTCAAGGAGCACCACTGGAAGACCCTGGTGACTGCCCGGGCACTGGACAACACGGCATACCTCGTAGCCAGCGGCGAGTGTGGTGAGGCCAATATCGGTCAGAGTCTGATCGTCGACCCCCTCGGTGTGCCCCTGGCCCAGGCCGACGAGGCCCCCGGGTCGATCACCGCCACCCTGTTCCGGGAGCGGCTCGAGGACGCGCGGCGCCGCCTCCCCGTGCTGCAGAACTACCGCTTCCCGGTCGAGGCAACCCCTCGCGCCCTGACCCCAGCCTCCGCGTCCTGACGCGACCCCCGAAAGGAAACTGCTATGTCCCGCACCCGCACCGTTGCCCTGAGCCTGCTGGCCATCCCCGCGCTGGCCCTTGCTGCCTGCACCGCCGACCCCGAGCCGTCCACCGGTGGGAACGATGGTGGCGAGGCCGCCGACACGGACAGCAGCACCGCCTCAGCCGCAGCGGAGGACGTCGACATCCCGACCCAGGAGTTCAACGAGGAGCTGCGTGCCCAGTTGCCGGAGGACATCCAGGAGAGCGGCACCATGGTCTCGGTCAACACCGGGTCCTTCCCTCCGTACACCATCATCCAGGGCGACAATGAGGTCAGCGGTGCGACCGCGGACTTCGCCACGGCCCTGGAGGAGATGCTCGACGTCACCATCGAGCACACCACCATCGACGGGCTGGCCAGCGTGCTACAGGGCATGGACGGCGGTCGTTACGACCTCGACATCGGCCCGATCGGTGACTTCCCCGAGCGGCAGGAGCAGGCGACCTTCGTCGACTACGTGCAGGAGTACGTCGTCTTCGCCGTGCCCGCTGGCAACCCCGCCGGCATCGACGACATCTCCACCACCTGCGGCACCCGGATCGCGGTGCAGGCTGCCGGATCCGCCGAGCGCACCATCAAGGAGCAGTCGGCCGTCTGCGAGGAGAACGGTGAGGAGCCGGTGGAGGTCCAGTCCTACAAGGACCAGCCGTCCTCGATCCTGGCCGTGCAGTCCGGTCGGGCCGACGCGTTCTTCTCCTCCCAGGCTCCGCTGACCTACTTCGTCGCGCAGTCCGATGGTGAGCTCGAGCTCGCCGGGACCGGCAAGGCCAACGGCTTCGACGACCTGTTCCAGGGCGCCGTCGTGCCCAAGGACTCCCCGACCGCGGACGTGCTGCTCGCGGCCTTCGAGGAGATGCAGGAGAACGGCACCTACGACGCGATCATGGCCAAGTGGGGCCTGGACGGCAACACCCTTGACGAGCCCGGCATCAACCTGGGGCAGTGACGATGAGCACGCTGACCGATCACCAGCAGGCGGTGACCGACCGGTCGCCCGAGCTGGACGTCAAGGACGCCAGCAGGCGCCCGCACCCGTGGCGCTGGATCGGGGCCGGTGTGGTCCTGGTGCTGCTGGCCATGTTGGTGAACATGCTCATCACCAACAAGAACTTCGAGTGGGATGTCGTCTTCGCCTGGCTCACGGCCGAGTCCGTGATGAAAGGCCTCGGCGTCACGTTGCTGCTGACGGTCATCGCCATGGTGATCGGCATCGTCCTGGGAGTCCTGCTGGCGGTCTGCCGGCTCTCGGCGAACCCGCTGCTGAGCTCGACCGCCAACGCCTACATCTGGTTCTTCCGGGGCACCCCGACGCTGGTGCAGTTGATCTTCTTCTACAACCTGTCGGCGCTCATGCCCGAGATCTCTCTCGGAGTGCCGTTCGGCCCGGAGTTCGTGGTCTTTGAGACCAACACCCTGATCACGCCGATGCTGGCGGCGATCCTCGGCCTGGGCCTGAACGAGGGGGCCTACATGGCCGAGATCGTCCGGGGCGGCCTGCTGTCGGTCGACCCGGGGCAGCGGGAGGCCGGCGCCGCGATCGGCATGACCGATCGACGAATCATGCGCCGGATCGTGCTGCCGCAGGCGATGCGGTTCATCGTGCCGCCGACGGGCAACCAGGTCATCAGCATGGTGAAGGCGACGGCGCTGGTCAGTGTCATCGCCCTCGCCGACCTGCTCTACACCGTGCAGACGATCTACAACCGGACCTTCGAGACGATCCCCATGCTAATCGTGGCCTGCGTCTGGTACCTGATCATCACCTCGATCCTGTATGTGGTCCAGTCCCGGATCGAG
>CAYVEH010000081.1:0-10671 GCA_964450585.1 uncultured Ornithinimicrobium sp.
ACTCCGCCGGGCTGCTCTTCTACGAGTTGCTGACCGGCCTCAAGGCCTTCCCCGGCGACAGCCCGGTGCAGGTGGCCTACGCGCACGTGCACGGTGAGGTGCCACGAGCAGCCGACACGGTGCCGACCGTGCCGGCCGAGATCGACGCCTTCATCCAGTGGGCGGCCGCCACCGACCCGGAGCGACGCCCCACCGACGGGACCGCTGCGCTGACCGAGCTGCGCCACTCCATCCAGCAGCTGTCGGACAGTGAGCTGGATGCGCTACCAGGCCAGCAGGGGGTCGACCACGACCTGACCCAGGCCTTCGACCACACCCGCCCGCTACGAGCCACGGACACCGTGGCCGTGCCCCGGCAGACGCCGGAGCACTACGCCAAGACCAGCGGCAACAAACCTCGCAAGGCCAAGACCCGCCCGGCACGCGCCGCAGCGGCCCCACCAGCCCGACGACCCCGCCGACGGATGAAGGTGGCCGGCTGGATCCTCGGCATACTGCTGGTGCTGATCGGCGCCACCGGTGCCGGGGCCGCGTGGTACTTCACCGAGGGGCCGGGGGTCCACTCCCCGGTGCCGGAGCTCGTCGGGCTCACCGAGACCGAGGCACGCCAGGCCCTGGATGCCGAGCAGTTGGACACCGTCGTGGAGCTGTCCTACTCCGAGAGCGCCCCGGTCGATGAGGTGATGGCCGCCTCACACCCGCCAGGCACCTCGCTGCGACACGGGACCGACGTCACCCTCACGGTCTCGAAGGGGCCGGAGCGGTATGCCGTGCCACCGGTGATCGGCCGCACGCTGGAGCAGGCCACCGCGATGATCGAGGAGGCCAATCTCTCCGCGGCCGAGCCGGAGACGGTCTATGACGAGACGATCCCCGAGGGTCAGGTCATGTCGGTGGAGCCCGAGGAGGGCTCCGAGCTCAAGCCGGGTGCCTCGGTGCGCGTGACGGTCAGCAAGGGTCGTGAGCCGATCGAGATCCTGAACGTCACGGACGACCCGGAGCAGGAGGCCGTCGAGGCGCTGAGTGAGGCCGGCTTCGAGGTGATCGTCAACCCCGACCGGGTGTTCAGCGACTCGGTGGACGAGGGCAACGTGGTCTCCCAGACGCCTGCGGAGGGCACCGGCTACCGGGGCGACACGGTGACGTTGACCATCTCCAAGGGACCCGAGCTGATCGAGGTGCCCTCGGTCATCGGCGACCAGTGGTCCGAGGCCGAGCAGACGTTGCGCGACGCCGGCTTCGAGGTGTCCCGCAAGGATGTGTTGGGCGGGTACTTCGGGACGGTGCGCACGCAGAGCGTGGATCCAGGCGAGATGGTGCCGCGCGGCACCGAGATCGTCCTCGAGATCGTCTGAGCCGCTGAACGGTGGCCGCGCAGCTGCTCCGTCGACCCTCGGCGGGAGGCCGGGTCAGCGACCGTCGGAGAGCAGCGAGGTGAGCACGCTCGCCGCGTGCTCGGTCTGCGCGTCGTCCACATCCAGGTGCCAGACGAACCGGACCCGCTCCGGCCCTGTCGCATAGCCCAGCACGCCCCGCTCGCCCGCCGCGGCGATCAGGTCTGGTGCCGCCCAGCCCGCCGGTGCGACGTGCAGGACCAGGATGTTGGTGTGCACCGCGGCAGGGTCGACCGCCTCCGGGCAGACCGCAGCGACTGCGGCGGCGACCCGCTGGCAGCGGGCGTGATCCTCGGCCAGCCGGTCCACCTGGTGCGCCAGGGCATAACGGCCCGCCTCAGCCAGGATCCCGACCTGGCGCATCCCGCCGCCAAAGCGCTTGCGCCAGACACGTGCCTGGGCCATCTGCTCGGCCGACCCGACCAGCAGCGAGCCGACCGGGGCGCCCAGCCCCTTGCTCAGACACACCGAGACGGTGTCCGCGCACCGGCTGTAGTCGGCCAGCGGGATGCCGGTGGCCACGTGCGCGTTCCACAGCCGGGCGCCGTCCAGGTGCACGGCCATGCCGCGGGCGTGGGCCCGGGCATACAGCTCCTGCATCGCCTCCAGCGGCTGGATGGTGCCGCCGCCGAAGTTGTGGGTGTTCTCCACCACGACACACGAGGTGCCGACCTGGTAGGGGCCGCCGTCGGTGACCGCGAGCGCCATCGCCGCCGCCACGTCCAGCAGCCCGCCGGTGGTCGGATAGCTCCGCGCAGAGATGCCACTGAGCACGGCCGCCGCCCCCATCTCGGCGCGCAGTACGTGGGCCAGGTCGTCGGTGACCAGTTCCTGCCCGGGCGCCACGTGCAGTCGCACCCCCAGCTGGTTGGCCATCGAGCCGGTCGGGGTGAACAGGGCGTCCTCGTGCCCGAGCAGCTCAGCGACCTGGCGCTGCAGTGCGGTGACGGTCGGGTCCTCGCCGTAGACGTCATCGCCCACCGGGGCGGCTGCCATCGCCTGGCGCATCGCCGCGGTCGGTCGGGTCAGCGTGTCCGAGCGCAGGTCGGCCGACAACCCCGCGTTCACCGGCCCTCCTCCAGCATCGCGGCGACCTGGAAGGCCATCTCCAGGCTCTGCTGGTGGTTCAGCCGGGGGTCGCACAGAGTCTCGTAACGCAACCCCAGGTCCCCCACGTCCAGGGCACCGGAGCCGCCGACACACTCGGTGACGTCGTTGCCGGTCAGCTCCACGTGGATCCCGCCGGGCCAGGTGCCGACGGCCCGGTGGGCGGCGAAGAAGCCGGCCACCTCCTCGATGACGTCCTCGAAGCGACGCGTCTTGTGGCCGCTGGGTGAGGAGAAGGTGTTGCCGTGCATCGGGTCGCAGACCCAGGCGACCTGGTGGGCGACCTCCCCCAGACTCTCCAGCAGCGGCGGCAGCAGCTCCCGGATTCGGCCCGCACCCATCCGGGTGATGAAGGTCAGCCGCCCCGGAGTGCCCTCCGGGTCGAGCTTCCCCACCAGGGCCAGCACCTCATCGCGGGTCACCGTGGGGCCCAGCTTGACCCCGATCGGGTTGTGCACCTGGGAGACGAAGTCGATGTGCGCCTCGGACACGTCCCGGGTGCGCTCCCCGACCCAGATGAAGTGCCCGGAGGTGTTGTAGGGCAGCCCGGTGCGGGAGTCGCGGCGGCACAGTGCCCGCTCGTAGTCCAGGACCAGGGCCTCATGGCTGGCGTACAGCTCCACCCGCCGCAGCTCCTCGGCGTCGGCCACCCCGGAGGCCTCCAGGAAGCGCATCGCGCGGTCGATCTCGGCGGCCATCTGCTCGTACCGGGCCTGCGCCGGCCCGGAGAGGAAGCCCTTGTTCCAGTGGTGCACGCTGCGCAGATCGGCATACCCGCCGGTCGTGAAGGCCCGCACCAGGTTCAGCGTGGAGGCACTGGCATGGTAGACGCCGACCATCCGCCGGGGGTCGTGGGCGCGGCCCTCGGGGGTGAACTCGAACCCGTTGACCATGTCCCCGCGGTAGGCCGGCAGGGTCACCCCGTCGCGGGTCTCGGTGTCGGAGGAGCGGGGCTTAGCGAACTGCCCGGCGAGGCGCCCGATCTTGACCACCGGCATCCCGGCCCCGTAGGTGAGCACCACCGCCATCTGCAGGATGGTCTTGATCCGGTTGCGGATGTTGGGCCCGGTCACCCCGTCCAGCGTCTCGGCGCAGTCCCCACCCTGCAGCAGGAAGGCCTCACCGCGGGTGACCGCACCGAGCTTCTCCCGGAGCTGGTCACACTCACCGGCGAAGACCAGCGGGGGCAGTCCCTTCAGGGTGGCAACGGCACGGGCCAGTTCCTCCCGGTCCTGCCAGCTGGGCTGCTGACGGGCGGGAAGGTCGGCCCAGTCGAAGTAGTGTCCGATCGGGGGCTGCTCGGTCACGTCCGTGGTCACCACGACATCGTAGGAGCACCCACCCCGCTGGTCCGCACCGGTGCCCGTTCCTG
The DNA here is from genome assembly GCA_964450585.1 of uncultured Ornithinimicrobium sp. Taxonomy (GTDB): domain Bacteria; phylum Actinomycetota; class Actinomycetes; order Actinomycetales; family Dermatophilaceae; genus Ornithinicoccus. The sequence goes on from CAYVEH010000081.1 coordinate 3,874, forward strand.
CCGGATGTCTCAGGGGCGCTCGGGCTCGTCCTCAGCGGGTATGCCGTCCCCTGCCTCCCGGTGTGGGGCCGGTTCACCGGGTGGGTCCTGCGGGGCGAGGTCGCTGTCCGGGCGCTCTGCCGGGGCGGCCTCGACCGGTGCCCCGTCCTGACCGGCGTCGTCGGCGGTCGACTGCTCGGTCTCCTTGCCGTGGCGGGAGCGCAGTTGCTCCCCGACCTGGCCGATCTGGGTACGGGCGCTCTCCAGCTGGCCCTCGAGCTGGGTGCGGGCACTCTCGAACTGCCCCTCGAGCTGGGTGCGGGCACTCTCCACGCGCTCCTCGACCTGGTGGCGCACCTGACCGGCCGTCGTCCTGGTCTGGTCCACCGCACGGTCCACTGCGACCCTGGCTCCCTCCACCGCGGCCTTGGCCCGTGCGGCGATCCGTTCCTTGACGGTGGCGGCGTAGTCGTCGACGTACTCCTGCCCGGAGAGCTGCATCAGCTCGTACATGATCTCGTCGGTGATGGAGCGCAGCACCGTCCGGTCGTCCTGCATCCCCTCATACCGGGAGAAGTCCAGCGGGCGCCCGAACCGGACCCCGACCTGCCCGCGTTGGATGTTCGGGATGACCTGACCGGTCGGCTGTGCCTTATCGGTGTTGATCATCGCCACCGGGATCACCGGCACCCCGGCCTCCAGGGCCATCCGCGCCACCCCGGTCTTGCCCTTGTAGAGCCGGCCGTCCGGGCTGCGGGTGCCCTCGGGGTAGATGCCGAACAACTCCCCGCTGTTGAGCACGCGCAGTCCGGAGTTCAGCGCGCTCATGCTGGCTTCGCCGCCGGATCGGTCGATAGGGATCTGCCCCACACCCTTGAAGAACGTCTTGGTCAGCCACCCCTTGATGCCGGTGCCGGTGAAGTACTCCTTCTTGGCCGGGAAGGTCATCCGGCGGTCCACGATCAGCGGCAGGAAGATGGAGTCGGAGAAACTGAGGTGGTTGCTGGCGAAGATCGCCGCCCCCTCGGTGGGCACGTGCTCCTCCCCCTCGACCCAGGGTTTGAAGAGGAAGGTGACCACGGGGCCGACCAGGATGTGTTTCAGGAACCAATAGAGCACCGGTGCCTCCTTCTCACATCCCGGATCAATCGTAGGGCAGCGCTGAGGTCGCCGCCCGGGGCTCGGCCAACCGCAGGGGCAGTGTGTCATGACAAGATCGAGGCGTGCAGATCCTCCAGGGCGCCGAGCCGTTTCAGTCCGCCGGGTCCGGTGCGCGCGCCGAGACCGCGGTGCTGGTGCTGCACGGCATCACCTCGACCCCGCAGATGGTGCGGCCGGTCGCCGAGCGGCTCGCCGAGCAGGGGTATGCCGTCTCGGCTCCGTTGCTGCCCGGCCACGGCACCCGCTGGCAGGAGATGGCCGCCACCCGGTATGCCGACTGGCTGCGGGCCACCCTCGCCGCCCTGGAGGAGTTGCGGGCCGGGCATCGTCAGGTGGTGGCGTTCGGGGTGAGCATGGGCGGGGCGCTGATCACGGACGTCGCGGCCCACCGGCCGGACCTGGTGGATGCCCTGGTGCTGGTGAACCCGGCGTTCGCGGCCAACGACTGGCGGCTGCCGGTGATCCGGCACCTCAAGCACCTGCTGCCGGTCGCCCAGGGGATCGGTGATGACATCCGACGGGCAGGGCCACCCCGTGAGCTGGCCTACCGGTGGACACCGTTGAAGGCGTTCGACTCCTTCATCGAGCAGTGGCCCCGGTTGGTCCGGGCGCTGCCCAGGGTGCACCAGCCGGTGCTGCTGGTCCGCTCCCGCCACGACCGGGTGGTCCCGCCGGTGTCCGCCGAGACGTTCCTGGCCCGGGTGGGCAGCGAGGATGTCACGGTGCGGTGGCTGGCCGAGTCCGGTCACGTGGCACCACTGGATCATGACGCCGAGGAGCTGATTTCGCTCACCCTGGGCTTCGTGGACAGAATGGTCCGTGATGATGGCTGAGGATCCGGGTCGGGATGACCGGCGCGACGACGCCGACGACATCGATGCCCGATTCGAGGAGATCGTCGCCGGTCTGAAGGCTGAGCAGGCCGACTCGGCGCGCCGGCGGCGCGAGGCGATTCGCCGGGCCCAGGAGGAGCGCCGCCGAGGGCGCCCAGCGAGCCGCCCGCTGGAGGGTTTTGATGACCCGAACCCGTGGCCGCCCCAGGCCCGACGGCGCGGCGCCGACGACGAGACCGATGAGCCACTGCCGCGGCGGGATGCCGCGGTGAACCCTCCCCCGGTCGAGCCCACCCCAGAGCCGGTCGAGCGCCGCGAGCCCGCACCGGCCCCCCGGGAGCCCGAGCCGGCCTGGCGGGGCTGGGAGGGGCCCGATGAGGAGGAGCACTTCATCCCGCCCACGCCCCCGTTGCCGGCGGGCGACCTGCACCTGTGGGCCATTGTCATCGGCCTGCTCGGTGGGCCCATCGTGTTGATCCTCAGCGAGGTCTTCAACGTGCTGACCTGGGGCGGGTGGACCCCACTTGGCATCGTGTTGTCCGTCGCCGGTGTGGTGCTGCTGTTCCTGCGGCTACCCAAGCACCGCGACTACACTGACTCCTCCGGCGGCGCCCAAGTCTGAGGTGCGCGGCTTCGATCGCCAGGGCTGGTGCACCGAGGTGGTAGGCCGGCCACCGCCACCGCGCCGGAAGGCGACCGTGGGTTCAGTGCCGGAGAGCTGCTGCTGTTGTCGGTGCCATGAGGTGAGCGCCGGCGGGTCGTCGCCCGTCAGTCAGAACCCGTCGAGTCGGCCATCTCCACCCGGCTACCCGTGCGCTGGCTGGCCCCGCCGGTGGCGGTGTGCTCATCGGTCTGCTGCACGATCGCCAGCGCCACGTCCCGCAGTTTCACGTTTGTCTCATTGGAGCGGCGCCGCAGCACCTCGAACGATCGATCCAGGGAGATGTTGTAGCGCTCCATCAGGATGCCCTGGGCGGCGCCGATCGTCAGCCTGCTCTGCATGGCCGTACGCAGTCCGTCCGCGTGGTAGGCCTGCTGCAGAGCGACCCCGGAGAGCCGGGCATACACGGCGGCCAGGTCGATCGAGGTCTGGTCAAAGGCCTCCGTCTGGCGCGAGTACAGGGACAGCGTCGCCAACGGGCCGTCCACGGGCAGCAGGACCGTCAACGACGACCCGATGCCCAACCCGCGCACGGCGGGCACCCACCGCGGCCATCGGGACTCGGTGGCGAAGTCCACGACGCGCAGCAGCTCGTGGTCCCAGGAGACCTCGAAGGAGGGGCCCTGCTCGAGCTCCACCTGGAGGGTGTCCAACTTCCGCGCCAGCGGATCGGTGGTCGAGATGTGTTCGATCCTTCCCCGCCGGCTCAGCGACACCGCGCAGAAATCCGACCCCGGGACCTCACGACTGGCCTCGTGCACAATCTGGTCCAGGGTGTAGCTCAGTTGCGGCTCCGCAGTCAAGCGCTCCACCAGCCCAGCGAGAGCCTCTTCCTGCACGTCGTTCCTCCATGCTCGTGGTCGGTTGCTCCTGGCCGTGGCAACCTGTCGAAGAAGGGATGGCGCGACTCCCACGCCCTGGCGGCCGTCAGGAGGCCCGGCGCCATCGCTGCCAGCGCGCGGGTGCCTCAATCATCCACCAGCGGTCACCGGGTGTCCAGCACCTGCCCCGTCGACAACTGAGCCATCAACTCGGCAGCCCACTGGGATTGCTGTCGGGCCCTGGCCGCGGAGTCAGCACCTGGTCGTGATGGCCGATCTGCACAGCCCCGAACGTCATCGTGCGCACCGTGCCGACGGGGCGCCCGCGGTCGACTGGCGGTGCCGGCCGCGGGTGAAGGCCTTCATCTGCGGCTCGCCGAACGCGCTGGCACACCGGCCGAAAAATTCGAGTCCGACCCCTGTGGCACCGGCCACCCCGAGGCGCCCAGCCGGCAGGTGCAGGACGGCCGCCTCACCCGGGTTCCCCGCGAGCCTTGCGGCGGGCAATGACGACCAGGTCGACCACGGCCACGACGGCCAGCACAACGAGCACGATGGTCAGCCACACCGGGCCACCGGTCGCCGCCGCCCAGATCGCTCCGGCGCCACAGATGAGCAGCCCGAAGACGGCCAGCACCAGCCGGAACGTCAGTGCGCTGTGCGCCGGGGCCGCTCCGCCGATCCCGCCGGTGGGGTCGTGGTAGTCGGGGCGCGCCCGCGAGCGGGCCTCCCGATCACCCTGACTCATCTCACATCACGCCGACAAGCCGGGAGACCAGCAAGGTCTTGCCGACCTCGGCGCCCTGAGAGTCTGCTTGTGCCTGGGTGCCGTACGTCATATCGATCATCTCCCGGGGTGCTCTGATCGGATGGTCTTTCACCGTAGGCATGACGGCCCGTCACTGTCCTGCCCAATCCATGGGTCTGCCGGGCGGCACTCCGGGCCGGGGACGTACCCGGGTGGGTGCCCGTTCCACGGGAGGAATGCTCGACCTCGTCGTAGCGTCACATCATGTCGGTGTTGCGCCGCGTCCTGAGCCATCCCACCGCCATCCTGGCGGTCAAGGCCGCGGTGGCCGCCGGCGTTGCCTTCTTCGTCGGGTCGCTCATGCCGGCCCCGCTGGATGAGTACAAGTACTACGCCGCACTGGGTGCCTACACGGTCGTCGGGCTCATCGTGGTCGACTCCCTCAAGGAGTCGTTGCGGGTCCTGGCCGCGATCGGGATCGGCGTGGGGATCGCGCTGCTGGTGCAGACGCTGTCCTGGACTAACCCGTTCACCGTCGGGGCCGCCATCCTCATCAGCGTCCTGCTGGCTGCGTTGCCGGTGCTGGGTGAGCAACGCTCGTGGGCACCGTTGGCGGCGCTCTTCATCCTGGCCACCGGCGGCAGCCAGCCACAGCCGATGGCACTGGGATATCTGGTCCAGATCCCACTGGGTGCCGCCCTCGGTGTGCTGGTCAACCTGGTCCTGCTGGCCCCGCTGGGCGATCGCGACCTGAGTCGGGCCACCTCCGGGATGCGGAGGATGATCGCCAAGCACATGCGCACCTATGCCGACCTGCTGGAGGACCAGTTGGCCGAGCCCGACGATGACGAGGCAGTCAGCCGGCGCACGGACAAGATCACCGCCACCCTGCACGATGCCGAGCGCGCGCAGGTGCACCTGCTGGGCGCGATGTCGGGACGGCGGCAGGGACAGCGGATCAACCCCCGTGCCCATGGGCGGGAGCAGGAGGAGGAGCGGGTGCAGCACCAGGCCGAGGCGCTGAGCCGGTGCGCGGCCGCCCTGGGTGCGGTGACGGTGCTCCTGCGCGAGTCTGACCCGAACGGTCAGGCTCATGACCGGCAGGTTCGGCAGGACACCGCGGACGTCCTGCGCACCACCGCCGAGCTCTTCGATGACACCGACTCCCTGGCCGAGCAGCGCGTCACCGACCTCAACGAACGCCTCGACCGGATCATCGAGCAGGTGCGCCATCGGTCCGGAGGGCGGGCTGGATCAGTTGCTCTTCGGGGCCCTGGCCCTGTCGGTGCAACGGTGCGTCGCCGTCTTCGCCCACGACGTCGTCGGTGTGGAGTGACAGAGCTGACTGCCGCACTCACCCGCTGGGCGGCGGTTGACTGGCCCCTGAGCTGCCGCCCTCGTCGGTGAAGAAGGAGACCTGACCGTTGGCCTCCAGCACGGCCAGACGGATGCTGCTCACCGACTGGATGCCCTGCCCGCGCGCCGACGCGAGCAACTCGTCCAGCCCCAGACGTTCATCGCGCATCACCTGCAGCAACGGCTCGCCGTCCTTGACGATGACCACGGGCAGCCCATGAGTCAACCGTGAGGCCCTGCCCCATCGGGCGTTCACGAACGAGATCAGGATGGTCAGGATCGCGAAGGTCCCGACCGCCAGGACCGCGGCAGTGAGCGAGTAGTCCTGCTGCACCACCGCCTGACCGACCAGGTCACCCATCGTCACAAAGAGAATCAACTGGAACGAGCTGAGCTCACCCAGCGTGGAGCGACCGACCATCCGGGTGACAAACCACAGGAACAGGAAGATCAGCACAGCGCGGATGACGATCTCCATGGCACCTCCTGCCGACGAGCGAACGCGCGCGGGTTCACGGGAACAGGGTCGTGTGGAAGGAGACCGGCGCGGTGGGCATCCCGTCGACCACCAGCGCCACCTGACCGTCGCCGCCCCGGGCCACGTCCGGCTGGATGTAGCCATCGAAGTCGATCACCAGGGACCGCGCGCCGTCGGTGGTGAAGGTCAGGTAGAGCCAGTCCGCATCGCGGGTCTGCTCACTCGGCTCGGGGTACCACCCCTGAGCCTCGTACAGCAGCAGGTACTCCGCGCTGATCGCGAGCGTGACCTCGGGGTCCAGACCGCCGTCCTTGCTCACCTCGATCTGAAAGGGCACGTCCTGTCCGGGTCGGGACGTCTCGGCATACTCGACCTGCACGTGGTGCCCGCCGGGGGCGTCGATGGCGACCGTGCCCATCCGGTCCCCGAGCAGACCGGCGAGCCCGGCCGCCACGATCAGCGCCAGGACCCCGAAGCCGATGCGGCGCCCGACCAGCGAGCGGGTCTCGCCGTCGCTGGGAACGTCACGCAGCGTGGAGGGGGAGGTCATGCCCCTTGTCTACCCCGACTGGATCTCGACGTCGACCCATACCGGCAGGTGGTCAGTGGCGGCCGCCACCAGTTCGGCGTCCAACTCGACCTGCTTGTGCGGCAACACCTTTAGCTGCGCACTGGTGAAGATGGCATCGATCCAGCGGGTGGGTTGGGCAGCGGGGAAGGTCGGCCCCTGCGGGGAGGCGACCGACAGCCTCTCGGCCAAC
>CAYVEH010000082.1:0-10640 GCA_964450585.1 uncultured Ornithinimicrobium sp.
GGCAGGTCCAGGGGTTGGGCGAGCTCGACCCGCAACGCCGGCACCGCCTCGGACCGATCCACGGTGAACTGGTCCTGGCGGCGCAGGTCCTTGATGGTGACGGTGCCGGCCGCGGCCTCCTTCTCCCCCACGATGGCCACGAAGCGGATTCCGGCCCGATCGGCATACCGCAACTGCTTGCCCAGCTTGCCGCCCTCCAGCACCACCTCGGTGTTGATGCCACCCTGACGCAGCTCGGTGGCCAGAGCCAGACACTGTGGCAGGTGGGTCTCATCCAGCTGCGGCACCAGGACCTGCACCGTGGAGGTGGCTGTGCCGACCAGGCCGGCCTCCCGCAGCTGCCAGAACAACCGGGTCAGACCAATGGACATCCCGACCCCGGGCAGGCGGGACTTGGTGTACTGCCCGGCCAGGTCGTCATACCGCCCGCCGGAGCAGACCGAACCGATCTCCGGGTGCTCGTCCAGGGTTGTCTCGTAAACGGTGCCGGTGTAGTAGTCCAGGCCACGGGCGATGGACAGGTTCAGGGCGTAGTCGCTCTCCGGCACCCCGAGATCACGCACCACCGTGAGCACCTCGCGCAGCTCGGCAACACCGGTGGCCAGGTCGCTGGAGCCGGCGGAGCCGTTCTGCAGCCGGTCCAGCATCGCCAGCGCCTCCGCGTGCGAGCTGGATCGGAGCGCGATGAGGTCCAGCAGGCTGTCAGCGACCTGCGCGCTGAGCCCGTAGTCAGCACCCACGAGGGTCTGTCGGACCGCCTCCGGCCCCCGTTTGTCCAGTTTGTCGACCTCGCGCAGGACCGCCACCTGCCGCTCGGGCCCCCGGATCCCCAGGTCCTCAAAGACTCCGCGCATCAGCTTGCGGTTGTTGAGCTGGATGGTGAAGGGGCCGATGTCCAGGTCGGTGAAGATCGCGTGGATCACCGCGGGGCACTCCGCGTCATGGCGGGGACTGAGGGCGTCCTTGCCGATGATGTCGATGTCGCACTGGTAGAACTCCCGGTACCGACCCTTCTGGGGCCGTTCACCGCGGTACACCCGCTGCATCTGATACCGCCGGAAGGGGAAGGTCAGCTGGTGCTCGTGCTGAGCCACGTACCGGGCCAGCGGCACCGTCAGGTCAAACCGCAACGCCAGCTCTGGCAGCCCCGGGGCATCACCGGCAGCGGCCTTCTCCAGGGCCCCGGTGGACTGCACGAAGTAGACCTGGCGCTCGGTCTCCCCGCCGGTCTTGGTGAGCAGCACCTCGGTCAGCTCGTAGGCCGGTGTCTCGATCGGCAGGAAGCCGAACCGCTCGTAGCCGGACCGGATGACCTCCAGCATCCGCTGGAACGCGATCTGCTCGGTGGGCAACAGCTCAAGGGTGCCGGGGGCGGTGCGGGGGGTGATCACGCCGCGAGTCTAACGACGGCGTCGGCTGACCCGGGGGCCCTGTTCGGTATGCCGATCCGCACCTGAGGGCGGCCGGTCACCTCAGCGCGGTCAGGAACGGGTTGCTGGCCCGCTCGTGTGCCATCGTGGAGGCCGGGCCGTGCCCGGGAAGTACCAGGGTGGAGTCCGCCAACGGCAGGACCACCTCACGCAGCGTCCGCTGCATCGCGGCGTGGTCGCCACCGGGGAGGTCGGTGCGCCCGATGGATCCGGCGAAAAGCACATCACCGGTCAGCACCGTGCGGTCCACCTCAGCGGGTGCCCCTGACGGCACGTCGGCCAGGCTGAACAGCACCGAGCCCTCGGTGTGCCCCGGAGCGTGCAGGATCTGCACCGATAACCCGGCCAGGTCCAACTGCTGCTGGTCCCGCAGGTCCAGCACGTCCTCCGGCTCCTGCCAGGTGGCCTGGGTGCCGAACTGCTGCTCGAGCATGCCCACCAGGGCCGGGCTGGTGCTGGTCAGCGGGTCCTGCAGCCGGTAGCGGTCGCCCTCGTGGATGTAGGCGGCAGCGGTGCCGGCGCACACCGGAGTGACGGCATACGTGTGATCGAAGTGCCCGTGGGTGAGCAGGACGGCCGCCGGACGCAACCCATGCTCGGCCAGGGTCTGGGCGACCTGCCCCTCGACCCCCACGCCGGGATCGACGATGAGGCACTCTCCCCCGGCTTCCGGCGCCACCACATAACAATTCGTGGCGAAGGCGGCCGCCTCAATGCGCAGAACCAACATATGACCAAACCTACGTCCGATCGTGTCCAAACCGTCATCGGGTCGTGACCACTTCGCAGCACAGTGCCGCTTAAACTGGCCGCTCCACCCCCGCCCGAGCACGTCAGGAGCACAAGAATGACGCTGGGTCGTCACCGGTGGCGGACCCTAGGAGCGCTGGTGTGCACCATCCTCCTGGCCGCCGCGTGCGGCAGTCCCGACACGACGACAGACGAGCCGTCCTCACCGGCTCCGAACGACGTCAGCAGCCCCTCTACCACCTTGTCCCCGGCTGCTGCCAGCGCTGGGTGCAATGAGCCACCGGTCGTGCCGAGCACCCGGACCATGAAACCGCTGGAGGCACCCACCCAGGAGGCCTCGGGCCGCTACACCGCACTCCTGGAGACCAACTGTGGCTCCATCCAGGTGGAGCTGTACGGCGACAAGGCCCCGGTCACCGTGGCCTCGTTCGCCCACCTGGCCGAAGCCGGGTACTGGGCCGACAGCCCCTGCCACCGGTTGACCACCCAGGGCATCTACGTGTTGCAGTGCGGCGACCCCACCGGCACCGGGCGCGGCGCCCCCGGTTACACGTTCGGGATCGAGAACGCTCCACCGGATGGCCAGTACCCCACCGGGACGCTGGCGATGGCCCGCAGCCAGGACCCCAACAGCAACGGTGGTCAGTTCTTCATCGTCTATGAAGACACGGAGCTGCCGGTAGAAGGCGGTGGCTACAGCATTTTCGGTAAGGTCACGGGTGGAATGGACATCGTGGACCGCGTCGCCGAACAAGGCGTCGATGGCGGCGGTGCCGACGGACCACCCGCGGCGCCGATCAGCATCCTCTCGGTCGAGGTCACACAGGAAAAGGCGACAGAGTGAGCGAGCACCCCCAGGGCACCAGCAACACGCCGGACGAGCCGTCGACGGCACCCGAGGAGTCACCGAACACAGCGAACCAGCAGAGCACCGCTGAGGCGACGCCTGCCCCTGCGCCTGAACCCGTCCCGGAACCCACTCCCGAACCCACACCGGAGCCGACCTCCGAACCTGCGCCCGAGCCGACCTCCGAACCTGCGCCCGAGCCAACTCCCGAACCTGCGCCCACGCGGCCCAAGCCCACCCCGCCCAAGCCGGGACCGCCCTCCCCCGCCGCGCTGGCTGGCCGTCGCCCGGCCGTGGCACCGCCGGCACCCGCGGCACCGGCTCCGGCGTCGGCACCCTCCAACGCCATCACCTTCGGCCGGGTCGCCGAGGACGGGACGGTCTATGTCCGCGATGGTGAGCAGGAGCGTGCCGTCGGCTCCTACCCGGAAGCCACCAACGAGGAGGCGTTGGCCTACTTCGCGCGCAAGTACGACGAACTGGCCGCCAGCACCGCCCTGCTGGAGCAGCGCCTGACCCAGACCGAGCTCTCCTCACACGAGGCCCGGGAGTCTCTCAAGACGCTGCGCGACCAGATCGGCGAGGCCAACGTCGTCGGTGACCTTCCGGCGCTGCGCCAACGGGTCACCGCGATCGAGGAGGCCATCAAGGAGCGGCAGCGCACCGAGACCGAGCAGCGCGCCCAGGCCAAAGCCGAGGCCGCAGCAGTCAGGGAGGCCCTGGTCGCCGAGGCGGAGCAGTTGGCCGCTGCCGACGTGCACCAGATCCAGTGGAAGTCCGCGAGTGCCCGGATGCGGGGCATGCTCGATGAGTGGCGTGCTCTGCAGAAGAAGGGCCCCAAGCTCGACAAGGATGTCGAGAACGCCCTCTGGCAACGGCTCAGCGCAGCCCGCAGCGCCTTCGACAAGGGCCGTAAGGCGTTCTTCAGCCAGTTGGACTCCCAGCACGCCGAGGCCAAGCGCATCAAGGAGAAGCTCGTCGCCGAGGCCGAGGCCCTGTCCACCAGCAAGGACTGGGGCCCCACCGCCGGTGCGTTCAAGCGCCTGATGCAGGAGTGGCGCCGCGCCGGGCGTGCCCAGCGTGCCGACGACGACGCCCTGTGGGAGCGGTTCCGCACCGCCCAGGACGCCTTCTTCAACGCCAAGGACGAGGTCGTCGCGGCGGAGAACGAGGAATTCGAAGCCAACCTGGTGGTCAAGGAGGCCCTGCTGGTTGAGGCCGAGGCACTGGTCCCGATCACCGACCTGGAGTCGGCCAAGGCGCAGTTGCGGACCATTCAGGACAAGTGGGACAGCGCCGGCAAGGTCCCGCGCAAGGACATCTCCCGGGTCGAGGGCAGGCTGCGCAAGGTGGAGCAGGCCATCCGCGACCAGGAAGATGCCAAGTGGCGTCAGTCCAACCCTGAGCTCAACGCCCGGGCCCAGTCCATGGTGGAGCAGTTGGAGCGCGCGGTGCAGGGTCTGGAGCAGGACCTGCAGGCAGCCCAGGCCAGCGGGGACGAGGCCAGGATCAGCGAGGCCCAGTCCGCCCTGGACAGCCGCCAACAGTTGCTGGATGCCGCCCGCGGCGGGCTGTCCGAGTTCGGAGGCTGACCGTGGCCCACCCCTTCGACCAGGACGACATCGCAACCCGCCTGGCGGCATACCTGGATGCCTCCCCCTCTCCGTTCCACGCGGTCGAGAATGCTGCCGCGTTGCTGGCCGAGCACGGCTTCACCCGGGTCGCCGAGACCGACGCGTTCCCGACGACCGCCGGGCGCTACCTCACGATCCGCGGTGGGTCGCTGATTGCCTGGTCCACCGAGCACGCCTCGGGAGCAGCCACGCCGTTCCGGGTCGTGGGAGCCCACACCGACTCCCCCAACCTGCGCATCAAGCCTCGGCCCGACGTGGTGCGGGCGGGCTGGCAGCAACTGGCGGTGGAGATCTACGGGGGGCCACTGCTCAACAGTTGGCTCGACCGGGACCTGGGCCTGTCAGGTCGGGTAGCGGTCCGGTCCGGGACCGGCGCCGAGGGCCGGCTGCTGCTGGTGGATGAGCCGCTGCTGCGGATCTCGCAACTGGCACCGCACCTGGACCGCAGCGTCACCACCGACGGGTTGAAACTGAACCCGCAGCAGCATCTGGTGCCGACCTGGGGGCAGGGCGAGACCGAGGGCGACTTCGTCGCCTTCCTGGCCGACCAGCTCGACGTGGCCGGCAACGACATCCTGGGCTGGGATGTGATGACCCACGACCTCACCCCGGCTCGCCGCATCGGCCGCGACGGCGACCTGCTGGCCTCGGCGCGGCTGGACAACCTGGCGACCGCCTTCGCGGCGACGGTGGCCCTGCTGGCTGCCGGGGACAGCCCGACCGGTGACACCATCCCGGTGATCGCGCTGTTTGACCACGAGGAGGTCGGCAGCACCACCGAGCGGGGTGCCCAGTCGACCTTCCTGCCGGCGGTGCTGGAGCGTATCGTGCTCGCCGCCGGCGGGGGCCGTCAGGAGTACCTGCGGGCGCTGGCCGGGACGGTGATCGCCTCCGGTGACATGGCGCACGCCACCAACCCCAACTACGCCGAGCGGCACGAGCCGGGCCACCAGGTCCAGATGAACGGTGGCCCGGTGCTGAAGATCAATGCCCAGGCGCGGTACGCCACCGACGGGCTGGGGGCCGCGGCCTTCCGCCTGGCCTGTGAGCAGGCCGGGGTGCCGGTGCAGTCCTTCGTCACCCGCACCGACCTGCCGTGCGGGTCGACGGTCGGGCCGATGACCTCGGCGCTGACCGGGGCGACCACCGTCGACTTCGGGGCGCCCACCCTGTCGATGCACTCCACACGGGAGGCCTGCGGGGTAGCGGACCAGGCGATGTATGCCGGGGCGCTCGCCGCCTTTCTCGCCCCCGCCTGAGCGCCCGGGTGTTCAGGCGCTGCGGTGGCGACGGTGCGGGTCGGTGCGTGAGGTCCCGGTAATCCGGTAGGCATCCAGCACGCCGCTGACCCGACGCACCCCACGGATGACCGAGGCCAAGTGGCTCGGGTCGGCCATCTCGAAGGTGAACTTGGACAGTGCCACCCGATCACGGCTGGTCTGCACCGACGCCGCCAGGATGTTGACGTGCTGGTCGGTCAGCGCCTTGGTGATCTCGGCCAGCAGGCCAGAGCGGTCCAGGGCCTCCACCTGCAGCTGCACCAGGAAGACGCTGCTCTCCGTCGGCGACCACGCCACCTCGATGATCCGCTCCTGATGCTTGGTCAACGACTCGGCGTTGGTGCAGTCGGTCCGGTGGACCGAGACCCCCTTGCCGGTGGTGACAAAACCCATGATCGGGTCCCCGGGTACCGGGGTGCAGCACTTGGCCAGTTTGACCCAGACGTCGTCGGTGCCCACCACGGTGACCCCGGAGTCGAGGGTGCGGTTGCGACCGCGGCTGGGCAGCGTCGCCTCCGCCAGGTCCTCGGTGGCCCCGTCCTCCCCGCCCAGGGTGGCCACCAACTGCTTGACCACGTGTGGCGCCGAGATGTGTCCCTCGCCCACGGCGGCAAACAACCCGTCGACGTTGTGGTACCGCAGATCCCCGGCGACCGCGGTCAGGGTCTCGAAGGACATGAGTCGCTGGATCGGCTGGTTCTGCTTGCGCAGGACCTTGGCGATCTGGTCCTTGCCGGACTCGATCATCTCCTCGCGGCGTTCCTTGGAGAACCACTGCCGGATCTTGTTGCGGGCCCGGGGGCTCTTGACGAAGTTCAACCAGTCCCGGCTGGGGGCCGCATCGGCGGCCTTGCTGGTGAGGACCTCCACCACATCACCATTGGCCAGCACACTATCCAGCGGGACGAGTTTGCCGTTCACCCGCCCGCCGACGCACTGGTGGCCGACCTCGGTGTGCACGGCATACGCGAAGTCGACCGGCGTCGACCCGGCCGGCAGGGCCATGACGTCGCCACCGGGGGTGAAGACGTACACCTCGGCTCCGCTGATCTCGAAGCGCAGCGACTCCAGGAACTCGCCGGGGTCGGAGGTCTCCTTCTGCCAGTCCAGCAGCTGGCGCAGCCACTCCATGCCCTCCATCTGGCCGGGCCCACCGTCGGGCCCCAGCGCGGGCTTGGCCCCGTCCTCCTTGTACTTCCAGTGGGCGGCCACGCCGTACTCGGCACGCCGGTGCATCTGGTGGGTCCGGATCTGCACCTCGACCGGTTTGCCGTCCGGGCCGATCACCGTGGTGTGCAGCGACTGGTACATGTTGAACTTCGGCATCGCGATGTAGTCCTTGAACCGGCCGGGCACCGGGTTCCACCGCGCGTGCAGCGCGCCGAGCACCGCGTAGCAGTCCTGCACCGACTCCACCAGCACCCGGACGGCGACCAGGTCGTAGATCTGCTCGAAGTCCCGCCCGCGCACGATCATCTTCTGGTAGACCGAGTAGTAGTGCTTGGGGCGGCCGGTGACCACCGCCTTGATCTTGGCGTCCTTGAGGTCCTTGCCGATCTCGGCCCGGACGGTGGCCAGGTACTCCTCGCGCGCCGGGGCCCGCTGGGCGACCATCCGCACGATCTCGTCGTAGATCTTGGGGTAGAGCTGGGCGAAGGAGAGGTCCTCCAACTCCCACTTGATGGTGTTCATCCCCAACCGGTGGGCCAGGGGGGCGTAGATCTCCAGGGTCTCGTTGGCCTTGCGGGCGGCGGACTCGGCCGAGACGTACCGCCAGGTGCGGGCGTTGTGCAGCCGGTCGGCCAGTTTGATGACCAGCACCCGGATGTCCCGGGCCATGGCCACGACCATCTTGCGGACCGTCTCGGCCTGGGCCGCCTCGCCGTACTGCACCTTGTCCAGCTTGGTGACCCCATCGACCATCATGGCGATCTCGTCACCGAACTCCTTGCGCAACTGCTTCAGGGAGTATGCCGTGTCCTCCACGGTGTCGTGCAGCAGCGCGGCGGCCAGGGTCGAGGGGGTCATGCCCAACTCGGCCAGGATGGTGGCCACCGCCAGCGGGTGGGTGATGTAGGCGTCGCCACTCTTGCGCCGCTGCCCATCATGGGCCCGCTCGGCCACCCGATAGGCGCGCTCGATCAGGTCCAGATCGGCCTTGGGATGAGTGGCCCGGACGGCGCGCAGCAGCGGCTCCAGCACCGGGTTGGACCCGGGCCGGGTGCCTCCCAGTCGGGCCAGGCGTGCCCGGACGCCGTAGCTGCTGTGGGAGGGTGCCGGGGCGACATCCTCACTCATGTGGTGATTGTAGGACGCTCACTGGCTGGAAGGCGTCAGTCGGTCAGCAACGCGTGCACATCGGTGCCGGCCAACTGCTGCCGCCCGTGCAGGAATCCGAGCTCGAGGACCACCTCGACGGCCGCCACCTGAGCGCCGCACTGGTGCACCAACTGCACCGCTGCTGCCGCGGTGCCGCCGGTGGCCAGCACGTCGTCGACGATCAGCGCCCGCTGCCCGGGCTGCACCGCATCAGTGTGCATCTCCACGGTTGCCGTGCCGTACTCCAGGGCGTAGGAGACCGCGTGCGTCCGGGCGGGCAACTTGCCTTGCTTACGGATCGGTACGAAGCCGACGCCCAGCTCGTGGGCGATGACGGCACCGAGAATAAAGCCGCGCGCCTCGATACCGAGCACCACGTCACAGGCGCCGGCTCGGCGCCGCACCACATCGGCCACCACTCGGCGGCGCAGATCGGCATCGAGCAGCAGTGGGGTGAAGTCCTTGAAGATCACCCCAGGCTCGGGAAAGTCCGGGATCGCGCGCAGGCTCGCTGCGACCTGGGCCGGCAGATCCGGGTCGGCGCCAGTCGCCCTTCCGTCGTGGGGCGGCATACCGCCGTCGGCCGGCACGTGCTGGCTCATCGGGGTAGGACGCCGTGGGGCCGGCTCATCGCTTTGAGCGGGGTGCCCGTTTCGGCTGGTTGCGCGGTCCGCGAGCTCGCGGGTGCACTTCCCGGGGCCGCGTCGTGGTGGTCTCCTCACCACTGGTCCGATCGGTGCTGCCCGGCTCGCTGCTGGCCTGCTCGGCACCCTGGGTGGCGTCAGTGGTGGTGGACTCTTCGGTCAGCACCGCGACATCGCCGCCCTGTGCCTCGGCTCCGATCTCCTCCATCCCAGGAGGCGCGTGCCCGTCGATGCCCTCCATCCCCGGGGGCGCGGAGTAGTCCACCTTGCTGGCCTGGCGGCCCTCCCGCTTGGCGACCTTCTTCTCCAGCGCCTTGATGGCCGGCTCTCCCTGCCGCAGGTGCACCAGCAGCGGGGTGGCGATGAAGATCGAGGAGTAGGTGCCCACGGCCATACCGATGAACAGCGCGACCGACAGGTCCAACAGGGTCCCCGGGCCGATCAGGGTGATCCCGAAGACCAGGATGGCAGCCACCGGCAGCAGCGCCACCACCGAGGTGTTGATCGAGCGGACCAGTGTCTGGTTGACGGCCAGGTTCGCAGCCCGGGTGTAGGAGGTGCGCTTGGACTCCAGGGCGTACTCGGTGTTCTCCCGGACCTTGTCGAAGACCACGATGGTGTCGTAGATCGAGTAGCCCAGGATGGTCAGGAAGCCGATCATCGAGGCCGGTGAGATCTCGATGCCCAGGAGCCCGTAGATCCCGATGGTGAAGACGACGTCGTGCAGCAGCGCGACCAGCGCCGCCACCGCCATCTTCCAGGTCCGGAAGTACAACGCCAGCACCACGGTGATCAGGGCCAGGAAGGCCACCAGGGCCTGGATCGCCTTGTTCGTGACCGTGTCTCCCCAGGACGGGCCGACGAAGGAGCTGGTGACGTTCTGGGCGTCGACATCGAACTCCTCGGCCAACGCCTGGACCGTGTCGTTGGACTCGGTGACGCTGAGCTCCCCGGTCTGGATACGGACCGTGTCGGTGCCGATCTTGGTGACCGAGACCTCGGCCACGTCCGGGGCCTGCTCACGCAGTGCGGACTCCGCCCGTTGCTCGTAGTCCTGCATGTTGCTGACGCTGGGAACTCGCAGCTCGGTGCCACCGCGGAACTCGATGCCGAAGTTCAGCCCCTTGACGAACATCCCCAGCAGCGACAGGACAATGAGCACCCCGGCGATGCCGTACCAGAGGTTGCGGCGCCCGACGATGTTGAATGAGCGCTTGCCGGTGAAGAGTTCGTTGCCGAATCTGGCGAAGCTGAACATCAGACGATGCCTCCCTCGGTCTGCTCCCGGGTGGGGCCGGTGCGTTTCGGCTCCGGCATGGCGAACTGGCCGCGCCCCAGGTAGGTGGAGCGGCGCGCTCCCAGGTGCTCTGGGTCCATGCCCGACCACTTGTGACCCTCACCGAAGAACGTGGTGTTGGCCAGGATGCTCACCACCGGGTGGGTGAACATCATGACCACGATGAGGTCGATCACCGTGCTCAACCCGAGGGCGAAGGCGAAGGCCTTGACGCTGGATTCGGAGAGGAAGTACAGCACGCCCGCGGCGATCAGGTTGACGATGTCGGAGATGATGATGGTGCGGCGGGCGCGGCGCCACCCGGTGTCCACGGCATACCGCAGCGGCCGCCCGGTGCGCACCTCGTCGCGGATCCGTTCGAAGTAGACGATGAAGCTGTCGGCGGTGACACCGATGGCCACGATCAGACCGGTGACCCCGGCCATGGTGAGCCGGAAGT
>CAYVEH010000083.1:0-10627 GCA_964450585.1 uncultured Ornithinimicrobium sp.
GGACACACACCACCCACCACAACCGAGAACACCCGGCCACAGCAAATGGGGCAACTTCTCCACTATACCACCTTCCAGTGCACTCCGTGCCCCCGGCTGCGGCGAACCGTACCGGTCTGGATCGGTGATAGCCATGCTCCGCGGGACCGGCCACTCCGATCGCTCGGGTGTCCGTGCCTCCCTGCTGGGCTGGCGAGTGACAACAGTAGGACATGTTCTGCCGAATCAACAAATCGGCTGGTCAAACGGTTGCAGGCGGGTCCGACGTGGGCCGGGCACGGCTGTGACGTGGGCCGGGCACGGCTGTGGCGACGGCTCGGTGTGCCGCCACCGGTCAACGGCTGCGTCGTGCCGCTGCCAGGTGCTTGCGGCCGCGACGGACCAGGGCGATCCGCTGCTGCAGGAACGCCTGCTCGCCCAGGACGTGGTCCGGGTCGTCGACCTTGACGTTGTTGAGACTCACCCCGCCCTCGGCGATCAGTCGGCGAGCGGCGCCCCGGCTCTCGGCCAACCCGGTGGCAACGAGCGCATCAACGATGGTGGCGTCAACAGGAACCTCAGCTCCGGGCAGCTCAGCGGTGGCATCCGTCAGCGTCCCGGCATCCAGATCCGCGGGGTCGCCCTTACCGAAGAGCACCGCACTGGCGGCCTGCACCTGCGCAGTGGCCTCGGCTCCGTGGGCCAGCGTCGTCACGTCCACGGCCAGGGCCCGTTGGGCCTCCCGTAGGTGTGGACGGTCCTGGGTGGCCTGTTCCAGCTCTGCGATCTCCGCTGCCGACCTGGTGGTGAAGACCTTGAGCAACTTGCCGACCTCGGAGTCGGCGACGTTGATCCAGTACTGGTAGAACGCGTAGGGGGTGGTCATGTCCGCCGACAGCCAGATCGCATTGCCCTCGGACTTGCCGTACTTCTGACCGTTCTCGTCAGTGAGCAGCGGTGTGGTCATCGCGTGCACGCTGGCTCCCTCGACCCGGTGCACCAGGTCGACGCCCGCGGTGAGGTTGCCCCACTGGTCCTGGCCACCGGTCTGCAGGCTGCAGCCATGCTCGCGGTAGAGGTGCAGGTAGTCCATCGCCTGCAGGATCTGGTAGCTGAACTCGGTGTAACTGATGCCGGCTTCACTCTCCAGCCGGGCCGCGACGGCGTCCTTGCGGATCATCTGGTTGACCCGGAAGTGTTGGCCGACGTCCCGCAGGAAGTCCAACGCGGACAGCGGTGCGGTCCAGTCCAGGTTGTCGACCAGGAGCGCCGGGTTGTCGCCGGCGAAGTCGACGAACGGGCGCACCAAGGCCTTGATCCGGGCCACGTTGGCAGCCGTCTGCTCCTTGGTCTTCAGAATCCGTTCACTGGTGGGTTTGGGATCACCGATCTGACCGGTGGAACCACCCACCAGCACGATGACCCGGTGACCGGCCTGCTGCAGGTGGCGGAGCATCACCAGCTGCACCAGGTTGCCGAAGTGCAGCGAGGGTGCCGTCGGGTCGAAGCCGCAGTAGACCGTGATCGGGCCCTCGTCCAGCGCCTGACGCAACGCGGTCTCGTCGGTGGTCTGGGCTACCAGACCACGCCACTGCAGCTCATCGAAGAGGGTGCTCACATCTACCTCGGTCTTGGATCGTCGTCGGGTGAACCAGGCTATTGTCACCTGCCGCGCGGCCCTCGGTGACACGAGGTCGTCCCGACCTGGCCCCTCGGAGGAAGAGGCCGCCGCGTCCGGTGCCGGCGGGTCGCGTCCTGGACAACCCGGTGCGGTCACGCACGGTGCCTCAGCGAGGACGCAACGGAGCAGCCGGACGGTAGTCGGAGACCGTCGGCTCGTCCGCGAGCCAGAACCGCCAGGGGTATGCCGTCCCGTCACCGCCCGGCCCCCGCACCCCGACGCGTGGTCCGGTCAGGATGTGTGGCTGCTCAGCTCGGGAGGTGCTGCCGGACGCCGCGGGGCAGCGCAACCGGACCGCCTCGCCGCTCAACAGATCGGCACCGTAGTCAGCCAGGGTGAGCCCCAGGGCCTGAGCCAGCCGGGCCGGGCCGCGAGCCAGGTCCCGGTCCGGGGGGATTCGGCCAGTGCGAGCAGAGGTACGCCGCTGCTGGGCCCGCTCCCGACCGTCGATGACCTCACCAGCGCGCAACAGCACCGCCTGCGCCTCGCCCTCGGCCCCGCAGACGACATTGGCACAGGTGTGCATCCCGTAGGTGAAGTAGACGTACAGGAACCCGGCCGCGCCGAACATGACCTGGTTGCGGCGCGTCGGGCCGCGGAAGGCGTGCGACCCCGGATCCTGCGTGCCGGCATACGCCTCCACCTCGGTGAGCCGCACCCTCACCCCGGCATGTTCGATGGTGCAGCCCAGCAGCCCCGGGGCCACCTGCACCGCCGGGCGGGCCAAGAACGCGGGCTTCGGTACCCGGGAGGAGTTGGCTGGAAGCCGCTCAGCCATGGATATCCGGGACATCCTCGATCCAGCGCCGGGCCAGGGCCACCTGCTTGATCAGCCGGGTGCGCTGCGAGGCGACCCGCGCCGGTGCGGTGCCTCCGCGCGCATCGCGGGAGGCGATCGAGCCGGCGACCGTGAGCACCGAGCGTACCTGGGGAGTTAGCTGCTCACTGATGCCGGCCAGGTCCTCATCGGAGAGCTCGTCAAGCTCGATTCCCCGCTCCTCACAGACCTGCACGCACTGACCTGCGGTCTCGTGGGCGTCCCGGAAGGGCACGCCCTGGCGGACCAGCCACTCAGCGATGTCCGTGGCCAGGGAGAACCCCTGGGGAGCCAGCTCTTCGAGCCGGTCCGGGTGGAACTGCAAGGTTTCGACCATTCCGCTGACGGCCGGCAGCAGCACCTGCAGGGTGTCGACCTGGTCGAAGACCGGCTCCTTGTCCTCCTGCAGGTCACGGTTGTAGGCCAACGGCAGGCCCTTCAACGTCGTCAGCAGCCCGGTGAGGTCACCGATCAGTCGGCCGGACTTGCCACGAGCCAGCTCGGCCACATCCGGGTTCTTTTTCTGCGGCATGATGCTCGACCCGGTGGAGAAGGCGTCATCGAGGGTGACAAAGCCGAACTCGGCGGTCGCCCACAGAATGACTTCCTCCGACAACCGGGAGAGGTCGATGCCGATCATCGCCATGACGAAGGCGAACTCGGCGGCGAAATCACGACTGGCCGTGCCGTCGATGGAGTTTTCCGCCGAGGTGGGCATGCCCAGGTCCTGGGCGACCGACATCGGGTCCAACCCGAGGGATGAGCCGGCCAGCGCGCCAGAGCCGTAGGCCGACACGGCGGCCCGTCGGTCCCAGTCCTGCAGCCGCTCGATGTCTCGTAGTAGCGGCCAGGCATGGGCCTGCAGGTGGTGGGCCAGGAGCACCGGCTGGGCGTGCTGCAGGTGGGTGCGCCCCGGCATCGCGACCTCCGGGTGCGCCGCCGCCTGGGACAGCAGGGCCTCCACCACCGCCAACACCTGGTCGGCGATCAGCCGGGCGTGCTCGCGCAGGTACATCCGAAAGAGGGTGGCGACCTGGTCATTCCGTGACCGGCCGGCACGCAACCGGCCACCCACCTCTGGGCCGACCCGCTCGATGAGGCCGCGCTCCAGCGCGGTGTGCACGTCCTCATCCTCCGGCTCGGGGGCGAAGGCACCGCTGTGCACGTCCGCCAGGAGTTGGTCCAGCCCGTGCAGCATCGTGGCGGTGTCCTCCTCACTGAGCAGACCGGCCTGCTGCAGCACCCGAGCATGGGCGCGGGAGCCGGCGATGTCATACGGGGCCAGCCGCCAGTCGAAATGGGTCGAGCGGGACAGCTCGGTCAGGGCGTCGGCTGGGCCGCCGGCAAACCGGCCGCCCCACAGGCTCACAGTCATGGCGCCATTGTCCCTGCTGATGTGGTGTCGCGGATCAGTGGTCGGTCTCGGCGCCGGCCAGCGCGAGGAAGTGCTGGGCTACCTGCTGCCCGCCATCGCGAGCCAGGGTGATCACCAGGATGGTGTCGTCGCCGGCGATGGTGCCCAGGACGTCCGGGGTGTCGCTGCGGTCGATGGCCGAGGCGAGATACTGCGCCGCACCCGGTGGGGTGCGCAGCACCGCTTGGTTGCCGGTGGCACGGGCCGAGACCAACAGCTCCTCGCAGAGGCGTGCCAGTCGGGTGCCGTCCTCGGCGGAGGCCGGCCGCAGGCTCTGGTCGCCGCCCTGCGCCGGCACGGCATACACCTGCCCGCGGCCCTGCCGCACCTTGACCGCCCCCAGTTCCAACAGGTCCCGGGACAGGGTGGCCTGGGTGACGGTGATCCCGTCCCGGGCCAGGTGGGCCAGCAGATCGGACTGCGAGGCGATGGAGTGACGGTCCAGCACATCCACGATGCGCTGGTGTCGGGCGGCGCGGGTCGTGGGGATGCCCCGTGGCGGCGACTCTGCGGTGCTCACCCGCACAACTATACAGGCGTATGCATAGTCATGCGTCCAGCCTTGCCGACCTGCACGCTCAGGCCAGCGGGTCGTCCGGCCCCCACGGCCGCAGGCGCAGCATCCGCTCACCGTCACCGAGGCCGCGGGCCGACTGGGCTCGCAACACCTCCAGATCGTCGGCGCCAGCCCGCACCATCCGCCCGGAGAACCCGTCCAGCTCGCCGTCGGCGATCGCCAGGGCCAGGGCGATCAGGTCCTCCGGTGGCGTCCAGTCGGTGCGTCCCTGGTGCATCCGCATGCTGTGGGTCATGTCGGTCTCGATCACTCCGGGGGCCAGATCGAAGGCCAGCACCCCGTGCTCGGCGCCGGCCACGGCCAGACCACCGGTGAGGCGCGCCAGTGCCGACTTGCTGGCGTGGTAGGCGGTCAGCACCGGACTCTCCCTGGTGCCGGAGCCACTGTTCAGGTTGATGACCCGGCCACCCCCGCCGCTGATCAGGTGCGGCACCACCGCCCGGGACATCAGGAACGGCCCGCGCACATTGGTCTCCACCACCTGCCACCACCGCTGCGGATCCGCCTCCCACAGCGGGGTCTCCGGCTCGACCAGCCCGGCGTTGTTGACCAGCACATCGATGCGTCCGTGCTCAGCGATCACCTGCTCGACCAGGGCACCCACCGCGGCCTCGTCCGTCACGTCGCAGACCAGGGTCGGTGCGCCGGTCGGGTCCGGGTGGCCACTGCGGGACACACCCACCACCGACCATCCCGCCTGCCGGAAGGCCTCCGCCAGGATGGCGCCGATCCCCCGGGAGGCACCGGTGATGAGAACCACCCGGGTGGCTGCGGCCCCGGTAGATCCCGCACCGCCCGCGGACTCCGGCGCGGGCACCACCGAGCCGGCCGGCATACTCATCGCTGCACCGCCCCGTGCTCCCGCGCGGCCCGGGCGACCGCCGCGTCACGGGCAGCGTTGACCTCCGCGGTCTTCAACGTGCGATCGGGCGCCCGGAAGACCAGGTGGAAGGCCAGGCTCTGCTGATCCGAGCTGATCTGGTCGCCGCGGTAGACATCGAAGAGGGTCACCGACTCCAGCAGGTCGCCGGCGCCGGCCCGCACCGACTCCTCGACCTCGCTGAAGCTCACACTGCGGGGCACGGTCAGGGCGATGTCGGACCCGGCCGGTGAGTGATTCGACAGCGGCCGTCCCTGGGCCCGACGGTCACTGGCCGCGATGAGCACGTCCAGGTCCAGCTCGGCCGCTACGGTGCGCTCCGGCAGCCCCAGTGCCCTGACGACCTTGGGGTGCAGTTCGCCGACCCAGCCGATGGTGGCGCCGTCGAGCCGTGCCAACTCCACGCAGCGACCAGGATGGAAGGGTGCCCGCTCGACCTGGCGGCGCTGCACCGGCACCCCGACGGCGTCGCAGACGGCGTGGGCCCAACCGACCATGTCGGTGACGTCGGTGGCTCGTCCCGGGCCCCACCAGCCGCCGCGCTCGCTCTGACCGGTCGCCACCATGGCCACGTGCAGCGGTTGGCGGGGCACGGCGGCCAGGATCTCCTCCAGCACCGTCTCGTCGGGTTTCCTGCCCACGTTCGGCACCGGGGCCTTGCGGGCCAGGTCGGGCAGGGTCACCGTGTCGATCTCGAACAGGGCGACGTCCTTGGCGCCGCGCCCCAGGTTGCGGCGCACAGCCTCCGGCAGCGTCTGCAGCAGCTCGGTGCGCATCAGCGGGGCCTCGTCGGACAGCGGGTTGGCCAACCGCACCGCATGCCGCCGCGAGTCATCCTCGCCCAGGCCCAGGTCCTGGAACCGGTTGGTCCCCACGAAGGGGTAGGTCAGGACCTCGTCCAGCCCCTGCCCGGCCAGCGCGGCCGCGACGGTCCGGCGCACTCGTTGGCCGTGGGTCAGGCCCCGACCACCCGGTGCGGTGGGCAGCACGGACGGGATCTTGTCGTAGCCGTCGATGCGCGCGACCTCCTCGACCAGGTCCGGTCCGGTGAGCAGGTCCGGGCGCCAGGACGGTGGAGTCACGGTGAGTATGCCGTCGCTCGCCTGCGCCACCTGGCACCCGATCTCCGTCAGGATCTCGGCGACCCGGTCGGTGGGATAGTCGACGCCGACGTAGCGCGTCGGCATGGTGGGGTCAAAGGCGATGGGATCGGGGGCGCTGACCTGGCCGGCGTCGGTCACCGCCGGATCAGCGGTGCCACCACCCAGCTCGCTCATCAGCTCGACCATCAGCTGCGCCGCCTGCGGCGCCAACTGCGGGTCGACGCCACGCTCGAACCGCTTGGATGCCTCGGTGGACAGCTTGTGACGACGCGCGGTCCGGGCCACGGTCCTGGGCTCGAAGTGTGCCGCCTCGATGAGCACGTCGGTTGTGGCGTCACTGATCTCGCTGGAGGCCCCGCCCATCACGCCAGCCAGACCGAGGACGGTCTCACCACCGTCGGTGATCAGCAGGTCCTCCGGGTGCAACTGCCGCTCGATGTCGTCCAGCGTCGTCAGGCGCTCCCCCGCCCTGGCGCGGCGGACCACGATCGGGCCCTCGAGGGCGTGCAGGTCATAGGCGTGCGTGGGCTGCCCCAGGGCGAGCATCACGTAGTTGGAGATGTCCACGGCCAGGCTGATCGGGCGCATCCCGGCCTCGGTGAGGCGGGTCGCCATCCAGGCCGGCGTCTGCGCCTGCGGGTTCAGGCCCCGCACGATGCGGGTGACGAAGCGGTCACAGCCAGTCGTGCCCTCGATCGGCGCGTCGTCGCGCAGGTCGATACCGAACCCGTCCGGCGTCGCCGGCGGTGCCTGCAGCGGTTGTTCCTGCCCGTCCACGACCCGCACCAGCGCCGGGTCTCGATAGGCGACGCCGGTGCTGTGGGCGTACTCGCGGGCGATGCCGCGCAGCGAGAAGCAGTAACCCCGATCGGGGGTCACGTTGACCTCGACGGTCTCCCGGTCCAGGCCCAGCAACGCGATGGCGTCCTGCCCCGGTTGCAGCTCCTGAGCCGCTGCGCCCAGCCAGTCGGTGAGCACGATGATCCCGTCGTGGTCGTCCCCGAGGCCGAGCTCGAGGGAGGAGCAGATCATGCCGGCGCTGATGTGGCCGTAGGTCTTACGGGCTGAGATCTCGAAGTTGCCGGGCAGCACACCCCCCGGCAGGATCACCACCACCAGGTCGCCCACCTGGAAGTTGTGCGCGCCGCACACGATGCCCTGCGGATCGCCGGTGCCGTTGGCGGCGCCCACGTCCACCTGGCACCAGTTGATGGTCTTGCCGTTCTTCTGCTTCTCCGGGGTCAGTTCCAGGACGCGACCGACCACGAGGGGACCCTGGACCTCCCCACCGTGCAGGTCCTCCTCCTCCAGTCCGACGCGCACCAGGTCCGCGGCCACCTGGGTGCCGGTCGCACCGGCCGGCACCTCGGCATACTCCCGCAGCCAGTCAAGGGGAACTCGCATCAGATCTCCATCCCGAACTGCGCGTTGAAGCGCAGGTCTCCCTCGATGATCTCCCGCATGTCGGCCAGGTTGTTCCGGAACATCAGCGACCGCTCCACACCCATCCCGAAGGCGAAACCCTGGTAGCGCTCGGGGTCGATGCCGCAGGCGCGCAGCACGTTGTGGTTGACCATGCCGCAGCCGCCCCACTCGATCCAGCCGGTGCCGCCGCAGGTGCGGCAGGGGGTAGCCGACGGCTCGCCACGACACACGAAGCACTGGAAGTCCATCTCGGCGCTCGGCTCGGTGAACGGGAAGTAGCTGGGCCGCAGCCGTGTCGTCAGACCCTCACCGAAGAGCTCGCTGGCCAGCCGGTCCAGGGTGCCGCGCAGGTGGGCCATCGTCAGTCCCTCATCGATGGCCAGCCCTTCCATCTGGTGGAAGACCGGGGTGTGGGTGGCGTCCAGCTCATCGGTGCGGAAGGTCTTGCCGGGCACAGCCACGTAAAGCGGCGCGCCGCGTTCCAGGAGCGACCGGGCCTGCCCCGGGGAGGTGTGCGTGCGCAGCACGATGCCCGCATCAGCGGGGTCGACAAAGAAGGTGTCCTGCATCTGGCGGGCGGGGTGGTCCTTGTCGAAGTTGAGCGCGTCGAAGTTGAACCACTCGGCCTCCACACCAGGGCCCTCGGCGATCTCCCAACCCATGCCGACCATGACGTCGGCCATCCGCTCCGCCGTCAGCGTCAGCGGGTGCCGGTGACCGAGAGGACGTCGACGCGGCGCCAGCGTCAGGTCCATGGCCTCCTCCACCAGGATCCGCTCGTCGCGCTCGGCCTCGAGTTCGGCCTGCCGAGTGGCGAGAGCCTTGTTGACCTGGCCGCGGGCCTGGCCCACCCGTTTGCCGGCCTCGGCCTTGGCGCTGGGCGGTAGCGCACCGATCTCACGGTTGGCCAGCGCCAGCGGACTCTTCTCACCGGCATGCGCCAGGCGGGCTGCCTTGAGCTCCTCGAGGCTGGTCGCGGCCGTGATCGCGGCGAGCGCGTCGGCGACGTTCTGCTCCACCACGTCCGGGGCGAGCGCGTTCACCTCGACGGGGTCGTAGTTGGTATTGGGTCCAGACACGCGCCCGAGTCTAAGTGGGGGTCACGTGCGCGAGCCAAAGAGTTCCCCGGTTCGTCCCCAGCTGCCGGTGTTGGACGGGATCAGTCGGACGGAGACAGCTCCGATGCAGGCGGGACCGGCGGGCACTGGTCAATGGTATCGATGGCTAGATCGCCAACCCCACCTCTGGCAGGCTGACAGCGAACTCACACGCCTGTGTGGTGCCTCGCACTTAAGGGGAAATCAGGGGCCGTCGAGCCATCGGGGCAATCATCCTCGCGGTCGGACTCACGCTGAGCAGCGCCGGGGCGGCTCCTGCAGCGGACTCAAGAACGGGCAACCGGACCTGTGCGACCGGGTACCACGTGGGGGCTTCTACGACCACCACCTCCAGCGAGAATCATTCCCACTTCTACCGCGGCGACAGCGGCGCCACACGGACGAGGCCCACGCCAAGCGCCGTCGGTCTCGGTTCATCCAGCTTCTATCGTGTGGTAGATCAACCCGATGCGGAGGCGTGCAGGCAGACCGTTGCCGCCATCGCCAGGTTGAGGCTCTCGGCTCGGACGATGGGGATCGAGACGACGTCGTCACACAGCGCCCGGACCTCGGGCCCCAGACCCCAGGCCTCATTGCCCATCACCCAGGCGTGCGGCCCGGAGAGATCGACGTCAGGCAGCGAGGTCTGCCCCGCTCCGTCGGCGGCCAGGACCCGGAGCCCGGCGTCCCGGCAGGCCGCAAGGAGCTCAGGCACCGGCGTC
Organism: uncultured Ornithinimicrobium sp.; assembly: GCA_964450585.1. Classification (GTDB taxonomy): domain Bacteria; phylum Actinomycetota; class Actinomycetes; order Actinomycetales; family Dermatophilaceae; genus Ornithinicoccus. The sequence continues at coordinate 9,696 of CAYVEH010000083.1, forward strand.
CCTGCGCTCACCGGCAGGTGGAAGAGGGACCCGACGGTCGAGCGCACGACCTTGGGGTTGTAGATGTCGACGCTGGCGTCGCTGACCAGTACGGCAGCGGCCCCGAACGCGTCGGCGGCACGCAGGACCGTGCCCGCGTTGCCGGGGTCGCGCACGTTGGTGAGCACGACCACAAAGCCGTCCCCGACAGCGGCCAGTGCCTCGGCTAGGGGGACGTCGAGGCGCTGGGCCACGGCGATCATCCCCTGCGGGTGCTGGGTGTCGGTCATGGCTGCCAGCACCTCATCGGTGCACAGCCGAAGCGTCACCCGAGCTGCCCCGGCCAGCGTGACGATCTCGGTATGCCGTGCAGCGGCCGCGGAGGTGAGGTACAGGTCGACCGCCGCGTGACCGGCATACGAGAGCAGTTCCCGCACCGCTTGCGGGCCCTCGACCACGAACTTGCGCTGCCGCTCCCGGACAGCACGACGGCCCAGGGACCGGACCGACCGGATGCGCGCACTGCGAGGATTGCTCAGCAGCGGCAGCTCGGCGGTCAACGGTGCCCTGGGCCGTCGGTGGCTGACTGACTCAGGCGGCCGAGGTGTCGCCGGAGGCGGCCTCGCCCTGTGCCGGGACGTGCTCCTTGGCCAGCGTGACGAGCTGGGCGAAGGCAGCCTCGTCGTGCACGGCCAGCTCGGCCAGCATGCGGCGGTCGACCTCGACGCCAGCACCCTTCAGGCCCTGGATGAAGCGGTTGTAGGTCATGCCGTTGGCGCGGGCCGCGGCGTTGATCCGCTGGATCCAGAGGCGCCGGAAGTCACCCTTGCGGGCGCGACGGTCCCGGTAGCTGTAGACCAGCGAGTGGGTGACCTGCTCCTTGGCCTTGCGGTAGAGACGGGACCGCTGGCCCCGGTAGCCGCTGGCGCGCTCGAGGGTAACCCGGCGCTTCT
>CAYVEH010000084.1:0-1151 GCA_964450585.1 uncultured Ornithinimicrobium sp.
CCGGCGTCAGTAGCTGGCAGCAGGAGCGGGACGCTGGTGCGGTCCGCGCCAGCGGGCAGCGGGCCGACCTGTCAGCGTGGCTGCCGCTGTGGGAGCGCCCCTAGCGTCGGGAGTGCCGCTCCACCAGCAGGTAGACGACGCCGCCCAGCAGCCCACCGAGCAGCGCCCCCGGGACCGCGATCGCCATGAGCTCCTGGCTGGGCCCGGCCATCGGGGCGTCCGGGCCGGTCAGGGCGAGCACGCCGCCGATGATGAGACCGATCAGCGCACCGGTCAGCAGGAACGGCACCAACTGCGGCCGGCGACGCACGCGACGACGCTGAGTACTCACCTCTTTAGGATGCCACGCTCCAGGCCGGGCACCAGGCGTCAGGGCAGGGTGCGCACGTAGTCCTCCAACACGTCCAGGTCAGCCGCGTACGGCGCCTGTGGCCGCGGCCAGTGCACGATCACGTCGGTGAAGCCCAGCTCCTGGGCCCGGCCTACCTGCTCGGTGAGGAACTCGACGCTGCTCAGCGCGGCCGGGCCGGAGGCATCCAGGGTCAGGTAGCGGTCCAGACCGGGGCGGTCCGCGGCGGCCTCGGCCGCACTGAACCGTCGGGCCTGGTCGGCCACCCCGGCCCACCACTGCTCGACGGCATCCCGCTGCTCCCAGGGACCACCTTCCGGACCGGTGGTCACCCAGCCCTCGGCATACTGCACGGCCAGGGCCATCGCTCGCGGCCCCTCCGCCGCGACGATCAGCGGGGTGGCGGTCGGGGTGAGGTTGCGGGCGTCGACCGTCGTGTAGAACTCGCCGGTGTGATCGACGTGGTCCTCCCGCAGACACCTCGCCAGCAGTGGGACGAACTCCCGGAAGCGCCTGGAGCGCTGCCCCCGGGTCAGTGACTCGCCCAGCAGGCCGGCATCCAGGTCGCCGCCGGCCCCGACACCGAGCAGCAACCGCCCGTCGGAGATGTCCTGCAGGGTCACGGCGTCCCGGGCCAGGGCGAGCGGATGCCGAAAGTTCGGGGAGCTGACCAGGGTGCCCAGGCCGATGCGCTCGGTGACCAGGGCGGCCGCCGTCAGGGTGGCCACGGTGGAGTGCCACGGGGAGTCCGGCAGGCCGCCCCACACCAGGTGGTCGTAGGTCCAGGCGTGGTCGAACCCGA
>CAYVEH010000084.1:1251-10602 GCA_964450585.1 uncultured Ornithinimicrobium sp.
GCGCTCGGTCGGGGTGGCCGGGCTGTGGGACGATAGCTCAGTGGCACGTGCAGACGGACGGCTCTCGCATGACCTCCTACCGGACGAGCAGCTCGCACAGGATGAGTGCGGCGTCTTCGGCGTCTGGGCCCCCGGCGAGGAGGTCGCCAAGCTCACCTACTACGGGCTGTACGCCCTGCAGCACCGCGGTCAGGAGGCGGCGGGCATCGCGACCAGCGACGGTCGCTCGCTGCTGGTCTACAAGGACGTCGGCCTGGTCTCCCAGGTCTTCGACGAGTCCAGCCTGGCCTCGTTGCGCGGGCACCTGGCGGTCGGGCACTGCCGGTACTCCACCACCGGGCGCAACTCCTGGGAGAACGCCCAACCCACCCTGGGCGGCACCCTGGACCAGACGGTCGCCCTGGCGCACAACGGCAACCTGATCAACACCACCGAGCTGCGGGAGCGGCTCGCCGCCCGCTACGACGGCGACCTGCGCAACGCACCCGGCGAGGTGCGCCGCGGCAACACCACCGACACTGCCCTGGTCACCGCGCTGCTGACCGCCGACGCCGACCTGTCCCTGGAAGCCTCGGCGTTGCAGGTGCTGCCGCTGCTGCGCGGTGCCTTCTCCCTGGTCTTCTGCGATGAGCAGACGCTGTATGCCGCGCGCGACCCGCAGGGGGTCCGCCCCCTGGTCCTGGGGCGCCTGGAGCGGGGCTGGGTGGTCGCCTCGGAGACCTCCGGGCTGGACATCGTGGGCGCCTCCTTCGTCCGCGAGGTGGAGCCCGGTGAGCTGATCGCCATCGACCAGAACGGGTTGCGCAGCCAGCGGTTCGCCGAGTCCGACCGCAAGGGCTGCGTCTTCGAGTACGTCTACCTGGCCCGACCGGACACCACCCTGAACGGCCGTGGGGTCTACGAGTCCCGGGTCGAGATGGGCCGCACCCTGGCCCGGGAGCACCCGGTGGAGGCGGACATGGTGATGCCGACCCCGGAGTCAGGCACCCCCGCCGCCATCGGGTACGCCGAGGCCTCGGGCATCCCGTACGGCTCCGGGCTGGTCAAGAACGCCTACGTTGGGCGCACCTTCATCGCCCCGAGCCAGACCATCCGCCAGCTCGGCATCCGGCTCAAGCTCAACCCGTTGCGGGAGGTGATCCGCGGCAAGCGGTTGGTGGTGGTGGACGACTCGATCGTGCGCGGCAACACCCAGCGTGCCCTGGTGCGGATGCTGCGGGAGGCCGGCGCCGCCGAGGTGCACGTGCGCATCTCCTCCCCGCCGGTGCGCTGGCCGTGCTTCTACGGGGTGGACTTCGCCACCCGTGCCGAGCTGATCGCCACCGGCCTGCAGACCGAGGACATCCGGCAGTCGATCGGCGCCGACAGCCTGGGCTACATCAGCCACGACGGGATGGTCGCCGCCACCGAGCAACCGCGCGAGCGGCTGTGCACCGCCTGCTTCTCCGGGGTGTACCCGATCGAGCTGCCCGAGCAGGAGCAGCTGGGCAAGGACGTCCTGGAGCTGGAGTTCCCGGCGCCTGGGCCGGAGCAGCCGGCCGAACGGCATACGCCCCTGCACCCGCGGGCGGTGGACGCCGATGGCGTCAGCCTCGCCGCCCACGGCGGCGCCGCTGAGGCTGTCCGCCGCCCCTGACCCGGCGGCCCCCGCTGGATGACCCACCCGCTGACCGCACGCCGAAGGAGACCCGTTGAACGAGCCGATCACCTATGCCGGTGCCGGGGTGGATGTCGAGGCCGGTGACCGTGCGGTCGAGCTGATGAAGGCCTCCGTGGCGCGGGCGCAACGCCCCGAGGTGCTCGGCGGACTGGGCGGGTTCGCGGGGCTGTTCGATGCCAGCGCGCTGCGGGGGATGACCCGCCCGGTCCTGGCGTCCAGCACCGACGGGGTGGGCACCAAGGTCGCGATCGCCCAGGCGATGGATGTGCACGACACCATCGGCATCGACCTGGTCGGGATGGTGGTCGACGACATCGTCGTCAGCGGTGCCGAGCCACTGTTCATGACCGACTACATCGCCTGCGGCCAGGTGGTGCCCGAACGGATCGCGGCGATCGTCAGCGGTATCGCCCGCGGTTGCGAACTGGCCGGAGTGGCCCTGGTGGGCGGAGAGACGGCCGAGCACCCCGGGCTGCTGGCCCCGCAGGAGTACGACGTGGCGGGGGCTGCCACCGGCGTCGTGGAGTATGCCGAGGTGCTGGGTCCGCAACGGGTCCGCACCGGGGACGCCGTGCTGGCGCTGGGCTCCTCCGGGCTGCACTCCAACGGCTACTCGCTGGTGCGCCGGGTGGTTGCTGCCGCCGGGTGGGGCTGGGACCGCCACGTCGACGAACTCGGCCGGACCATCGGCGCCGAGGCCCTGGAGCCGACCCGGATCTACACCCGGATGTTGCTGGAGCTGATCGGCACCCCCGGGCTGGAGGTGCACGCGCTGTCCCACGTGACCGGCGGTGGTCTGGCAGCGAACCTGGCGCGGGTGCTGCCAGCCGGCACGCTGGCCACCGTCGAGCGAGGCAGCTGGACCCTGCCGGCGATCTTCCCGCTGGTGCAGCAGCTGGGCTCGGTGCCGCTGGATGACCTGGAGCGCACCCTCAACATGGGCGTCGGTTTCGTGGTGGTGCTGCCCGGTGAGCAGGCCGACGCGGCGGTAGCGCGGGCGGTGGAGCTCGACGTCCCCGCCTGGGTGCTGGGTGAGGTGAGTGCCGATGCCGGGCAGGACTCCGCCGAGATCGTGCGCGGGGCCAAGGGTGTCGACGGCGGCGCGGTCCAGCTGGTGGGCAGCTACCGCTGAGGCCGCGTGGGCTGGTCAGCCCTGCGGGATGATGACCACGTAGAACTGCAGGCTCTCATCGTTGTTGAGGAAGCCGGAGTAGTGCGTCAGCGCGTCGTGACTCAGCGTGGAGATCACCTGCGGCGGGGACGCGGCGGCGTTCGCGACGACCACCCCACCTGCCGGCTGCTGGAGGGTGACGTCGAGGCTCAGTGCCGGGTTGGCCGCCGGGATGTTCTCGAAGGTCCAGGTGGTGCCGTCGGTGGCCGGCTCCTGGCGCGGCTCACTCAGCTCGATCAGCATCTTCAGCTGCGCGCCGACATCGGCCGGGGCGCACCCGGCGGCCTCGAAGGCACTCCACGGGGCATCGGCAGCCACCGGTTCCTGACAGGCCAGGGTGGTCACCGTGAACGTCGAGTACTGCTCGTAGACGTTGTGCCGGTACAGCGAGAACGCGATGAGCACCGCGGGCACCACCAGCAGCCACAGCCAGGCCAACCGGAACCGGCGCGTGGGGCGCTGCTCGACCTCAGGGTCGACCCAGGTGGCTTCGTGCCAGGCCTTCATTCCCGCTCTCCTCGTGCGCCAATCCGTGCCTGGACCGCGAGAGGGTTACCGGCACCCGCCGTCGTCAGCGTTTCCGAGAGAACAGTCCCGTCCTGCGGACATGACGGCGCCGCCGTGCCCTCGGGCAGTGAGGGGACGGCGGCGCTGGTGTCAGTTGTCGGAAGAGGCCCAACGCTCGTAGGCGTCGTCCTCCTCGAACTCGTCCTCAGCGAACTCGTCGGTCGCGTCGTCGGGGGCACCGTCGCCCGTCGCTCCCAACTCGCGCGCGAGTGCGTTGAGGTCGGTGTCCGGAGAGTAGTACTTCAGTCTCCGGGCGACCTTCGTCTGCTTTGCTTTGGCCCGGCCGCGCCCCATGGCGAGACCCCCTTGTGCGTTGTGCGGAACGGCATCGCTTGTGGGAGGGCATATCGGTGCCACCCCACCGCGGAGCCGGTCCGGGGAATGTATCTGTCGTGCCTCCAACGGTACATGACTCCAGCCGGAGATTCCTCATCAGGGTCGGACACGGCCGGTGGTATCGAGCCGGCGCGGGCGCGTTCAGTTGCGTCGGAACGCCAAGAAACCGCAGGCCACCAGCCCGATCGCGGCCACCGCGGCCACCAGCCAACCCCAGGCGGGTATGCCGCCGGACGACTCGCCGTCGGTGGTCTCGGCCGCGGCGGCTGTCACCTCGGTCTGGTCCTCGTCGGTGCCCGGGTCCGCACTGTCTGCGCTGGTCGACTCCGCCGGGTCGGAGGCCTCCTCCGGCGCGCTGGTGGCCCCGGGGTCGGTTCCTGGGTCGGTCTCCGAGCTCGGCTCCGTCGAGGGGTCCGCCCCGGTCGCCCCGGGCTCCGGGTCCGTGGTCGGCGCCTGGGTGCTCTCCTCGCCCTCGCCGCCGTCAGAGCCCTCGGCCTCCAGGGCGAAGGCGATCGTGCCGGAGATGGGGTGGCCGTCGGAGGAGGTCACCCGCCAGGCGATCTCGTAGTCACCGTCGGTGAGCTCGTCGGCCAGCTCCTGGGTCACCGTGGGGCCCTCGATGGTGGGGGTGCCCTGCACGACGTCTCGACCCTCCGGGCCGGTGACCATGAACTGGGCCCCGAGGTCGGAGATCTCTCCGGAGAAGGTCAACACGATCTCCCCGGGTGGCTCGGTGAGGACCTCGCCGTCGGCAGGGTCGCTCTCGATGAGGGAGTCGTGGGCGGACGCGGGAACGGCCAGGAGCATGAGCCACAGACTGATCAGGACAGCGCCGAGCGCCACCCGACCCCTGGGTCGCTGGCCCGGGTGCTGGAGGGTGAACACACCTTCATGCTAGCTGCCCACGTCTGCGCCTAATCTGTGGGTCATGGCCAGCACGGGGTATCGGACGTTGCGGCACCCGGTGACCGTCTCGATCGAGGAGCGCCGCTCGGTCTTCGAGTGCTGGCTGCGCCGGGTGGACACCGAGGAGGCGGCCCGCGCCGTGGTCGCCGAGGCCCGCACCACTCACTGGGACGCCCGGCACCACTGCTCAGCCTGGGTGCTCGGCCCGGACGGGGCGCACACCCGCTCCAATGATGACGGTGAGCCGGCCGGCACCGCCGGTCTGCCGATGCTGGAGGTGCTGAGCCACAGCGGGCTCCGGGACGTCGTGGCCGTGGTGACCCGGTGGTTCGGCGGGACCCTGCTGGGCACCGGAGGGCTGGTACGGGCCTACGGGGACGCGGTGCGGTCTGCGGTGGCCCAGGCGCAGGAGCAGCCGCGCGAGCTGCGCCGGTCGGCGACCGTGCGGGTTGGCCACGCCGAGGCCGGCCGGTTGGAGCACGACCTGCGGGCCCACCAGGTGGTGGTGACGCACACCGAGTACGCCGCCGCGGTCACCCTGCACCTGGCGGTCCCGGTGAGCCAGGTCGACCAGGTGGCCGAGCTGGTCAGCCGCTTGACCGCCGGCTTGGGCCAGCTGGTGCCCGGGGACACCTCCTGGAGCGACGTGGATGTGGCCGGCCCGCACTGAGCTGCCCGCACTGGGCGGCCGGCGCGGACGGAGCGGCCTGCACTGAACTGCCCGGACGGAGCAGCCGCTCCCGGGGGGTGCCGCAGCGGACTAGAAGCCGGAGTCGGTGGGCCTGGGGTAGTAGGTGCGGTACTTGCGCACGTAGTTGGCCTTGGCCATCGCCACGTAGCCCTTGCGCCAGAGTGTGTCGCGATAGGCCAGGGGGTGGTGCACGCCCTTGGCGGAGACGCGCTGGTGCAGCGCGGCCGCCGGTCCGCTCAGGTAGCGCCGCAGCAGCCGCTGCGGCAGCACCGAGTAGAGGATCTCGTTGCGCACGATGACCTGGTCGTGCGGCTGCTTCTCGATCAGGTCGGTCACGATGAACTCGGCGACGTTGGCCCCGGCGGCGGTCACGTAGTAGTTGTTGCGCCCGATGCGGGGATTCATCTCGAAGAACTTCATCACCCCGTCCCGCGGGTCCAGCTTGACATCGAAGTTGGCGAACCCCCGGTAGCCGACATGGGTCAGGAAGCGCTCGGCCTGCTCCATGAGCTCGGGGAAGGGCGTGGTGATCATGGCAGCCGGGTTGCCGATCGCCAGCGGCGTGTGCTCCTGCAGGAGCACCTGGGCGGTGGCCAACAGCGTCGCCTGGCCGGAGGAGTCGATGTAGGCCGTGATCGACCGCATCGCGGTGTCGTCACCGGGGATCAACTCCTGGATCACGAACCGGTCCCGGAACCCGGAGCCACGCACCCGCAGCAGGATCTCGCGCAACTCCTGCGGCGTATCGACCAGGTAGATCTTCTGCTTGCCGTCGAAGACCAACCCCTCGTAGGCGGCGCCGACGGCCGGTTTGGCGACCACCGGGAAGGTGAGGTCGACCTCGTGGGGGGCCCAGTCGGCGCCATCGGCGTCGGAGAAGTCCTGCACCAACGTGCGCGGCGTGGGGATCTGCAACTCCTCACAGGTGCGGGCGAACTCCACCTTGTCCGCGGCGATGTCCAGCACCGAGCCGGGCACCGAGGTCACCACGTACCACTGCCGCAACCACTCCGCCTGCTCCGAGAGCATCCGGCTGAAGGTGTCGGCGTTGGCCAGCAGCAGCGTGGTGCGACCCGCCGCCTTGCGTCTGCGGCCCTCCTCCTCCAGGGCGGCCAGCGTCTCCGGGCGCCCACCGGACTCCCCGATGTCGACGACCCGGATGATCCGGGAGTTCTTGATCGGGCCGGCGACCACCCGGCTGATCACCGTGGAGACGATGCCGTACCGCTCGTGGAAGGCCCGCGCCAGTCCATAGATCCCGATGTCCGTGCCGAGCATTACGACATCGAAGTCCGGGTCGGGGGTCACGGTGGCCATGCTGCTCCTCGCGGTGGTGCTCCGCGGAGCCGGAGGCGCGCGGGCGGAACTGGTGCGTGGTGAGCCTACTGGGCCGCTGCCGCTGCGGGGTGCACCGCAGCGGCGCCGAGTGGCTCGCGTCGGCGGTGGAGCCCGGTGGCAACCACCCTCTACGGTGTGGCGATGAGTTCGGTGCGGCGCAGCCCTGACCCGGCCCCTCGGCATACCCCCCGGCACCTGGTGGTGATGGGAGTCTCCGGGTCGGGCAAGACCACGGTGGCCCTGCAGCTCAGCCGAATGCTGGGCTGGGACTTCGCCGAGGGCGACGACTTCCACCCGCAGCGCAACGTCGCCAAGATGGCCTCCGGGGTGGCGCTGACCGATGAGGACCGGCGACCGTGGTTGCGGGCGCTCGCGGACTGGACCGCGGCCCACGAGGCGGCCGGAGAGCCCACCGTCATGTCCTGCTCGGCGCTGCGGCGGGCCTACCGGGAGGTGCTGCTGGAGGGCGGACCCGGCACCTTCTTCGTGCACCTGACCGGCGACAAGGAGCTGCTGCTGAGCCGGATGTCCCACCGGGAGGGGCACTTCATGCCGGTGGAGCTGCTCACCTCCCAGCTGGCCACCCTGGAGCCGCTGCAGGAGGACGAGCCGGGGGCCACCTTCGATATCACCCCGCCACCGCAGGTGATCGCCAGCACGGTGCTGCAGGAGCTCGGGCTGGGCTGAGGGCGCCGGTCGACGCTGCATCCGGGCTGGTCAGCCCAGTAGGATGGCGTTGAGGGAGGTCCGCGATGGAGTGGCTCAAGGAGACCCAGTGGCTCTGGTGGGTCGCCGGGGCGCTCGTGCTCGGCCTGGTGGAGGTCGCCTCCCTGGACCTGGTTTTCGTCATGTTGGGCGCCGCGGCCATCGCCGCCGCGGTCGCCGCCGGCCTGGGGTTGAGCATCACCGTGCAGGTGCTGACGTTTGTGGTCTGCGCCGTTGTGCTGCTGGCCGTGCTGCGGCCGTTGGCGCTGCGCAAGATCAAGCCCGAGGGGGCGGGGGAGCGCACCAACGCCGACGCCCTGGTGGGGCGCACCGCCGTGGTGCTGCAGGAGGTGACCGACCGCTCCGGGCTGGTCAAGCTCAGCGGGGAGGAGTGGACGGCGCGGACCCAGCCGGGCACGGTGCTGCCCGTGGACCAGAGCGTGCACGTGCTGCGGATCGAGGGGGCCACCGCTGTGGTCGGGCCGGCCGACCCCACCCCACCGACACCAGAGACCGACCGGTAAGCCACGAGGAGGCCACCATGCCCGAACCCGCCACGATTGCCCTGTGGATCGTCCTGGCGCTGCTGGTGGCCTTCACCGCGGTGGCCATCAGCCGGGCCATCCGGATCGTGCCGCAGGCCACCGCCGTCATCGTGCAGCGCCTGGGTCGGTACAGCCGCACCCTGGATGCCGGGCTGCACTTCCTCATCCCGTTCATCGACAAGGTGCGCTCCACCGTCGACCTGCGCGAGCAGGTGGTCTCCTTCCCGCCGCAGCCGGTGATCACCAGCGACAACCTGGTCGTCAGCATCGACACGGTCATCTACTTCCAGCCCACGGATCCCAAGGCGGCCACCTATGAGATCGCCGACTACATCCAGGGCATCGAGCAGCTGACCGTGACGACGCTGCGTAACGTCATCGGCTCCCTCGACCTGGAGCAGACGCTGACCAGCCGTGACCAGATCAACGGCCAGCTGCGCGGGGTGCTGGACGATGCGACCGGCCGCTGGGGCATCCGGGTCAACCGGGTGGAGCTCAAGGCGATCGACCCGCCGGCCAGCGTGCAGGACTCGATGGAGAAGCAGATGCGCGCCGAGCGGGACCGCCGCGCCGCGATCCTGAACGCCGAGGGGGTCAAACAGAGTCAGATCCTCACCGCCGAGGGTGAGAAGCAGGCGCAGATCCTGCGGGCCGAGGGCACCGCGCAGGCGGCGATCCTGGAGGCTCAGGGTGAGGCCCGGGCGATCCTGCGGGTCTTCGACGCCATCCACAAGGGCAACCCCGACTCCAAGTTGCTGGCCTACCAGTACCTGCAGATGCTGCCGCAGGTCGCTGAGGGCGAGTCCAACAAGATGTGGATCGTGCCCACCGAGTTGACCCAGGCGCTGCAGGGCATCGGCGCGGCGCTGGGCTCTCAGCCGCCGACCGACCCGGGTCTGCTCGACGGGCCCCCGGGGGCCAGCCAGACCGGCGACGAGGAGGACCCCGACGAGGTGGACGAGCCGTCGCTGGAGGACCCCTCAGAGGCGCTGCGCCGCGCCCGGGAGGACGCCGCCGGGGCTGCCAAGGAGGCCGAGGAGTCCACCAGGACAGTGCGCCGGCACGGGGCCGCCGAGCAGCCGGGGCCGGTCTCGCCGCCGGAGGGTATGCCGACCGGCCCGCCCCCGGCCAGCGAGCCGGAGCGGCCGGACGAGCCGACACAGTAGCCCCGGGCGGCTCGGTGGTTCGCCGGGCCACCACGCCGGTTTGCATAGTTATGCAGGGGAGCGTATACACTCGCATCTCGTGAGCAAGGTATTGACTGATCTGCCCGCCGGCGAGCGCGTCGGCATCGCCTTCTCCGGGGGACTGGACACCTCGGTGGCGGTGGCCTGGATGCGTGACAAGGGCGCCGTTCCCTGCACCTACACCGCCGACATCGGCCAGTACGACGAGCCGGACATCGCCTCGGTGCCCGGGCGCGCGCTGGAGT
>CAYVEH010000085.1:0-10600 GCA_964450585.1 uncultured Ornithinimicrobium sp.
CCCCACCGAGCGCGCCGGATGGTGAGGATCCGACCCCACCGAGCGCGCCGGGTGGTGGTGAGAGGTCATGATCACCCGCGACGTCACCGCGGCCGACTGGGCCGAGCACGTGCAGGCAGCGGCCGCAGAGGGGTACGACTTCTTCGACTGGCTCTCGGCGGTGGACCAGACCGACGCGGAGGACCCCGGCTTCGACATCTGCTGTCACCTGATCCGCACCAACCCCTGGAGCCGCCTGCTGCTGCGCACCCGGGTGGCGGAGGGCATGGCACTGGCCAGCGTGACCGAGGTGTTTCGGGGCGCCGCGTGGCACGAGCGGGAGACCCACGAGATGTTCGGTATCGAGTTCACCGGCTTCACCGACGGGACCGAGCACGGGCTGCGTCCCCTGCTGCTGCCGGACGGCTTCGAGGGAACCCCGCTGCGCAAGTCCTTCCACCTGACAGCCCGCGCCTCCAAACCCTGGCCCGGTGCCAAGGAGCCGGGGGAGGGGGCTGGCGATGCCGAGCACGCCGCGCCACGCAAGCGTCCGCGCCGGCGGTTGCAGCCGCCCGGGGTTCCCGACCCATCCTGGGGGCCACGCTGATGGAGCTGCCCCTGATCGTGGAGATCATCCTCAAGGCGGTCGTGGTGCTGGCTGCCTTCCTCACGCTGCCGCTGGCCGTCGGCCAGACCGAGCACAAACTGATGGGCCACATGCAGGGCCGGCTGGGCCCGATGGAAGCCGGCCCCCACGGGATCGCCCAGTTGATCGCCGACGGCATCAAGTTCGTCCAGAAGGAGGACGTCACGCCCCGGGCGGCGGACCCCTGGGTGTTCCGGTTGGCCCCAGCCGTGGCACTGCTGCCCTACCTCATCGTGCTGGCCGCGATCCCGTTCTCCGCGGCCTGGGTGGCCGCCGACGTGCCGGCCAGCCTGCTGTTCGTCCTGGCCGTCTCCTCGGTGGGGATCTTCGGGACCCTGATGGCCGGCTGGGGCAGCGGCAACAAGTACTCGTTGATCGGCGGGATGCGGGCCGGGGCCCAACTGGTCAGTTACGAGCTGCCGATGGTGCTGGCCGCGGCCTCGGTGGCGATGGCCGCCGGCACCCTGTCGCTGACTGGCATCGTGCAGAGCTGGTCCTGGTGGTGGCTGGCCTGGCAACTGCCTGGGGCGCTGGTCTTCCTGATTGCCGCTGTGGCCGAGTTGCAGCGGGTGCCGTTCGACGCCCCACTGGCCGACGCCGAGGTGGTGTTCGGGCCGTACACCGAGTACACCGGACTGCGCTTCGCCTTCTTCCTGCTGGCCGAGTATGCCGGGATCGTGGTGATGGCCCTGCTGTTCACCGTGCTCTTCCTGGGCGGCTGGTCCGGGCCCTGGTCCGACACGCTCGGGCCGCTGTGGACCCTGCTGAAGGCCGCGCTGGTCGCCATACTCATCCTGTGGTTGCGGATCGCCTGGCCCCGAGTGCGCGAGGACCAGCTGCAGCGACTGGCGTGGATGGTGCTGGTGCCGGTGGCCCTGGGCCAGTTGGCCCTGACCGGCGTCGGGGTGGTGGTCTGGGGATGACCGAGCAGCAGCGCACCCCTGGCGCCTGGCAGGCCCTGCGCGGGTTGGGCAAGGGCCTGGCCACCACGGCCAAGACCCTGGCCCGCCCGGCGCACACCCAGCAGTACCCGCACGCGGAGCCGGACCTGCCGGAGCGCTCGCACGGGGTGATCGCCCTGCTGGAGGAGAACTGCACCTCCTGCATGCTGTGCGCCCGCGAGTGCCCCTCGTGGTGCATCTACATTGACTCCCACAAGGAGACCCTGGAGCCGACGACCGAGGGTGGCCGGGCCCGTCAGCACAATGTGCTGGACCGGTTCGACCTGGACTTCTCGCTGTGCATGTACTGCGGCATCTGCATCGAGGTGTGCCCCTTCGACGCGCTGTTCTGGGCTCCCGATTTTGCGTATGCCGAGGGAGACATCCGCAACCTGCTGCACGACAAGGACCGGCTGGGTACCTGGATGCAGCGGGTGCCGGACGCCGCCCTGCCCGAGGGCTACCTCCGTCCCGGTGCGCAGGCCCTGGACGAGGCCTCCGGGGGCAGCGAGGGCACCGCCTCCGGTCCCGGCGAGCGGGAGCCCAAGGAGTGAGCAGTCGGGATGTCCTGTTCGCGGCAGTGGGCTTGATCACCACTGCCGCTGCTGTGCTGGCGGTGACCAACCGCCGGGTGCTCCACGCCGGCCTCTGGCTGGTGGTCGCCCTGGGTGGCTTGGCCGGCTGCTACCTGGTGCTGGGGGCCGAACTTGTCGCCTTGGTGCAGTTGCTCGTCTACGTCGGTGCGGTCGTGGTGCTGGTGCTCTTCGCCCTGATGCTGACCCGTGGTGGCAGTGCCGAGGTGGACACGCCCCGAGCCCACCGCTGGCTGGCCGGAGCGGTCGCGGCCGGGATGACCACCCTGCTCGGGGGCACCCTGATCACCGCCTACGGCTGGGAGCAACGTGATGTGGTCGGCCCCGGGAACGAGGCGATCGGTGCGCAGATCTTCGGCAGCTGGGTGTGGCCCTTCGAGCTGCTCTCGCTCCTGCTGCTGGCAGCCCTGGTCGCCGCCGTGGCGGTGGCCAGCACCGGCCGGCGGGACAGGAGCGGCTCATGAGTCCGGCCTTGCCGCTGCTGGTAGCCGCCCTGCTGGCGGGCGTCGGCACCTACGGGGTGCTGGCCCGGCGCCATGCGGTGCTCATGCTCATCGGGATCGAACTACTGCTCGGAGCGGCCGGGCTGATCCTGGTCACCGTCGGACAGTTCACCCCCGACCCGCTGGCCTCCGGGGCCGTGCTCACCCTGTTCATCATCACCATCGCCGCCGCCGAGATCGTGGTGGCCCTGGCCGTCGTCATGGCCATGTTCCGCACCCGCGGGGACGTGGACCTCACCGGCACCGCCCAGACCGGGCAGCCCGATCCCGACGGTGCCGAACAGGCTGCGGAGGACGCTGACGGCACGGCTGTCCCAGCGACCGGGAGGGCCCGGTCATGAACGACATCCTGGAGGCACTGGGCCTGCCCTGGCCGGACTGGGAGCTGCCCCTGCTGCCGCTGCCCAACCTGCCGGACATCCCGCTGCCCGACCTACCGGTGACCAGCGCCCAGGTGATGATCCTGCTGGCGGCAACAGCCGGCATACTCGGGCTGGCAGTTGGACGCCGGGTCGCCCGACCCGCTGCCTGGGTGGCCATCCTGGGGGCTGGGGTGGTCCTGGCACTGGCCGTGTGGCAGATGTATGCCGTGCACGAGCTGGGTGGGGTGCAGCTCTCCGGGACCGTCGGCCCGCTCTCCTTCGGTGAGCTGCAGGCTCCGTTGGAGCTGGCCGCCACCCGCCTCAGCGCCCTGGTGGCCGTCGTCGTGGCCCTGGTCGCGCTGGTGGTGCAGATCTTTGCGCGCTGGTACCTGTGGTACGACCCACGGTACGCACAGTTCTCGGCGACCGTCTCACTGTTCACCGCTGCGATGCTGCTGGTGGTGCTCTCGGCCGACGTGCTGCTCACCCTCATCGGCTGGGAGGTGATGGGCTGGTGCTCCTTCCTGCTGATCGGGCACCTGTCGGCCAAGGACAGCGCCAACCGAGCGGCCGGCAAGGCGCTGCTGGTCACCCGGCTGGCCGACGTCGGTTTCGTCATCGGGTTGATCTGGTTGGCTGCCGGGGCCGGGTCGACCTCGTTGGCCGGCATCGTGGCGCACTGGAGCAGCACCGGTCACGAGGGCGCACTGGGCGCCGCCATGATCTGCCTGGTGATCGGGGTCGTCGGCAAGTCAGCGCAACTGCCCTTCCAGGACTGGCTGCCCGACGCCATGGAAGGACCCACCCCGGCCTCGGCGCTGATCCACGCCGCCACCATGGTCGCTGCCGGCACCGTGGTGCTGGCCCAGGTCTTCCCACTGTTGCAGGCCGCTGGTGCGGCGCGGCTGCTGCTGGCGGTGCTGGTCTCGGTCACGATCGTGCTGGCTGCGCTGCTGGCCTTCGCCCAACCGGACCTGAAACGGCTGCTCGCGTGGTCGACGGTCAGCCAGGTCGGGTTGATGCTGGCGGCGCTCACCGTGGTCCCGCCCGATGCCGGGCCCGACGTGGCGATCATGCACCTGCTGTCGCACGCCTGGTTCAAGGCGCTGCTCTTCCTCACCGTCGGGTGGTTGGGCGTGCTCACCGGTGGCACCGTGGTGCGTTACGTCGTCTCGGCCACCCGGCGGTACCGCTCGCTGCGCCGACCGATGGGTATCGGGTTGCTGGCCCTGGCTGGGGTGCCGCCGATGGTGGGGTTCGTCTCCAAGGAGCTGATCCTGGGCCAGGCCGAGCAGGGGGTGCAGGTCGGTGTCGGGATGGCCGGCACCGTGGTGCTCGCCGCTGTCGGGGCCAGCGTGCCGCTGACGGCGGCCTACTGCATGCGAGCCTGGCTGATCCTGGACCGGGGGCCGCACGTGAGCACCCGGCGGCAACGGCGACGAGTCTCCGAGGAGCAGCGCATCGACGACTTCTTCGCCGAGCCGGAGGTGGTCCAGGAAGCCATCGGGGTCGAGGAGGCCGAGTCGGCGATCTCATCCTCGGCGCGGGCCGCGGTCGCGGTGCTCGGCTTCTTCTCCGTGGTTGGTGGCATCGTCGTGTTCACCCCGCAGTTGTCGCTGGAGGTCAGCATCAACCTGCAGCTGCTCTGCGCGGCTCTGCTGCTGATGGTGCTGGCGGCGCTGGCGGTGTGGGTGGCCTCCCGCGGTGTCGGGTCCCGGGACGCCGCCGCCCGGTTGCCGATGCGGGTGAGCCTGGCCGGGGAACGGGGCCTGGGTTTCGACCGGCTCTACCGGGTGCTGGTGGCCACACCGGTGCTGGCGCTGGCCCGCGGGGTGCAGTGGCTGGACCGTGAGGTGCTGGACGCCTACGTGCGGGCCGCCGGCCCGGCAGCCCGGTTGCTGGGTGCAGCCCTGGAGCGCAGCCACCCCCGTCGGCCCGCGCCGGGGCTGCTGCTGGTGCTGGGCGGGGTCGTGCTGCTGGCCCTGATCGGGGTGGTGCTGGGGTGAGCCTGCTGGACACGCTGGCGCTGCCGGTGCTGGTGCTGACCCCGGTGATCGTCGGGGTCTGGTTGCTGGTCGCCGACCGTGTCGGCACCCCGCCTGCGCCGCGCACCAGCCGAGGCCTGGCGGTCGCCGCCGGGGTGGTGGTGGCCGTGGCGGCCATCGTGGTGGTGTGGCGCCGACCGGAGATCGACCTGCTGTGGATCGAGAGCCTGGGGGTGCGCCTGGACCTGGGGGTGGACGGCCTCAGCGCACCGTTCCTGCTGCTGACCGGCGTGATGGCGGTGGTGGCGACTCTGGTGCCGTACCACCACCCGCTCTCCGATGCCCGCCTGGGCGAGCCCGGCCGGCGGGAACCGACGGTGGCGCTGCCGGTGGGCACCGACGTGCCCCGGCCCCGGGCGCTGGCCACCTACTACGCCTGCCTGCTGGTGGTGATCGCCGGGTCGGTGTTGACTTTCCTGACCCGGGACGCACTGGTCTTCTTCGTTGCCTTCGAGTTGGTGCTGGTGCCGATGTGGGTGCTGATCGCCCGGCACGGCGATGGTACCCACCGCGCCGACCGGGACGGCGCCGCGCTGCGGTTCCTGCTGTTCACCGCCACCGGCTCGATGCTGATGCTCATCGGCATCCTGGCGGTGTGGGGAGCCACCGGCACCACCGACCTGAGCCGTTGGGCCACCCTGGCAGGCAGCTCCCTGGACGGTGGCACCGAGGTGATCGTGGCGGTGATCCTGCTCATCGGGCTGGGCATCAAGGTGCCGGTCTGGCCGCTGCACACCTGGTTGCCGTGGGTGCATGCCACCGCCCCCACCGCCGGGTCGGTGCTGTTGGCCGCGGTGCTGCTCAAGATGGGCGCCTACGGCATGATCCGGCTGGTCGCCGCGCCGTTGCCGGAGGGGCTGACGACGGTGGCGCCCGTGCTGGCCGCGTTCGCTGTCACCGGCATCCTATGGGCTGGCCTGGCCTGCCTGGTGGAGCCAGACCTGAAGCGGCTCATCGCGTGGGCGTCGATCGGTCACCTGGGGTTCGTCGTGCTGGCCATCGCCACCGGCACCGAGACCGGGTTGCAGGCCGCGATCTACGGCAACATCGCCCACGGGCTGATCTCGGCGCTGCTCTTCGTGCTGGTCGGCAACCTGAAGCACCAGTGGGGTGGCTCGGACCTGGCCGCCCCCCGCGCCGCGCTGCGCGAGGTTTCCCCGCGCCTGGGCTTCCTGCTCGTGATCGGGATGGCCGCCGCCCTCGGGCTGCCTGGGCTGGCCGGTTTCTGGGGGGAGTGGGGCGCCCTGTATGCCGCCTGGGAGCCTGGTGCAGGGCGGACCCTGTGGTGGTTCCGTGGCTTTGCTGTTGCTGGGGCGTTGGGGGCGGTGCTGGCCTGTGCGTATGCCGTGCGGGTGCTGCGTGAGGTGTGGGCCGGGGACCGCCGTAGCCCAGCGATCCGGGACACCCGCGGGGCGGAGTGGCTGCTCCTGGTGGTGCTGGCGGTGGGCATTGTGGCCCTGGGGGTCTACCCGGCCGCGCTGCTGGACCTGAGCGCCCCCGCCGTCGAGACCATCATCGCCACCCTGGGGGTGAGCCGATGAGCCTGGAGCTGAACCTGTCCGCGTTGTGGCCGGTGCTGGCCCCGGCGCTGGCAGTCCTCGTGGTGTTGTTGCTGGACGTGCTCTGGCCCCGGCGCCAGGCGGTCCATCTGTGGGTCGCCGCAGCGGGTCTCCTCGGCGGTGCGGTGGCGTGTGTGCCCACGGTGCGTCAGCCGGTGGGCGACAGCGTCGGCGGCTTCTGCCTGCCGGACGGGTCCTGCCTGTATGCCGCCAGCTCGCTGACCGGTGGGCTGCAGCTGCTCGCCCTGGGCAGTGCCCTGGTGGTGCTGGTCCTCACCTGGGCCCAGTGGAACCAGCCCGTCCCGGCTGCCGACGCGCCGGTGGGGACGCGGTCGGCCGCACCCGTCGGGCCGGCGCCCACGGCGGTGCACGTCGCCCTGTTTCTCGCCGCGACCGCCGGGGTCAGCGCGGTGCCCGCCGCCCGGGACCTGGGCACGCTGCTGGTCTCGCTGGAGCTGGCAACCCTGCCGGTGGTCGGTCTCGTCGCCCTGGAGCGGCGGGCTTGCCGCCAGCCCGGGGCGGTGGCCGGGGCGGTCGCGTTGCTCACCACCTCGTTGGTCTCCTTCGCCCTGCTGGCCCTCGGCGCCGCGCTCTGGGTGGCCGCCACCGGCACCGGGTTGCTCTCCCCGAGTGCCGCGGCTGAGGCGGCCGCCAGCCCGGAGCAGGCCGCGCTGTTGCTGCTGGCCGCGGTCTTCGTGGTCGCTGGGCTGGGGTTCAAACTCTCTGCCGTGCCGTTTCACGCCTGGACGCCGCTGACCTATGCCACAGCGCCCCTACCGGTGACCACCTACCTGGCCGGGACCTCGAAGGTCGCCGCGCTGGGCGGCATGATCGTGCTGGTGCAGGCCCTGGCCGGGACCTCCGAGTTCGCGCTGCTGGCGGTGGCCGTCCTGGCAGCTGTGACCATGACCCTCGGTAACGCCATGGCGCTGCACCAGAACGACCTGGTGCACCTGCTCGCCTGGTCGGCGATCGCGCAGGCCGGATGGTTGCTGCTGCCGCTGGCCTCCCTGTCCTCCCGTGCCGTGCACGCCGCAGGCGGTTACCTGGCGGTCTACGTGGTGGCCACCATCCTGGCGTTCGTGGTGATCAGCGCCGTCGCCCACCGACCCGGTGGCGGCACCGCACTGGCCGACCACCGGGCGCTGGCACGTCGACAGCCGCTGACCGCGGCGGCCCTCGGGCTGGCCCTGCTGACGTTGGCCGGGCTGCCTCCGGCGATCATCGGGCTGGTGGCCAAGGTGGTGGTGCTGCGGCCGGTGGCCGGCGACGGCACCTGGTGGTTGCTCATCGTGGCCACCCTGAACATCGCGCTGGGCATCGCGGTCTACCTGCGCTGGCTCGCGGTGCTGATCGCCCGCACGGAGGGGCAGGAGGAGACCACCGCAGGTGAGGCGTCCGCCCCGGCCGGCGGATCGGCATACCCCCTTCCGTGGCGACACCGGGTGCTGATCACCGCGCTGGCCGCGTTGCTGGTGGCTGGCAGTATCGCCCCGGTCGGCATCTTCTAGCGGAACACTGCCGGCCAGCCGAGCGTTTCCCGGACATGCACAAGCACTACAACGGGCTGAAGACCGCCCTGCTGTTCGGCGCGATCTGGGCACTCCTCCTGGGGATCGGTGCGCTGATCGGCGGCGGGCGCTTCATCTGGATCTTCGCGCTCATCGGGGTAGCCACCACCGCCTACGGGTACTGGAACTCCGACAAGATCGCGATCCGGGCCATGAAGGCCTACCCGGTCACCCGCGAGCAGCAACCGGCGATGTACCGGATCGTCGAGGAGCTCTCCGCCCGGGCCGGGCAGCCGATGCCGCGGCTCTACGTCAGCCCGACGGCCGCCCCGAACGCGTTCGCTACCGGCCGTAACCCGCAGCACGCCGCGGTGTGCTGCACCGAGGGGATCCTGCACCTGCTCAACGAGCGCGAGCTGCGGGGCGTCCTGGGGCATGAGCTGATGCACGTCTACAACCGGGACATCCTCACCGGGTCGGTCGCCGCGGCGATCGCCGGGGTGATCACCTCCGTGGCCCAGATGATGCTCTTCTTCGGCGGTGGTGGTGGCGGGGAGAACCGCCCGAACCCGCTGGTGATGATCGCGATGGCACTGCTGGCCCCGCTGGCCGCGACGTTGATCCAACTGGCAATCACCCGGACCCGGGAGTACGACGCCGACGAGGACGGCGCGGCCCTGACCGGGGACCCGCTGGCGCTGGCCAGTGCGCTGCGCAAGATCCACCACGGCACCCAGGCCGCCCCGTTGGCACCCGAGCCGCAGCTGGTCAACGCCAGCCACATGATGATCGCCAACCCGTTCAAGGCCGGGGATGTCAAGCAGTTGTTTGCCACCCACCCGCCGATGCAGGACCGGGTGGCCCGGCTGGAGGCGATGGCCGGGCGTCAGAGTTTCTGAGCCGAGCCGGTGACCTGACCCGAGTCAGGGTCGGGCTCGCCGCGGCGTGCCAGCAGGGGTGGCCGGTCACCACGGATTGCGGCCACCATGTCCACCACCCGCCGGGTAGCCCGCACGTCGTGGGCCCGGAACACGGTGGCCCCGAGCCAGGCGGCCACCGCGGTCGCGGCCAGGGTGCCTTCCAACCGGTCCTCGGTCGGCAGGTCCAGGGTCTCGCCGATGAAGTCCTTGCGGGACAGCGCCTGGAGCACCGGGTAGCCCAACCGGGTCAGGTCGGCGGTGTGCCGCAGGAGCGTCAGGCTGTGCCGGGTGGTCTTGCCGAAGTCCAGCGTCGGGTCGACCAGGATCCGCTCCGCGGGCACCCCGGCCTGCTCGGCCCGGGCCGCTCCCTGCCGCAGCCCCCGCAGCACGTCCCGCACCACCGCCAGCTCGTCGGCCCCCTGCTGGTCGGCGTACCGCACCGCCACCGGGTCGGTCCGCGGCGGTAGGCCTCCGGTGTGGGAGACCACGACCCCGGCGCCGGTCTCGGCGGCGACGTGCACCAGGTCCGGGTCGTGCCCGGCCCAGGTGTCGTTGACCAGGTCCACCCCGACCTGCCCCGCCTCGCGGGCCACCTCACTGCGCCAGGTGTCCAGGCTGAGCACCAGGTCCGGGTGTTCTGCACGGGCGGCCTGGAGGAACGGCAGCACGCGCCGGATCTCCTCGGCGGCGTCGACCTCGGCGCCCTGCTGACCGGCACGCACCCCGCCCACATCCACCAGGTCGGCCCCGGCGGCGACCGCTTCGTCCAGCGCCGCCAGCGCGGAGTTCAGCCCGGCGTGCCGGTTGCCGGACCAGAACGAGTCCGGGGTCCGGTTGATGATGGCCATGACCGCCGGCCGGGTGGCATCGAAGGTCCGGCCTCGCAATCGCAGGGCAGGAGTATGCCGAAGCTCGGGCGGTTGCACCGGCTCCGGTCGCGGTGGGGTCGATTGGGTGGCCACGAGCATCATCGTGCCACCCGCGGCGCAGCGGCGGGCAGGGCGTGCCCATCCTCCCTCCCCATGGGGCGCGGGCGTGCCAATCGTCCCCAAGAAGTGGGGGAGCGTGTACGAAACCTCCCCCAAATTGGGCGCGGGGCGTGCCAATCCTCCCATAAATTTGGGTGCAGGGCGTGGCAGGCTTGGCGACCATGGCCTCTCTTACCCGTGCCGACGCAGAGCTGCGCGCACAGATCATCGACGTGACGGCATACCAGGTCGAACTCGACCTGACCGACGGCGACCTGCCGGACCACACCACCTTTGGCTCGCGCAGCACCGTGACTTTCACCGCGACGCCAGCGGAGTCCACGTTCCTGGACCTCAAGGCCGAGCGGGTCCACTCGATCCAGCTCAACGGCAGGCCGGTTAGCCCCGCCGCGGTGGCCGACGGGCGGGTCGAGCTCACCGACCTGCAGGCGGAGAACACCGTGGTCGTCGAGGCGACCATGGGCTACAGCAACGATGGCCAGGGGCTGCACCGGGCCGTGGACCCCGCCGACGGGCTGGCCTATGTCTACGGTCACCTGTTCCTGGACGCCG
>CAYVEH010000086.1:0-10573 GCA_964450585.1 uncultured Ornithinimicrobium sp.
CTGCGCATCAACAGCTCGGACCTGGAGGAGTTCAAGGAGCGGCTCTACGCGGTGGTCAGCGAGTTCCACCAGCGTCCCCGCACCGGCCCGCCGCACTCGGTGTTCATCGCCATGCACCCGGACACCTCCACGGTGCGCCGCCAGGAGCCATAGCCGCCCACCAGGTTGCGCGGTCAGCGGGTGAGGATGTGCCCCACCGGGGTGCTCACCCGCAGCCACGGCCCGGCCTGGAAGATGCTGGCCTGGGTCCCGGGGCGGGCAAAGCCCAACCCGTAGGCGGCCAGCCCGACGCCCGCCGTCAGTGGCCCGTCCTTCACGGGACGGCCCCACACCCGTTCACGCAGCCCGGCCACCGCGTGGGCTCCGGACCCCTCGGGGGCGCCCTGGGCGATCTCGGCGATCCCGTCCCGGGCCACCCGCAACAGGATGTCCGCCTCGACGGTGCCGACCGGTTCCCAGCCGGTGCGGGCCGGGGTGAGGGCGGTCCACTGCTCGGTGGTGGTCATCGGCGGCACCGGCAGCCGGGTGCTCAGGTCGCCGGTGCTGGCACGTCGCGCCAGGCGGTCGCTCACGGCGGAGAGCGAGACGGTGACGTCCAGCTCGGCCACCCCGTGCACCGCCGTCAGCGGCATGGTGCGTAGCCCCAGGACCACGCCCTGGCCGACCAGGCCACGCCCCGGTAGCGCACACACCCAGGCTGCCAGGATGGTGCCGCTGACCTGCAGCCGCACCGACCCCTCCTCCATCAGGGTGCGTGCCCGCTTGATGAGGGTGCCCAGGTCCTGCAGGCTCTCCACGTCCGGGAACTCCAGGGAGATCGATCGTTCAGCGGCCATGACGGCGCTCCTTGTGGCCGCGCAGCGGCAACCGGTCACCCAGGACGGACTCGATTGCGGCCCGCTCCTGGTCGGCCAGGCGCCGGGGCCGCTGCTCCCTCAGGTCGTAGGTGACCAGCGTCGACTCCGCCTGGGCGAAGATCAGCTCGCTGTCGGCCAGCCCCACGACATAGGAGATATCGAAGCTGGCCCCACTGATCGCCGAACACCACAGGGTGACCAGGGCCGGCTGGTAGGTGAAATTCATCGGTGCCAGGTAGTCGATCTCCGAGCGGGCCACCAGCACGCCGTCATCCAGCAGGGACCGCTCCTGGCCGAACCACTGGTGGAAGGCGTAGACCCGGGCCTCCTCCAGGTACCGCAGGTACTGCACATTGTTGACGTGGCCGTAGGCGTCCAGGTCCGACCAGCGGACCGGCACCTCGACGGTCGCAGCGACCTCGGGGATGGTCGGGGCAGGTCGGCTCATGGGCCCATCTTCTCAGGTATGCCGTCCCCCGCCCGGGGGTGTCCCCCGCCGCCCACGGGTCGACTACAGTTCCCGCGTGGGCCCGACACCAGAAGACCAGTTGACCGACCTGCTCGACGTGCTCGATCTGAGCTTCGAGGGCAAGACCACGGCGCGGGTCTCCTCCCTCGAAGGCACCGATGAGAACCTGCACGACAGTGAGGGCGAGGTTTTCGTGGGGCGCAGCCAGCCGATGCCACACGGGCGGGTGTTCGGCGGGCAGGTCCTGGCCCAGTGCGTGGTCGCCGCCGGCCGGACGATGGATGTCGATGACGGGGACGGCCAGCGGCACATTCACTCGTTGCACGGGTACTTCCTGCGCCCCGGGGATGCGAATCGCCCGATCCGTTTCCTGGTCGACCGGATGCGGGACGGCGGGTCGTTCTCGGCACGGCGGGTGCATGCGGTCCAGGACGGCCGGATCCTGCTGTCGATGATCACCTCCTTCCAGGAGTTGTCCGAGGGGTTGCAGCACCAGATCCCGATGCCACAGGTGCCGTCCCCCTCGGACCTGCAGCCGGATGCCGAGCTGCTGGCTCAGATTGATCACCCGTTGGCTCGACACGCGGCCGCCCGGGCGGTGGAGCTGCGGCACGTCGACCCCCAGCTCTTCCCCGGCTCGGACGCCGAGCCCACCGAGTCCCAGTCGGTCTGGATGCGGCTGCCCGGGTCGTTGCCCGACGATCCGCACCTGCACGCGGCGGTGCTGGCCTACGCCTCGGACTACAGCCTGCTGGAGCCGGTGCTGCGGCGGCACGAGATCCGGTGGGGTGACCCGCGGTTGCGGATCGCCAGCCTGGACCACGCCATGTGGTTCCACCGCCCCGCACGCGCCGACGAGTGGGTGCTCTACACCCAGATCTCACCGTCGGCGCAGGGCGGTCGTGGCCTGGGGTTGGGGCACATGTTCACCGAGGACGGCCAGCTGCTGGCCACCGTGGGTCAGGAGGGCATGGTCCGACTCAAGCAGTGACCACCAACCTCGCCCAGCGCCACGCTCGAGCGGGCCGGGCACACCATCACCAGGCGGTCGCACAGCCCAACGGGCCAACGACCCTCAGAGGCCGATGACCTGCTCGACCAGCTCGCCGACCAGCTCGTAGGCCGCCGGGTCGGTGTCGTTGGCCATCCCGAGGATGACGGTGTCGGTGCCGATCTCGGCCAGGCGTCCCAGCTTGTCCACCGCCTGGGCCACGCTGAGCGAGGTCTCCCCCGACGGCAGGGTGGCACCGCCGTGGCGGGTCAGTCCGAGCCGGGTGAGGACGCTGCGCTCGATGTCCCGGGGATCCCGCCCGAGGTCGCCGCAGTGCTGGGCGAGCACCTCGAACTTGTGCTGTAGCACCCCCGGCCCGGAGTAGTCGAACAGGTTGCACGCATCGGCGTACCGGGCCACCAGCCGCAGCGTCTTGCGCTCCCCACCCCCGCCGACCAGCACCGGTGGGCGGCGCACCGGTGGTGGTGAGGCCAGCGGCCGCTCCAACCGGTAGTGCCGGCCGGCATACGGGCTCTCGTTCCCGTCCCACATCTGCTGCACGATCTGCAACGTCTCCTCCAGGCGTTCGAACCGCTCGGCCACCGGCGGGTACGGCACGCCCAGCGCGCGGTGCTCCCCCTCGAACCAGGCGGCGCCCAGGCCCAGCCAGGCCCGGCCGCCGGAGAGCACGTCCAGGGTGGTGACCGTTTTGGCTAGCACCCCAGGATGTCGGTAGGTCACCCCAGTGACCAGCGCCCCCAGCTCGATCCGGGATGTCACCCCGGCAGCGAACCCCAGCGCCGTGTACGCCTCGAGCATCTCCGACTCTGGCGGGCCGATGTCGGGGATCTGGAAGAAGTGATCCATCACCCACAGGCTGGACACGCCGGCCGCTTCGGCGTCCCCAGCGAGGCGGGCGAACGTGGGGCCGATCGAGCCGGGGGCACCGGGCCAGGACCAGTAGGAGACCTGCAGACCAAGTTTCATGACACCAGTCTGAACGACCCGTGCGCTCTGGGTTGCTGGCCTGCAGGTTCACTCTCCACAACCATGGACAGCACCACGCTAGGGCCCGCCGGTCCGTGGCTACGGGAAGGCCAGTGACTGCTGGGACCGGAAGGTGTGGTGCACACCGGTGACCGGGTCGGTGAACGCCAGCTCCGCGGCCAGTAACTGCAGCGGAGCGCGGAAGTCACCCGGATCGGGGCGGGTGATGCGCGGGTAGAGGGTGTCCCCGACGATTGGTGCCCCCAGACCGGCCAGTTGAACCCGCAGTTGGTGGGTGCGCCCGGTCATCGGACGCAACTCGAGCAGGGCCCGATCTGCCGAGCGTTGCACCACCTGCAGGTAGGTGATCGCATTGACCTCGATGCCGGGGCCGGCCGGCACCTGCACGGCCTGCACCTGACCCCGGGGTTTCTCCACCCGCGAGCGCACCACATCCGGCAGGAGGGTCGCCGCTGGCGCCGCCACCACCGCCCGGTAGGTCTTCTCCACGGACCGGGCGGCGAACAGCTCCTGATACACCCGACGCAGCTGGGCGTCCTTGGTCACCAACAGCACCCCGGCGGTGAGTCGGTCCAGGCGGTGCGCCGGTTGGGCCTGCTCCCACCCGGGCTGTCGGCGCAGCCGGGCCAGCACCGTCTCACGCACGTGCGTACCACGCGGCATGGTCGCCAGAAAGTGCGGTTTGTCCACCACCAGGATGCGCTCGTCCTCGTGCACCACGGTGAGTTCGCCGGGCACCGGAGTCTCCGGCGGCGGGTCCCGGTGCAGATAGACCCACTGCCCGGGCCGGTATGCCGTGTGCTCGGTGACCACGGTGCCGTCGCCCAGGAGCACCTCACCTGCGGCGAGCCGGCGGCCCACCTCGGGGGCACCATGGCTGCGGTCTTGCAGAAACTCGGCGACGGTGCCCCAGGACCCGCCGATCGGCATACTGAAGCGGGCCGGTGGCACCCCGTCGCGGGGCGGCAGTGGCGGCTGTGGGTGCCGGCGCCCGGTGCCGCCGCCGCGAGCAGCACGAACCCGCGGGCTCCCGGAGGGCACGTCGTGCTCGGGAACCCGCGGGTCCATCGGTGGTCGACTCAGTCGCGGGTGAGCTTGCGGTAGGTCACGCGGTGCGGGCGGGCCGCCTCAGCGCCGAGCCGCTCGATCTTGTTCTGCTCGTAGGCGCCATAGTTGCCCTCGAACCAGTACCAGTTCGCCGGGTCCTCATCGGTGCCCTCATAGGCCAGCAGGTGGGTGGCGACGCGGTCCAGGAACCACCGGTCGTGGCTGATGACCACGGCACAGCCGGGAAAGTTCAGCAGCGCGTTCTCCAGCGAGCCCAGGGTCTCCACGTCCAGGTCGTTCGTGGGCTCATCCAGCAGCAGCAGGTTGCCGCCCTCCTTGAGGGTCAGCGCCAGGTTCAGCCGGTTGCGCTCACCACCGGAGAGCACCCCGGCCTTCTTCTGCTGGTCCGGGCCCTTGAAGCCGAACTGGGAGACGTAGGCACGGGAGGGGATCTCCACGTTGCCGACCTGGATGAAGTCGTTACCGCCGGAGACGACCTCCCACAACGACTTCTCCGGGTCGATGCCCCCGCGAGACTGGTCGACGTAGGAGATCTTCACCGACTCACCGACCGTGACGGTGCCTGCGTCTGGCTCCTCCAGCCCGACGATCGTCTTGAACAGGGTGGTCTTGCCGACACCGTTGGGGCCGATGACCCCGACGATGCCGTTGCGCGGCAGGGTGAAGGACAGGTCGTCGATCAGGACCCGGTCGCCGAAGCCCTTCTTGAGGTCGTTGACCTCGATGACCTGGGACCCCAGCCGCGGGCCCGGCGGGATCTGGATCTCCTCGAAGTCCAGCTTGCGGGTCTTCTCGGCCTCGGCGGCCATCTCCTCGTAGCGGGCCAGGCGGGCCTTGTTCTTGGTCTGCTTGGCCTTGGCGTTGGAGCGGACCCACTCCAACTCCTTCTCCAGGCGCTTGGCCAGTTTGGCGTCCTTCTTGCCCTGCACCTCCAGCCGCTCGCGCTTCTTCTCCAGGTAGGTGGAGTAGTTGCCCTCGTAACCCATCAGGCGGCCGCGGTCGACCTCGGCGATCCACTCGGCGACGTTGTCCAGGAAGTACCGGTCGTGAGTGACGGCCAGGACGGCGCCGGGGTACTCCTTGAGGTGCTGCTCCAGCCACTGCACGGACTCGGCGTCCAGGTGGTTGGTGGGCTCATCGAGCAGCAGCAGGTCCGGCTTGCTCAGCAGCAGCTTGCACAGCGCGACCCGGCGGCGCTCCCCACCGGAGAGGACGGTGACGTCCGCGTCCCCGGGCGGGCAGCGCAGGGCGTCCATCGCCTGCTCCAACTGGGAGTCCAGGTCCCAGGCGTCGGCGGCGTCGATCGCCTCCTGCAGCTGGCCCATCTCGGCCATCAGTGCGTCGAAGTCGGCGTCCGGGTTGGCCATCTCCTCGGAGATCGCGTTGTAGCGATCCACCTTGGCCTTGATCTCACCCACACCCTCCTCGACGTTGCCGAGGACCGTCTTTTCCTCGTTCAGCGGAGGCTCCTGCAGCAGGATCCCGACGGTGTAGCCGGGCGAGAGGCGGGCCTCACCGTTGGAGGGCTGGTCCATCCCGGCCATGATCTTCAGGATCGTGGACTTGCCGGCGCCATTGGGCCCCACGACGCCGATCTTGGCACCCGGGTAGAAGGACATCGTGACGTCGTCCAGGATCAGCTTCTCGCCGACCGCCTTGCGGGCGCGCGTCATGGTGTAGATGAATTCGGCCATGCCGCTCAGGCTATCCGGCGGAGGCGGTCGTGCCCGAATCGGCACCGGGTCGTTGGGCGAGCATGCCTCGGCGTGGAGCACCGCGCCCGAGGCCGGTGCTGGTGTCTCGGGCATGGCAGCTCAGGCGCTGACCGACACGGCCTCCGGCTCATCCTCTGACGACTCCGCGGTCAGCCCCTCCGGCTCTGACAGGTCGCCCTGGCTCGGCTCCTCGGGCCAGCCCTGCCCGGCCTGGCTCTGCTCCGCTTCACCCTGGCCTGCCTCGCGGGCATCGTGCTCCTGCAGCGCCTGGCGCACGTTCTCGTCGTCGCTGGGGTCCTGCCCGGCCAGTTGCGGGCGGCGGATGCTGGTGAAGTCAGCCTGCCCGAAGGCGAGGTTCGGGCCGATCGCCGAGGCGGTGATCTGCGCATCGGTCCCCTGCTTCTCCCCGTTGTTCCAGTCGACCACCCGCAGCTTGCCGTGCACCAGCACTGGTGTGCCCTTCTGCAGGGACTCAAAGGCGTTCACCGCCAGGGCGCGGAACGCCGAGACCCGGTAGAAACTGGTGCCGGTCTCCAGCCACACGCGCTGGTCACGGTCGTAGTACCCCTGGTTCACCGCCACCCGAAAACTGGTGAACACATCACCGCCCTTCGTGGTGCCCACCACCGGGTCAGCGGTCACGTTGCCGGCCACCGTCAGCTGTGCATCAGTCATGTCTGCTCCCCTTCTGCTCGGCCCACGGGTTCGTGGGTGAGCACCACGCTGCCGGTCCTGGCCGGGCTGCACAGCACGCCGGGTGGATCTGTGGATCGTCATCGGACGCACCTGGGCCTGTGGATGACGCTGCGGTGAGTGGCAGGGCCATCGGGGCGGAGCCCACCCTGGGTCAGCGCACAGCGCCCCGAAGCCTCCCGCAGGTCGGGCCAGAGCGGCCCGAAGCCTCCCACAGGTCAGCGTGCAGCCGCCTGCAACTGGTGCCGCGTCTGCCGGTGGCGCTCCAACACCGCACCGACCGGGTCGCTCACGTGGTGCTGTGCGACGGCGGCGACCGCATCGGCCAACCGGCCCTCGATGACCCGGCGTCGCCGCCGCGCGCCCGCCCTCGCCAACGCCCGGGAGAGCATCGCCAGCAGCAGACCGAGCACCACCCCGCCGATCAGCATGATCACCGGGACAGGTAGCGGCCCCCAGACCGGCGCCTCCTGGGGCAGTTGCAGGAAGCCGAGGGCGGCCAGCACCACGAGCCAGAGCAAGCCGCCGATCGCGACCAACGCCAACAGCCACTGCGCCAGATTCGCCAGTTGCCACCACATCGGGTTCCGCGCCCGCAACGGGGTGCTCATCACCGCCTGGTCCAGGGCATCGGCCAGCGCCTCGTCCTGCGGCGTCGCCGCGGCCGCCACCGCATCCGCCCACCGGGGCGGCAGCCCGGCCCCGGCAGCCTCCCCCACCTGCCGGGTGGCCAGGTCGACCGCCGAGCGGGCCGCCGGACTCGGCGGCGGCAGTGAGGAGCGCCCCAGGGCGGTGCGCACATCGTCGTCGGTGATCGCCGGTCGGTCCCCACCACGGTTCAGCCGCAACCGGCGCAGCGGATCGGGGCGCAGGGCCGTCGCCCACCGGGTGAACAGCCACCCGACGTGACTGCCGGCCTGGCGCAGGTAGTCCCGGTGCACGGCGTCCAACACCACCGGCACCCCGGCGGCCCGCTTCAGTGCCGCCACCAGCTGCTCGTCGGCCTCCGCGCTCAGCGACGGATCCTCCTGGCCGACACCGTCGAGCAGTTCTTTTGCAGTGCCCTTAAGGTCACCGACCAGTCGTTGCTCGGCGGCGTTGCGGCGTGCCACCACCGCGCCGATGGCGTCGCGCAGCTCGCTGAGGCCCTCCTGCAGCCGGGCGGAGGTGGTGATGACCTCGAAATCCCCGGCACCGTCGGCGGCGACCAGTCGTGCCAGGTCGCCGGTGATCTGCTCGACCCCGTCAGCGTCCGGGACCCGGTCCACCTGGTTGAGCACGACGATCATCACGGCCTCGTGGTCCTGCAGGGGCGCCAGGTAGTCGTTGTGCAGCCGTGCGTCGGCATACTTCTGCGGGTCGGTCACCCACACGAAGACGTCGGCTCGCTGCAGGATGCGGTCCGCCTCGGCGCGGTGCGCCTCCTCGGTGGAGTCGAAGTCGGGCAGGTCCACCAGGATCAGCCCGTCGAGTGAGTCATCCTGGTCCTGCACGTGGTGCCGGGCGGCGATGCCGAGCCACTGCAACAACTCGGTGGGGTCCTGCTGACCACCCCAGATCGCGGCGGTGGCCCGGGAGGTGGTGGGCCGCCGGGCGCCGATCACCGAGACCTCCTCACCGACGAGCGCGTTGAACAGGGACGACTTGCCCGAGCCGGTGGCCCCCGCCAGGGCGACCACCGTGTGCCCGGCACCCAGGGCCCACCGTTCCCGGACCCGCTCGATCAACGTCTGGGCGTGGCTGGTCTGGGCCGGGTCCAGCTGCGAGCCGCCGACACTCAGCGCATCATCCAGTTGGTCGGTGCGCCACTGCAAGGTGACCTGACCGGAGCGGCGGCTCATCGGCTGGCCTCCACCTGCTGGGCAGCGGTCGTCAGCTCGCTCACGGCCCGCGCTGACAGGGGCACCTCATCCAGGACCTCGTCGTACCGGGCCTGCTCCTCGGCATACAACTCGCTGACCTGGGCCAACAGGGTCTTACGCGCGCGGGCGGCCAGCTCCCGCACCGCCTGGTCGCCGAAGATGGCCTCCAGCAGCCGTTGCGCCAACACCGCCGAGCCACCGGCGATACCGACCTCCACGCCGGTCAGCCCCGCCGTGGAGGTGAACACGATGAGCATCAGCATCACGGCCAGCGCATTGACGCCGAAGGCCAGGTAGCGAGCGGTGGCACGCTTCTTGCCGGCCTCGGCGCGCACCAGCTCCAGCACCTGGCCCTGCCAGTCCCGGATGATCCGCTCCACCCGTTCGGCGATGCCGGGGCTGGCCTTGGCGAGCTCGGGGTGGGCGGCGACCAGCGCGGCGCCTCCGTCGGCGCCCTTCCAGCTACGGGTGGCGGTGCTCGCGGCGACCTGGGCGTGGGAGGTGATCAGCGCCGCGGCACCGGTCTGGATCGCCTCGCCGAGCGGCTCGGTGGAGGCCTTCTTGCCGGTGAGGAAGGTGGTGACCCGGTCGCGTAGGTGGCTGATCCCGACCTCGACCTGGCGCAGGAACTCGCCGGTGCCGACCAGTTCCTGCCACCGGGCCAGCACCTCACCCCGCAGCAGGGTGCCGTCCTCCATGCCGTCCTCCACCCCCTGGACGGCCTCCTGGTATGCCGTGCGCGCGGCGGCGCGCAGCCCGTCCCGGGCCGTGATTTGGTCGGCTCCGGCGTCGGTCAGGTGGCTGGACCGCTCCCCCAGGGAGCCCAGCGCGCCCTGCAGGGTGCGCCGGATGACCACCGAGCGGGCCCGGGCATCGCCGGCCAGGGTGTGCAACCAGCCGCGCAACCGCTCGATGTCCCGCTCCGGCAGACGACCCTCCGGCCCGAGGCGCGACTCGGGGATCACGAAGATCGGTGCCTGGGCCAGACCCTGGGCACGCAACATCTCGGCCAGGTGCAGCCGCACCTCCTCCAGGGCCTCCGGCGGCACCCGGTCAAGCACGATCGCCACGCTGGTGCCGCGGTCGGCAGCCTCGCGCAGCAGGGCCCAGGGCACCGCATCGGCATACCGTGCCGCGGTGGTGACGAACAACCACAGGTCGGCGGCGGCCAGCAGTTGCCGGGCCAGGTCGCGGTTGGCGGTGACCACGGAGTCGATGTCCGGCGCGTCCAGCAGGCCCAGTCCGGCGGGCAGCCGCTCGGAGGAGGTGAGCCGCACCGAGTCCGGGTCCTCCTCGTCGGTGACCGACCCGGTCACCCGCGCCAGGCCGGGCAGGATGCGGTTGCCGGTGAACCAGTCCCGGTCATCGGGGTGGTGGACCAGCACCGAGGACCGGGTCGTCGGCCGCAGCACCCCGGCGCGGGTGATCTCCTCCCCGACCAGGGAGTTGACCAGGGTGGATTTGCCGGCGCCGGTGGAGCCGCCGACCACGCACAACAGCGGCGCGTCCAGTGAGCGCAGCCGGGGCAGCACGTAGTCGTCGAGCTGGTGGACCAGGTCGCTGCGGGTGCGGCGTGCCTCCTCCGCGCCGGGGACCTCCAACGGGAACTGCACCCCCTCGGCCGCGCCGCGCAGGCGCTCCACCGCGCGCAGCAGGTCCGGTGCGGAGTCGGTCTGGTTCACGCCCCAAGATTGCCCGTTCGGGCCGCCCAGGACAAACGCTGCTGCACTCAGGCTCACCGTGACCGGCCGCCACTACACTGGGCCGCGGCACATTCGGTGCCCCGCCCCCGTAGCTCAATGGATAGAGCAACGGCCTTCTAATCCGTAGGTTGCAGGTTCGAGTCCTGCCGGGGGCGCCGTGTGAGGTCGCCCTGCGGTCGTTGTTCGGCACAGTCGGTGATCGGTGGC
>CAYVEH010000087.1:0-10547 GCA_964450585.1 uncultured Ornithinimicrobium sp.
GCCGGTAGAAGGCGTTGGACTCCTCGGCGGTGGAGAACCCGGCGTACTGCCGGATGGTCCAGGGGCGGGTGGTGTACATCGCCGGGTAGGGCCCGCGCAGGAACGGGGACATCCCCGGATAGGTGTCCAGGGCGTCCAGGCCGGCCAGGTCCTCGGGCGTGTAGAGCGACTTGATCTCGATGCCTTCCGGCGCGGCCCACGGCTGCAGGTCGGCCACCGCCTGCTGGTATGCCGTGGGGTCCGGTGTGCTGGGCGTGCCCGGGTTGAGCGGGAAACCGGCAAAGGACCGGGGGATGCTCACTGGTCGACCTCCGTGCTCGTGCGAACCGGTGGGACACCGAGTTGCTCGCGGGTGCGGTGCAGGAACGCCAGGGCGTCCACGCCGAGGGCGGCCTGGTCATCCACGGTCAGGCCCTCGACCGGGGTGCCGGCCAGGATGATGTGCCGGGCCCCGGCCTCCCGTAGCGCGGCGACCAGGGGTGCACCCCAATCGGCGTAGGCAGCCTGGCTGCCAGCGAGGGCGACCACCGGCTCGTCGCGGTAGGCGGCCAGCACCTCGGCGACGTCGGCGGTCGCGCCGGCGGTGCGCACGGTGATCCCACCGGCGGTGAGCAGGTTGCTCAGGAAACTGGCTCGGCCGGTGTGCTGGGCGATGCTGCCCATGGTGGCCACGAAGACCGGAGTGGGTGCCGGGTGATCACGCAACGCCTCGAAGTCGGCTCCGGTGCGCACCACGTCGCGGGGCACGGCATACGGACGGCGTTGCGGGAGGGTCTCGGCAACCTGGGGGTACTCGCTGAGCCCGGTGATCTGGCGCTCTCGGCGGGCCACCTGCTCGCGGCGGCGGGCGACCACCCGGGCGATGTCGGCGTCCCAGGAGCCGTTCGTGAGGTCGGCGAGCAATCCACCGTCGGCCTCCACCTGGGTGAACCGGTCCCAGGCGGCCACCGCGAGGTCCTCGGTGAGCCGCTCCACCGCGTGCGAGCCGCCGGCCGGGTCGGTCACCTCGGCGATGTGGGACTCCGCGGCCAGCAGGGTCGAGGTGTTGCGGGCGATCCGGCGGCTGAACAATTCCGGCAGACCGAGCGGCTCGTCGAACGGGAGCACGGTCACCGACGCCGCGCCGCCGACGCCGGCGGAGAAGGCGGCCACGGTGGTGCGCAGCATGTTCACGGAGGAGTCGTACCGAGTCATCATCGGCCGGGAGGTGACCGCGTGCTGGACCTGACCCCGTCGGTCCGGGTCGACCTCGCTGAGCTCGAGCACCCGCGCCCAGAGCCGGCGGGCGGCGCGCAGTTTGGCGATGGTGAGGAACTGCTCGGCGGTGGCGGCGTACCGGAACTCGATGAGGTCCGCGGCGGTGGTCGGGTCGTGACCGGCCTGCGTGAGCAGCCGCAGGTACTCCGCGCCGGCGGCGATCGTGTAGGTCAGCTCCTGCACCTCCGAGGCACCACGGTCGTGCACCACGGTGCCGTCGACCAGCACCGCCCGCAGCCCCTCGCGGACCGCCAGGTCCGCCACGTCGCGGACCACCTCCTGGGCCAGCGACCGGGTGTCGCGGTGACCGATCGGGTCGGCCCCCAGGTTGCTACCGGCGGCAGGCTGCACACCGCGGTGCACCAGGTGCCGGACGAACTCCGAGGCGGCACGGACCGGGTCCTCCGGAGCCTCGAGCACCACCGGCGCCAGGTCGAGCAGGACCGGCTCCAGCACGGTGCCCAGGTCCTCCAGGGCGATACCGCCGGGGCCGAGGACCAGCCACAGCGAGTTCACCCCGTGCTCCAGGTCCTCGGTGACGTGCCGGGTGGTGACCTCGGGGTCGGGGTCCTCGAAGCGGGCCCGGATATCCCAGGCGCCGAACGGTCGGATGGCGCTGGCGCCACGGGTGAACGGCGCCTGCCCCGGCAGACCGGTCTCCGGCAGGTCAGCCGTGGTGCGGGGGGTGCCCAACGGGGGCACCGCGATCCCGTCCAGCGTGCTGCTGGTCAACAGGTCCCAGGCACGGGAGTCCGGCTCCTCGGCGGTGAGCTGGCCACTCTTGCGCAGCACGGCGGCCACGGCCGATTCCCACTCCTGCGGAAGGGACGCCCCGTCGGGGGCCAGGAGCAGCCGGTCAGCGCTGGGGGTCGACATGCCCCGATCGTAGTTCCCCCAATTTTTGGGGAGGAAATGACCGCCGCTCGCGCAATTTTGGGGAGGTTCGGTTCATGCCGCAGCCGGCGCGGCCTCCCTCGAGAACTGCCCGGGCCGGACGAAACCTCCCCAAAGATTCGGACAGCGCGTACGAAACCTCCCCAAGAATTCGGACAGGGCGTACGGAACCTCCCCAAAATTAGGTGTGGTTGCGCAGGCGCTCGCCCTTGGCATAGGCCTGGTCCCGCAGCCGGTTCGCATAGGCCGACAGTTCAGCCCGCAGCCGCTGCGCCTCCGGCCCCTCCCCCGCGCCCAGGACCCGCACGGCCAGCAGCCCGGCGTTCTTGGCACCGGCCACCGACACCGTCGCCACCGGGATACCACCGGGCATCTGCACGATCGAGAGCAGCGAGTCCATGCCATCCAGGTGTTTCAACGGCACCGGCACACCGATCACCGGCAACGTCGTCACCGACGCCAACATCCCCGGCAGGTGGGCCGCACCGCCGGCACCGGCGATGATCACCCGCAGGCCGCGCTCCTCGGCGACGCGGCCATACTCGATCATTTCGGTCGGCATCCGGTGCGCCGAGACCACGTCGGCCTCGTAGGCCACCTCGAACTCCTGCAACACGCTCGCGGCCTCGGACATCACCGGCCAGTCGCTATCGCTGCCCATGACCAGCCCCACGCGGACCGGCCCGCCGTGCTCACTCACTGATGACTCCCTGCAGGTAGTCGGCGGCGTGCCGGGCCCGGGCCCGCAGCTCTGCCAGGTCACCGTCGCCGGTCACTGTGACGTGCCCCAGTTTGCGCCCGGGCCGCACGCCCTTGCCGTAGAGGTGGATTTTCAACCCGGGGTCACGGGCCATCAGGTGCCGGTAGGTCGGGTACAGGTCAGGGTGCTCCCCGCCGAGTACATTGGCCATCACCGTCCACTGCTGTCGTGCCGACGGGTCACCCAACGGCAGGTCCAGCACCGCCCGTAGGTGCTGCTCGAACTGACTGGTCACTGCCCCGTCGATGCTCCAGTGCCCGGAGTTGTGTGGCCGCATCGCCAACTCGTTGACCAGGTATGCCGAGCCGCCGGTCTGCGGGTCAGGTACCTCGAACAACTCGACGGCCATCACCCCGGTGACGCCCAGCTCCCCGGCGATGCGCAGGGCCGCCTGGCCGATGACCCTCGCCAACTCCGGTGCCAGGTCCGGTGCCGGAGCCAGCACCTCGGTGCACACCCCGTCGGTCTGCACCGTCTCCACCACCGGCCAGGTGGCGGCCTGACCACTGGGGCTGCGCGCCACCATCACGGCCAACTCGCGGGTGAAGCCGACCGCCTCCTCCAGCAGCACCCCCTCCCGCAGCGGGCCCTCCTGGCCGACCATCGCCAACCAATCGGCGACCTGCCCGGCGGAGTCGATCCGCCGCACCCCCTTGCCGTCATACCCACCGCGCGGGGTCTTGGCGATCACCGGCCAGCCGATCTGGTCACCGAAGGCGGTCACCTCCTCCTCGGTCCGCGCCGCCGTCCACCGGGGGCACGGGATCCCTAACTCGCTCAACCGGCGCCGCATCACGATCTTGTCCTGGGCGTGCAGCAGCGCCTCGGGCCCGGGGTGGACCGGGACACCGTCGGCGATCAGCGCCTCGATCACCTCCGGTGGGACGTGCTCGTGGTCGAAGGTGACCACGTCGACCTCTCGGGCGAACGAGCGGACCGTCTGCAGGTCGGTGTGCTCCCCCACCGGTGCGTGCGGGACGACCAGCGCGGCCGCGGCCGTCGGGGACTCGGCCAGCACGGACAGGGTCAGGGAGAGCGCGACCGCCGGCGGCTGGCACATCCGGGCGAGCTGACCCCCGCCGATGATGCCGACCACCGGGAAGCCACCCTGCGCACGCAGCGGAGTCGATGACATCGTCACGCAGGTCACCCTAAGGGATCGCACGTACACTCCCGTGGTGACCCGAACCCGTTCGACGACTGAAACAGGGCTCGTCGAATGGTTTCGGCGGGCTGCTGCCTGGGCGCGTGGCATGTATGACCTGCTGGCCCGGGAGCTGGCCAAGTTCGGCACGATCGGGCTGCTGGCCTTCGTCCTGGATACCAGCCTGTACAACTACTTCGTCTTCGGCATCCCCGGTGCGGAGGCAACCGGACCGATGCACGCCACCCCGTTGCTGGCCAAGGTGCTGGCCACCGCGGTGGCCACGATCTTCTCCTGGCTGGGCAACCGCTACTGGACCTTCCGGCACCGGCGCACCGCCGCCGTCGCCAACGAGTTCCTGCTCTTCGTCTGGTTCAACATCCTCGGGCTGCTCATCGCGGTCGCCTGCCTGGGAATCTCCCGGTACGTCCTGGGCCTGGACAGTCAGGTGGCCGACAACATCTCCGCCAACGGCATCGGCCTGGTACTGGGCACCCTGTTCCGGTTCTGGGCCTACCGGACCTACGTCTTCAAGGGCGACGCACTGAGCTGACCAGCCGGGCCCAGCACACCGCCCGGCAGTGCCAAGCACGCGGCCCGGTGGCGCTGAGCAGGAGCCGGTCCGGGCGCCGGGTTCCTGGCCTACGCTGGAGGCTGTGCCGAACGACCATCTCCCCAACTATGCCGACGTCGCGGCCGCGGCCCAGGTGCTGACCGGCCAGGTGCACCGCACCCCGGTGCTGCGTTCCCGGCGGCTGGATGCCCGCGCCGGCGCGCAGATCCACCTCAAGGCCGAGCACCTGCAGCGGGTCGGCGCCTTCAAGTTCCGCGGCGCACTGACCGCACTGTCCGCGTTCACCGAGGAGCAGCGCCGCCGGGGCGTGGTCGCCTTCTCCTCGGGCAACCACGCCCAGGCCATCGCCCTGGCCGCCCGGGAGCTGGGAATGCCGGCCGTCATCATCATGCCGCACGACGCGCCGGCGCAGAAGGTCGCCGCCACCGAAGGCTACGGCGCCGAGGTGGTGCGCTATGACCGCTACGCCCAGGCGCGGGAGCCGATCGCCGCCCAGCTGGCGGCAGCGCGCGGGATGACCCTGGTGCCGCCGTTTGACCACCCGCAGATCATCGCCGGTCAGGGCACCGCGGTGCGCGAACTCATCGAGGACGCCGGCGACCTGGACGTGATCGTCACCCCGTTGGGGGGCGGCGGTCTGCTGTCCGGCAGCATCCTGGCGACCCGGGCGCTGCTGCCGACCGCCCGCATCTACGGGGTAGAGCCACAGGCTGGCGACGACGGGGTGCAATCACTGCGGGCAGGGCGGATCGTCACCATCGAGACCCCGCACACGCTGGCGGACGGGGCCCAGACCACCCAGTTGGGTGAGCTGACCTTCCCGATCATCGCCGAGGGGGTCACCGACCTGCTGACCGCGACCGACGAGGAGCTGGTCGCCGCGATGGCGGTGCTGGCCACCGACCTGAAGCAGGTCGTCGAGCCGACCGGCGCGCTGGCCCTGGCGGCGGTGCTCTCCGGGGCCGTGCCCGACATCGCCGGTCGCAAGGTCGGGGTGCTGCTCTCCGGCGGCAACGTCGACCTGGCACGCTTCGCTCAGCTCGTAGGTGCCCACTGACCAGCACCGCGCGGATCGGCATACCCCGCCCCCGGCTCCCCCGGGAGATCTGGATCCTGGTCGGGGCGGCGTTCGTCATCGCGATCGGCTACGGCATCGTCTCTCCGGTGCTGCCGGCCTATGCGCAGTCCTTCGACGTCGGGGTGGCCGCGGCGTCGGTCATCGTGTCGGCGTTCGCGTTCTTCCGCCTCGCCTTCGCCCCGGCCGGCGGGCTGCTGATCTCCCGGCTGGGTGAGCGACCGGTCTACCTGCTCGGGCTGATCATCGTGGCGCTCTCCTCCTTCGCGACCGCCTTCGCCCAGTCCTACGGGCAGCTGCTGCTCTTCCGCGGTCTGGGTGGGGTCGGCTCCACCATGTTCACGGTCTCAGCGATGGCCCTGCTGGTCCGGTTGGCGCCACCGTCGGCCCGCGGTCGGGTCTCCTCGGCCTACGCCTCCGCGTTCCTGATCGGCGGGATGGTCGGTCCGGTGCTGGGTGGGCTGTTGGCCGGGTGGGGGATGCGGGCGCCCTTCCTGGTGTATGCCGTGGCGCTGGTGATCGCTGCTCTGGTCGTGGGCATCGGGCTGGGTGGGGCCCGGCTGGCGCCGGCACCGGACCGGGCCACCCGCCCCACCATGACGGTGCGACAGGCTCTGGGCTCACCGGTCTATCGGGCGGTGCTGGTCTCCGGGGCCGCGAACGGGTGGAACAACTTCGGAGTGCGGATGGCCGTGCTGCCGCTACTGGCGGCCGCCGTGCTGGACCGGCCCTGGGTGGCCGGGGCGGTGCTGGCGGTGGGAGCGGTCGGCACCGCGGGCACGCTGCAGTTGTCCGGCCGGTGGGTGGACCGGGTCGGACGCCGACCATTGGTCATCATCGGGTTGTTGATCATGGCCGGCTCCTACGGGTTAATCGGCCTGGCCCGCCACCCTGCGTTGGCGACCGGAGTGGGCCTGAGCGTGCTGTTCACCCTGTCGCTGACCTCCGGGGTGGGCGCCGGCCTGGTCAACCCGGCCCAGCAGGCCTCGGTCGCTGACGTGGTCGGCCAGCACCGCAACGGCGGGACGGTGCTGTCCACGTTCCAGATGTCACAGGACGGTGGCGCCATCCTGGGCCCGATCCTCATCGGGTTCCTGGCCGACCACTGGGGTTTCGAGGTGGCCCTGGCCTGTACCGGTCTGGTCTGTCTCCTCGGTATGCTCCCGTGGCTTGGGGCCCCGGAGCCGATGACCCATCATGCCGAGGAGCCCCCTCAGCGCGCCGGCGACATGGAGACATAGAGCGCGAAGACGGCCGGCTGGGCCTGGGTGAGCTCCAGTCGGCCCCCGAAGGAGTCGGCGGTCTCCCGGGCCACCGCCAGGCCCAACCCGGTCCCGCGGCCGGTGGTGGTGCCCCGCTCGAAGATGACGCGCGCCAGGTCCAACGGGATCCCGGGGCCCTGGTCCCGGACCTCGATCACCGCCGAGGGGCCGCTGCGCTGGGCGCGGATCTCCACATCACCGGCGCCGTGCGCCAGCGAGTTCTCCACCAGGGTGTTGAGGATCTGGCTGATTGCCGAGGCACTGGAGCGCACGATCATGCCGCGCTCGATCGAGGAGCGCAGCGCCCGGCCGGTGCCGGCGAAGGAGGGGTCCCACTCCTTGAGCAGTTGGGTGAGCACCGTGTCCAGGGAGACCGAGCGTCCTCCGTCGGCGTGCCCGGCGCGGGTGCGGTGCAGCAGGTCGTCAACGACACCAGCCAACCGCTCGGTCTGCCCGATGGCGATCTCCGCCTCGTGCCGGGCGGTCTGCAGGTCCTCGGCCTCGCTGATCTCCTCCAGCCGCAGCAGCAACGCCGCCAGCGGGGTGCGCAACTGGTGCGAGGCGTCGGCGGCGAACGACCGCTCCGCCGTCAGGGCACGCATCAGCGCATGGTGGTTGCGGTCCAGCACCCGGGAGAGGCTGTCGATCTCCTCCATGTCGGAGGTCAGCGGCACCAGCTCGTCCTCGGTGAGCGGCTCGAAGGCGAAGCCGCCGGCACCGTACTCCTCGGCCCGCTGGCTCAGCTGCCGCATGGCGTGGGCGGTGCGGGCCGCGCTGCGCTCGGCCAGCCGGAGCATGGCAAACCAGGTCAGGGCGACGACGATGAGGGTGGTCAGCACGACCGCGAAGCCGAGCACCCACGGGGTGACCAGCGGGTCGCCGACGGCGGCACGGTCCCGCTGCACCTTCAGCAGCACGGTGGCGACGATCCAGGACAGACCGAGGCCGAACACCGCCGAGCCGACCCCGGCGACGAGCGCCACCCACCGGAACTCGGCTCCCACGGGAGTGGCTAGCTCTCCGGCTCGTTCTCGAAGCGGAAGCCCACCCCTCGGACGGTGACGATGTGCTTGGGATCAGCGGCGTCGTCGCCGATCTTGCGGCGCAGCACGGAGACGTGCATATCCAGGGTCTTGGTGGAGCCGTACCAGGCCGAGTCCCACACCTCGCGCATCAGGTCCTCGCGGGAGACGACGCGGCCGCCCTCGCGCATCAGCACCCGCAGCAGGTCGAACTCCTTGGCGGTCAGCTGCAGCTCCTGCCCGCGGAAGAAGGCCCGACGGGCGTTGGTGTCGATGGTGATCGGGCGCTCCTGGTCGTCCTCGCGTCCGTCGCCGCCCCGGCGCAGCAGCGCCCGGACCCGCGCCAGCAGCTCGGCCAGCCGGAACGGCTTGGTGACGTAGTCGTCGGCGCCGGCATCCAGGCCGACGACGGTGTCCACCTCGTCACCCCGGGCGGTGAGGATCAGCACCGGGCTGGTGAGCCCGTCGCGCCGCAGCTGCCGGCAGACGTCCAGGCCGTCCACGTAGGGCAACCCCAGGTCGAGAATCACCAGGTCCGGTGGCTGGGACGCCGCCGTCGACAGCGCCATTCGTCCATCGCCACAGACGTCCACCTCGTAGCCTTCGCGGCGTAGTGCCCGCGCCAGCGGTTCGGAGATGGTTTCGTCGTCCTCGGCCAGCAACACCCTCGTCATGGGCATGATGATACGTAGTCCTCCTGTTCGTGTGCCGGAACCCGACTCAGCCCGGCCAGTTCGGGGTGCGCTTCTCCGCGAAGGCGGCCACGCCCTCGGCCCGATCGGCGGAGAAGGCGGTGGCGCGCCAGGCGCTGTCCTCCACCTGCAAGCCGGTCGCCAGGTCGACATCGGCCCCCCACCGCATGGCCCGCTTGGCATGGCGCACGCCCACAGGGCTGTGACCAGCCACGACGGTCGCCAGGTCCAGCGCCCGCTGACGTGCCTCACCGGCGGTGACCAGTTCGTCGACGATGCCCAGCTCGTGGGCTTCGGCGGCGGGCATCTTGGCGGCGGTGAAGATCGCCTTGGCCGCCCGGGACCACCCGACACGCCGGGTCAGCAACTGGGTCCCCCCTCCCCCGGGGATGACACCGACGGACACTTCCGGCAGCCCGACCACGGCGCCCTGGCCGGCGATGATGAGGTCGCAGGAGAGGGCGATCTCCAGGCCACCACCAAGGGCGAAGCCCTCCACAGCCGCGAACGCCGGCACCGGCAGGTTCAGCACGCCGCCATAGGCCTGCTGGGTGATCGGCCGTTGTTGCATCAGGTCAGCGTCGGTGAAGGTGTTGCGCTCCTTGAGGTCGGCGCCGACGCAGAAGGCCTTGGGGTGGGTCGAGGTCACCACCACGGCCCGGACGCTGCGGTCCGCGGCCAGCTCTGCGGTGGCCGCCGCCAACTCCTCGGCGAAGGCGGTGGAGATCGCGTTCATTGCCTCCGGCCGGTCCAGGGCCACCTCGACGACGTGGCCGCCCTCGCCGTGCCGGGTGACCTGCAGCATGGTGGGGGCGGTGCGTCGCTCAGTCTCAGGACTCATGAGGGCCAAGGCTAGCGAGCCGGACGCACGTGCACGACGTCCCCCGCCAGATGCACGCTGCGTCGCCCCTGGCCCTGCACCACCAACGCCCCGCAGTCGTCCACCTCCACCGCGGTGCCGGTCCGGGTGCCTCCCTCGGGCAGGTGCACCTGGACCTGTTGGCCCAGGGTGGTGCACTGCTGCCGGTATGCCGTGCGCCCGGCCACGGGGTCCGCCATCAGCTCGGCCAGCCGGTGCAGGTAGTCGGAGAGCAGCTGGTCGCGGGCCCCGTCCGGCAGCGGCGCGCCGCGCTCCCCGCCGCGGGCCAGCCGCCAGGAGGTCGCTGTCGGGACCGGCAGCTGCTCCCGGGTCTGGTCGATATTGAGGCCGGCACCGACCACCACCACGTCACCGTGGCCGGTGCCCGGGATCGCCTGGGCGAGCACTCCGCATACCTTCAGCCACTGCCCAGCCTCCTGGGCCAGGACGTCGTTGGGCCACTTCAGGGCGACCGGCACGGCATACGGGCTGTCCTGCAGCGCGCGGGCCATCGCCAGGCCGGTGAGCAGCGGGACCCAGCCGATCAACCCCGGCTCCGGGGCCGCGATCACGACGGTGATGGCCAGGGAGGTGTCTGGTGGTGCCGTCCAGGTGCGCCCGCGCCGCCCCATGCCGGCGCTCTGGTGGTCGGCCACGATGACCCGGCCGGGGCGCGGGTCCCCGGCCGCCTGCCGGTTGGTGGAGTCGATGCTCAGGTGCCACTCCGGGCGCTCCCAGTTGATGCCGGTCACCGCCTCAGCGTAGGCGCCGCGGGGCGGTCGCCCGGTGCGCGGCCGCAGAGGGCCTGCATCGGCGCGGAGGTGGGCAGCGATAAGTTGTCACCCATGACTGCGGACCCCCAGGATGCGACCGCGCCCGACATCCACACCACGGCGGGCAAGCTGGCCGACTACCGGCAGCGGGTCGAGGAGGCGGTGCACGCCGGCTCGAAACGCGCCGTCGAGAAGCAGCACGCCAAGGGCAAGAAGACCGCCCGCGAGCGCATCG
>CAYVEH010000088.1:0-3200 GCA_964450585.1 uncultured Ornithinimicrobium sp.
CGCCACACGGTGCTCGGCAGCACCAAGCAGGTCATCAGCAATGTCGCCCCCAGCACGGTCAGCGCGACGGGAAGCAATCGCCGCGCCCGCCGGTAGTAGAACGCGCCGACCTTCAGCCCCCCGGTGCGGTCCATCTCCTTGACCAACAGCTGCACCATCAAGAAGCCGGAGATGACAAAGAACACGTCAACACCGACGAACCCACCCGGCAGACCGGGGACCCCCGCGTGCCACAGCACGACCAGCGCAACAGCCAGGGCGCGAAGGGCCTGAATATCGACACGATGCCGGGCCTGTCCCGGCGCGCCCATCATGCCGCGCTCCTACTCACGCCAGGAAGCATAGGTCAGGAATACCAACCAGTCTGGCTACTCGGCTCCGGAGCCGACATCAGCGCCCGGACGACCCGGGGGAATGAGCGCCCGGGAGCACGAGGGAACCTAACGGCGCGAGGCTGAGTGGGCATCAGACCGTCAGGTTTGGAGGACTCATCACTCGCTATCCCGCTCAACACCTCCCCATTCAAGGTATCTTGCGCAGTTAGGGCAGCCGTCACCCAGTAATCAACTGGTCGGGATGGTCGCGTCGGCGCGCCATACCCTGATGCCGTCTATTCGCGTGGCGAAGTATTCTTCACCTACCGGCGGGCATGGGCCTCCTCCAGTTTCGTCCCAACTTGAGGCCGACACCAATCCGTAGATGGTGACACCATCGGAAGGGGAAGCAGACCTGTACCGGTACACAGGACCTCCTGAGTCGCCGCCGCGCCAGCCATTGCAGTCAAAAGTGCCGTTGTTGTCTGAGTCATGACGAAGCGCAGTCGCTTCGTCCGGCGCGCCGGACGGTGGGTCTACCTGGGCGCCGAGGACGACCCGGCCAACCGGCTGCGGACCACCTCGTAGGCCGCGATCGTGGCCGTGGACAACGTCGGCTCCAGCACCGGAGCGAACTGCGGTGAGTGGTTCGACGGGGTCGGCTCAGGGCTGTCGAGCACCTCCTG
This sequence comes from uncultured Ornithinimicrobium sp., assembly GCA_964450585.1. Lineage (GTDB taxonomy): Bacteria > Actinomycetota > Actinomycetes > Actinomycetales > Dermatophilaceae > Ornithinicoccus. The sequence continues at coordinate 1,001 of CAYVEH010000088.1, forward strand.
TGGCAGCCCACCGAAGAACCAGTAGACCCCCGGGATGCCGAGCGCGTCAGGCAGGGCACCGAAGTCCTCACTGCCCATCTGCGTGGGCCGCGGCCGCACCTGGCCCTCACCCAGCGCCGAGCGCAGCACCTCGGTGACCCGGTCGGTCTCGGCCGGGTCGTTGGTCAGCAACGGGAAGGTGTACAGCTCCCGGATGGTGGGGTCCGGTGCACCAGAGGCCTGCGCCTCGGCGTGGAGCACCCGGGTGATCGCCGTGAGCACCCGTGAGCGCACCCGCTGGTTCAGCGATCGCACATTGATCGAGAAGACCGCCTCGGCCGGGATGATGTTCTCCTTCAGCCCGGCGTGGAAGGTCGCCACCGAGACCACCGCGGCGTCCTGAGCGGGCACCTCCCGCGACACCACGCTCTGCAGTCGGACCACCATGTGCGCGGCCAGCAGGACAGGGTCCACGGTGTCGGCCGGGCGGGACGCGTGACCGCCGGTGCCGTGCACCCGCACCTGGAGCGCATCGGCCATCGCCATCGCCGGCCCCCGGCTGATCCGGATCGTCCCAGCCTGACCGTTGGAGACATGTTGGGCATACATCACCTCCGGGCGAGGCGCCCGGTCCCACAACCCGTCGGCCAGCATGGCGCGGGCTCCGGCGGCGGTCTCCTCCCCGGGCTGAAAGACGAACAGCGCGGTGCCCTGCCAGTCCGCGCGGGACCTGGTCAGCAGGGACGCCGCGCCGATGGCGGCCGTGACATGGGTGTCGTGACCGCAGGCATGCATGACCGGCACCTCGGTCCCATCCGGCAGGGTCCCTCGCGCGGTGGACGCCCACGGCACCCCGGTGGCCTCGGCCACCGGCAAGGCGTCGGTGTCGGCGCGGAACCCGACGACCGGCCCGTGGCCGTTCTCCAGGGTGGCGACCACGCCGGTGCCCCCGCACCGGAAGGTGTCCCAACCCAACGCGGCCATCCGGTCCTCGATCACGCGTGCTGTCGCGTGCTCCTGCATCGACAACTCCGGGTGGGCATGCAGGTGTCGGTACAGCTCGTGCAACTGCTGGGTCAGATCTTCCGGGAGGGTGGTCACGGTTGGCCATCCTGACAGACCGCCTCACCGGCTCCTCGACTAGCATGTGGCCACCGATCGAGAGGGCGTCCGGAGGCAGCATGAACCAGGTGGAGCGCGGTGCGCACTATGCCCAACTCAGCAAGGACCTGCTGTCCCAGAAGGGTGAACCGCTCACCTTGCAGCGGATCGTGGAGCTGGCGGTGCAGGGTGTGCCGGGTTGCGACTCGGCGGGTATCTCGCTCCGCACCAAGAACTCGCCCGCGGCACCGGTTGCCTCTACCGACCCGTTGGTGCACCGGGCCGACGAGCTCCAGGAGGAGCTGGGTGAGGGACCCTGCCGAGATACCGCGATCGACAACGAAACGCACATCATCGGCGACACCGAGGACGATCCGCGGTGGCCGGAGTGGTCCCGCCGAGTCGCCGAGCTCGGCATACGCTCCGTGCTCAGTGTCCAACTGACGGGCACCGATGGCGAGCTCATCGGGGCGCTGAACCTGTATGCGCGACAGGCACGGGCCTTCTCCCGAGACGACCTGGATGAGGCACACCTGTTCGCCGCCCACGCCGGCGGGGCCATTGAGGTATCCCGGGAAATGTCCGGGCTGCGCGAGGCGCTGCGCTCCCGACACCTGATCGGGGTCGCCCAGGGGATGCTCATCCAACGCTACGACCTGACGCTGGACCAGGCCTTCGCGGTGTTGTCGCGGCAGTCCCAGGAGACCAACACCAAACTGCGGGACGTGGCCGCGCAGATCGTCCAAGGTGGCCGGCTCCTCGCGGTCAGCGACGAGCAGGATGACAGCGACTCGCAACTGGTCGGCGGTCACTGACGCCTCGCGGCCAACCGGGGCGCTGATCCCCCTGTCGCACATCGCTCTTGCCCAAGCGCGGCCAACCGGCAATACTGGGTGCTGCCTCAAGAAGTGGGGCTCAACTGCCGACCTGGGTCGTTGGTCACACTTCCCCCTCGACCTGGGGTCGCCCCTCATGAAAGGGGTTTGCACATGCACGAGGCATCAGCCATTCATCCCATCGGTGCCGACTGGGACTGGCAGCACGAGGGTCTGTGCCGCACCCGCAGCCCAGAGTTGTTCTTCCACCCTGACGGAGAGCGCGGATCGGTCAAGCGTGCCCG
>CAYVEH010000088.1:3300-7382 GCA_964450585.1 uncultured Ornithinimicrobium sp.
CGCTGGCCGCGCGCGCCGTGGCTGACCGACCTGGTCGAGGACGGGTCGATCACGCTGGCGGAGGGCGACTCGCTGGTCGGCACCTGAGCGAACAGGTCCATCACCCGGTGCGCCCTGGCCCAGGGCGCACCGGGAGCAGCCAGCGCAGTCCGTCGGCCCAGGTGCCGCGCCACCAGAGGGCGTCATGCCCACCGGCGAACTCCCGGTAGGTGGTGTCATAACCCTTGAGCCGCAGCACGTCGTGCAGCCACCGGTTGCCGAACACCTGACGGATCTGCGCCGGGGGCGGGCCGTACTCCACCCGTCCGACCTCGTGAAAGATGCGCACCGGCACCGGGTCAGCCTGGGCGAACGCGTCGATGAGCGTCGGCGTCGGTACCTCCTGGCCCACCAGGTCGGGCTCGCCCGCAACGCCGCGGGCAGGGGCGGGCAGACTGGGGTGATACCAGCAGGATGGTGACTGGATGAGGGCATTGCCGAAGACATCCGGGTGCTGCAGCGCGGTCCAGGCGGCGCAGAGCCCACCGAAACTGGAGCCGGACAGCGCCACGTCCGCCGGCTTCTCCGAGATGCCGTAGTGGGTGCGCAGCCACGGCACCAGCTCCTCGGCCAGCATCCGGGAAAACGCCGGGTTGGCCGTCAGGTCCACGTCCCGACGTCCCTGTTGGTCGACCAGAACCACCACGGCATCACGGATCTGGCCTCGGGCGGTCAGCACGTCCCGCACCGCCGGCGCGGTGTGTCCCGCGGTACCGTCGAAGACGATGACGCAACTGCTCGGCGGTGCCCCCGGCGACCAGCCCGGCGGCGGGGACACCCAGACCCGGCGCCTGGTGCCCAGGATCGCACTGGCCAACTGGTGCTCGACCACCTCCGGGGAGGCCGCAGTGGCGCGGTGCGGGTCCACCGGCAACTCGGTGGCATCCGGGAGCACCAGCGCCGAGCCGGCTAACCGTTGATCCAGCGAGGGCGGTGGTGGGTTCACCGGGTCGGGCAACAACTGCGGCTCGGCACCCGCGTGGAGTACCTCGAAGGCGTAGCTCAGGCGCAGGTCGGAGCGCATCCGCACGCTGAGCGCCCGGTACCTGGTGGCGCCCACCCGCCGCAGCACCCGATCACCGACCGGGCCGGACCCGATGAGCTCCCGCACCCGGATCTCGGCGCCGTCCTCGCCGTCGGCGTCGCGCCGCACGAAGGTGACGGCGACCTGCCGTGGACTGATCCGCTCCACCAACGGTGTCCCCGCCGTGGCCAGGTGCCCGGCGAACTCCTCCTCGGTGCACCGGCCCGCGGCGAGGGCTCGAACCGCGGGGTGGGTGAGATCTTCTCCTGCGTCCATGGGCCCATCGTGCCGGGGCACGTGAAACCGTTGACGGGCAGGTCGGCCGGTGCTCAACTCTGCCCCCGGACGACTGACGGGCACGACGGTCGGCCGGTCCGCGCCCTACAGTGTGGCCATGCCGCAGCGTGAGGCTCCCCGGAGACGGCCCGGACGTCCCTGGTCCGTCCGGGTGCGGGTCCTCACCCTGGTGCTGACCATGCTCACCCTGGGGTTGATGGTGGCCGGGTCGGTGACCTTCATCGTGCAGTTCAACCAGCTCAACCAGCGGATCGATGACGAGTTGCTGCAAGAGGTCAACGAGCTGCGCAGCATCGCCAAGCGGGGCCCGGACAGCCAGACCGCAGGCCCGTACACCGACCTGCGAGAACTGTTCCGCGCCTACCTGCTGTCGTCGGTGCCGGGGGAGTACGAGTCGATGCTCACGCTGATCGACGGCACCACGGCCTATATCCCCGGCGGTCAACGGCCGTTCGACCTGAATGTGCCCGAGGTCAAGCAGACGGTCGAGCGGCTGCACGAGCCGGGCCGGGCCACCATCACCGACTTCACCCTCGGTGACCGGGAGCTGCGGATGGTCATCACCTCGGTGCAGCTGCCCGACGACCCCCGAGAGGGCGTGATGGTCGTCGCGATCAACGCGGGCGCACAACGCCGCGGCATCTGGAACCAGGTGGGCACGTATGCCCTGGTCGCCCTCGGCACCGTGGTGGTCACCGGCGCCACCGGCTACGTGGTCACCGGACGCCTGCTGCGGCCGCTGGCCGACCTGAGCCGAGCCACCTCCACGATCGACACCGAGGACCTCACCCAGCGGGTGGAGATCCACGCCGCCGACAACGACGTGGCGCAACTGGCGTACACCTTCAACCAGATGCTCGACCGGTTGGAGGCGGGGATGGCCGACCAGCGGCAGTTCCTTGACGACGCCGCCCACGAGCTGCGGACCCCGCTGACGATCATCCGGGGCAACCTGGAGCTGATGGAGGTCGGTGACGCCGAGGACGTCGACCAGACCCGGGAGCTGGTCCTCGACGAACTGGACCGGATGAAACGTCTGGTGGATGACCTGCTGCTGCTGGCCAAGTCGCAACGCCCGGACTTCATCGAGCTGGAGTCGGTGGACGTGCAACAACTGGGCCGTGAGCTGCAGGACCGGTTGCACCTGCTCGGCGACCGGGACTGGGAGACCGTCCCCGCCGCCTCCGGGACCCTGCTGGCCGACCGGCAGCGGCTGCAGCAGGCGGTGATCCAGCTCGGGGCCAACGCCGCCAAGTTCTCCGAGCCGGGGACCCGCATCGAGGTGCGCCTGGACTGGGCGCACCCCACCCCGCAGGTGGTCCACCAGGTGCAGAACCCGGCCCGCCGCTACCTGGTGATCAGCGTGCAGGACCGCGGCAGCGGCATCGCGCCGGAGGCGATCGACCGCATCTTTGAACGGTTCGGCCGCAGCGAGAACCACCGCTCGGTGGACGGCTCCGGGCTGGGCCTGCCGATCGTGGTGGCCATCGCCCACGGCCACCGCGGCACCGTCACCCTGGACTCGGCCGTCGGCATCGGCAGCACCTTCCGGGTGTGGATCCCCGCCGAGATGTGATGCTGGACCCATGCCCAACATCCTGATCGCCGAGGACGAGGAGCGGATCGCGCTCTTCGTCGCCAAGGGGCTCAAGTCCGCCGGTTACCAGACGCACGTGGTGACCGACGGAGTCAGTGCCCTGGAGCATGCCTCCAGCGGTGACTACGACCTGCTGGTGCTGGACGTGGGTATGCCGAAGATGGACGGTTTCACGGTGCTCAAGGTACTCCGCACCCTGGAGCACGACATCCCGATCATCATGGTGACCGCCCGGGATACTGTCAGCGACACCGTCGCCGGCCTGGAGGGCGGAGCGGACGACTACCTCACCAAGCCGTTCAAGTTCGAGGAGCTGCTGGCCCGCGTCCGCACCCGGCTACGACCCCGACCCGGCACCCAGGGCTCAACGGTCCTCAGCCACGGCAGTCTCAGCCTGGACCTCACCACCCGGGTGGCCACCGTCGAGGGCCGAACGGTGGAGTTGTCGCCCCGGGAGTTCGCGATGGCCCGGGAGTTCCTGGAGCACGCCGGGCAGGTGCTCTCTCGGGAGCAGTTACTCTCCCGCGTCTGGGGTTATGACTTCGATGGCGCCTCCAACGTCGTGGACGTCTACATCCGCTACCTGCGCAACAAGTTGGGCGCCGACCGCTTCGACACCGTGCGGGGTGTGGGGTACCGGTTGAACGAGGTCTGAGCGCGCACCTGCCGGCGCCCAGCAGCGCCACCGGGCCGTCGGTCGGGTCGCCGGACGTCGGCGGAGCCACTGCCAAAGATGAGAGTCTTCTCATGAAGGTCTCATCCGAGTGCCACCTTCAGGCGGCACACTAGAGGCATGAAGTTGATCGCCTCGTTCGTGTCGCTGACCATCGTGGCAGCGCTCAGCGCCTGGCTCTGGCTGGGCGAGAGCCGCACCGACGTGCAGACCGCAGGGGTGGCCATCAGTGGCAGCTCGGCCGGTGCCGAGCCGGCGGTGGTCGCCCCCGATGAGCCGGCCGCAGAGGAGGAGGTCGCCGCGTCGTTCGTCAACGTGGGCGGTGTCCTGGACAGTTGGCAGCTCGAGCAGCAGGGCCTGCCCAATGGCGACCTTTTGGCCGCGGTGGTCACCGACGCCCGGAGCGCAGCGCAGGCCGAGGTCGCCAAGGCCGAGAAGGCGGAGAAGGCCGC
>CAYVEH010000088.1:7482-10403 GCA_964450585.1 uncultured Ornithinimicrobium sp.
ACGGCCCTGGTCGTCGGCGGCTTTGCGATCGGCACCACCGAGTTCGTCACCATGGGGCTCCTGCCGCAGATCGCCACCGGGCTGGGCCTGTCCATCCCCAGCGCCGGGCACACCATCTCCGCCTACGCCATCGGCGTCGTCGTCGGCGCACCGCTGGTAGCCCTCTTCGGCGCCCGCCTGCCCCGCAAGGGGCTGACGCTGATCCTGATGGGCCTGTTCGTGCTCGGCAACATCGCCAGCTCACTGGCCACCGGGTATGCCGGGCTGGTCCTTGGGCGGTTTCTGGCCGGGCTGCCGCACGGGGCCTTCTTCGGGGTGGCAGCACTGATCGTGGCCGCCTGCGCACCCGCGCACCAACGCGGCCGGGCGGTGAGCCGGGTCATGCTCGGCATCCCACTGGCCAACATGGCCGGGGTCCCCGCGGCCACCTGGCTCGGGCAGCAGGCCGGGTGGCGCTCGGCATACTGGTTGGTCACCGCCCTGGCCGTGCTGACGATCGTCCTGGTGATGTGGTGGGTGCCGGCCACTCCCGGCAACCCGCGGGCCAGCGGCCGCAAGGAGCTGGCGGCGCTGGGCAACCTGCAGTTGTGGCTGACCCTGGCGGTGGGGGCCGTCGGGTTCGGCGGGATGTTCGCCATGTACTCCTACATCGCCCCCACCATCACTGAGGTCACCGGGCTGACCGCGGCCGCGATCCCGTGGTTCCTGCTGGTCTTCGGCATCGGCGGCGCTGTCGGCAGCCTGGTGGGCGGCTGGCTGGCCGACTGGTCGGTGCTGCGCGGGCTGGTGATCGGCCTGGTCGGCATCGGCGGAGTGCTGGCCCTGTTCACCCTCACCTCCCGGTGGCCCTGGCCGGCGTTGATCACCCTCTTCCTGGTGGCCATGCTCGCCTCCGTCCTGGTGGTGGTGCTGCAGTTGCGGCTGATGTCCGTCGCCGGAGAGGCCGAGACCATCGGCGCCGCCAGCAACCACGCCGCCCTTAACCTGGCCAACGCCCTCGGGGCCTGGCTCGGGGGACTGGTCATCGCCGCCGGGTGGGGGTATCAGGCCACCAGCTGGGTCGGGGTCGCGCTGTCGCTGGGCGGGCTCCTCTTCCTGGGGGCCTCGCTCCTGCTGCACCGCCGGGATGCTGCGCCGCCGCGCTCTGTCAGGATGGAGGCATGATCGTTGCCATCAGCATCAGCCCCTCCGGCGGAGACGAGACCGGCGGCGTCAGCCAGGCCGTGGCGCGCGCCGTCCAGGTGATCCGCGACTCCGGTCTGCCGTGCGAGACCAATGCGATGTTCACCAACATTGAGGGCGAGTGGGACGAGGTCATGGCTGTCGTCAAGCAGGCGGTCGACACCGTTGCCGCGGAGTCGCCGCGGGTCGGCCTGGTGCTCAAGGCCGACATTCGCCCTGGCTTCAGCGGTCAGCTGGCCGCCAAGGTGGAGCGGGTGGAGGCCCACCTCGCCGAGCGCGGCTGAACCTCCCGGGCGGCACGACGGGAGCCGGTATACCTCGGTCTTCCGAGGCCTGTTGCGTCCGGCCCGGCGGGTCTAGTGTGAGAAAGGTCCAGAACCTCCGCTCACAGGAGCTGTCATGACGACCCGTCTCAACCCGTATCTCACCTTTCCGGGCACCGCGCGGGAGGCCCTGGAGTTCTACGCCGGCGTTCTCGGCGGCGAACTCGACCTGAACACCTTCGCCGAGTTCCCGGGAGCTGGGCCCGAGTTCGACGACAAGATCATGCACGGCCAGCTCGAGACGCCCGAGGGGCTCATCCTGATGGCCGCCGACACCCCGCCCGGCACCGAGCACCGGCCGGGCAACAACATCACGGTCAGCCTCAGCGGCGACGATGCCGAGGCGCTGCGCCGCTACTGGGCGGGCCTGTGCGAGGGTGCGACGATCGAGACGCCCTTGGAGCTGCAGATGTGGGGCGATGAGTTCGGCCAGCTCACCGACCGCTTCGGCATCAACTGGTTGGTCGACATCAGCGGCACGGCTGCGCAGGCCTGAGCCCGCTCCGTCAGCCAGGCCTTGGTCGCGGCTGAGTGCCCCACGGCACCCCGTTACGGTGGACGGATGGGCTCGATCCTGCTGGCGTCCTGCCCCTTTCGGGGTCATGTCACACCCACCCTGCAGCTGGCGAAGGGGCTGGTGGACGCCGGTCACCGGGTCCGGGTGGTCACCGGGAGGCGGTATGCCGACCAAGTCGCCTCGGTTGCCCAGTTGTGCGCACTGCCAGCGGAGGCGGACCTCGACGAGGACCGGATCCTGGAGCACTTCCCGGGACGAGCAGACCTGAGTGGGCCTGCGGCCGCCCGGTTCGACATGGGGCGGATCTTCCTCGAGCCGGTGCCAGCGCAGCTCGCCGCCGTCGACATGGCCCTGGGGCAGGAGCCGGCGGACGCGATCGTGGCCGAGCCGCTCTTTCTCGCGGCCCTGGCGCTGGTCGGGCGCCCGAGCGGCCCGCCCGTGCTGACACTCGGGACGATGCCACCCCTGGCGCGGCAGTCAGCGCTGCCACCGGTCGGCCCGCCGTGGCGGGTGCTGGGACCGCTGGCGCCCGCCGCGCACAACCTGGCGGGGCGGCTGGCGATGTCGGCGCTGTTCGGTCCGGTCCAACGGCAGGCCGAGCGGATGTTCGCTCACCTGGGGGAGCCGGCACCCCGGACGTTCTTCCTGGACTGGCCGCGCGCCGGCGCCGGGATCCTCCAGCTCTCGGTGCCTTCTTTCGAACCCGTCGAGGGCCTGCCGGTGCCGGTCCACCACGTCGGCTCCCTGGCCGGGCCGCCTGGCCGGCCGGCGGGTGACCCACCGGCGTGGTGGCCGTGGGTGCAGCAGGCCGTGGCTGACGGGGTGCCGGTCGTGCACGTCACGCAGGGCACCGCCGCAAACACGGACCTCGGGCAGTTGGTGGCGCCGACGATCCGTGC
>CAYVEH010000089.1:0-10162 GCA_964450585.1 uncultured Ornithinimicrobium sp.
GCGAAGCGGACCTTCTCGGTCTGGTCGGCGCTGATGGCCCCCAGCCCGCCGGCGCTCATGATCGGCTTGTGGTAGCCGCGTCGCACCCCGTCGACCGTCTGCTCGTAGACGCGGAAGAAACCGCCCAGGGCCGGTCGGCCGAACTCGTTGTTGAACGCGGCTGCACCGATCGGTCCCTCGAGCATGATCTCCAGCGGGGAGGCGATGTGTGCGGGGGCGCCGTAGGGTTCGGCCTCCCACGGCTCCTCGGTCCCGGGCAGGTGCAGGTTGGAGACCACGAATCCGGTCAGCCCCGCCTTGGGGGCACTCCCGCGACCGGTGGCGCCCTCGTCCCGGATCTCACCGCCGGCTCCCGTGGCCGCCCCGGCGAACGGAGAGATCGCGGTGGGATGGTTGTGCGTCTCCACCTTCATCAGCACGTGCACGTCGTCCTGGTATGCCGTGTAGCGGCGTGGGTGGCCCGGGTCGCCGGTGGGCAGCCAGCGGGTGATCCGGCCCCCCTCCATCACGGAGGCGTTGTCCTTGTAGGCCACCACGCTGCCCTGCCCCGCGACCTGCTCGGTGTGCCGGATCATCCCGAACAGGCTGCGCTCCTGGGGGTGCCCGTCGATGACGAAGTCGGCGTTGAAGATCTTGTGCCGGCAGTGCTCGGAGTTGGCCTGGGCGAACATCGTCAACTCGACGTCGGTGGGGTTGCGACCCATCCGGGTGAACGCCTCCACCAGGTAGTCGATCTCGTCGGGGGCCAGCGCCAACCCCCACGCGGTGTCGGCCTGGACCAGGGCCTGCCGTCCCTGACCGAGCACGTCGACGTGGGCCATCGGCTCGGCCTCACGCTCGGTGAACAGGGCCGCGGCGCCGTCCGCACCAGGCAGAGCCGTCTCGGTCATCCGGTCGTGCAAGACCTCGGCGCAGTCGGCCCACTCCTGCTCGGTCAGCGGTCCGCTGTCGCGCAACGCCAAGGTGTAGTGCACGACCCGTTCCACCCGGTGGATGGCGATGCCGCAGTTGTGCACGATGTCGGTGGCTTTGCTGGCCCAGGGGGAGATGGTGCCCAGCCGCGGCGTGACCACCACGGTGGCGCTCGCCGCGGCCGGATCCGCCGGGCTGACCGGCTCGCCATAGTCGAGGAGTTGCTGCAGCACCCGGGCCTGCTGCCCGGTCAGTGGGGCCGTTGAGGCGACCCAGTGCTGGTGCTCGGCCGACACCCCGGCCACGCGCGGCACCCGGACCTGCAGGCGACGCAGCACCGCCCTTGCCCGGAACTCGGAGAGGGCGGAGCCACCGGGGAAGGTGCGCAGCGCATACGGGGTCGAGGCCATCAGCAGGGTCTCCTGGAGGTTACTGCGGGCTGGGGGCGTGGAAGGTCTGCCCAGTGAGGGCTTCGTAGGCCTCGACGTAGCGGGCCCTGGTCAGCGTGATGATCTCCTCCGGCAGGGGGGGTGGCGCATCACCACTGGCCCGGTCCCAGCCACTGGCCCGGGAGAGCAGCCAGTCCCGCAGCACCTGCTTGTCGTAGGAGGTCTGCGGTTGGCCCGGCTGCCACTGAGCGGCACGCCAGAACCGGCTGCTGTCCGGGGTGAGCGCCTCGTCGGCGAGCACCAATTGGACCTGGTCGGGGTCGATGCGGTGCCAGTCCACCGGCTCGTGTGGCCCCAGACCGACCGCGTCGGGGTCGATGCCGAACTCGACCTTGGTGTCGGCGATGAGGATGCCTCGCTGGGAGGCGATCGCGTTGCCACGAGCCAGTATGCCGAGGGTCAGCTCACGCGCCCGGTGCGCCAGGGCGCTGCCCAGCTCCTCCTCCACCTGGGCGAACGTCATCGGGGCATCGTGCTGCCCGGCCGGTGCCTTGGTGGTCGGGGTGAAGACCGGTTCGGGCAGCGCGGAGCCGTCCTGCAGTCCTGCCGGCAGCGACACCCCGCTGACCGCTCCGGTGCGGCGGTACTCGCTGAGCCCGCCGCCGGTCAGGTAGGCGCGGGCGATGCACTCCACGGGCAGCATCCGCAGCCGGCGGACACTCACCGCCCGGCCGGCGACCTGCGCGGGCACGGCCGTGTCGAGCACATGGTGCGGGACCAGGTCGGCCAGCTGGTCGAACCACCACTGCGAGAGCTGGGTGAGCACGATCCCCTTGTCGGGGATCGGGGAGTCGATGATGTGGTCGAAGGCGGAGATCCGGTCGGAGGCCACCAGCAGCAGGCGGCTGGGGTCCACCTGGTCGGTTCGGGGGTCGACCGGCGCGAACAGCTCGCGGACCTTGCCGGAGTAGACCGGGCGGTAGCCCGGCAACTCCCCCGGCAGCCCGGCAGCGGTCATCCCGGTCACGGTAGGACCGTCCCGGTCGCGGCCCGCTGGGCGATGTCGGTGCGGTGCTGGCCGCCGGTCAGGGTGATGGCGGCGACGCCGGCGTAGGCACGCTCGCGTGCCGAGGCCAGGTCCGTGCCGGTGCCGACCACCGACAACACCCGGCCGCCGGCGGTGATCAGCCCCTCCGATGACTGCGCGGTGCCGGCGTGCAGCACCTGCACCGACGGCAGCTCCGCGCATTCCTGCAGGCCGGCGATGGCTGCCCCGGTGACCGGTGCCTGCGGATAGCCCGCGCAGGCCAGCACCACGGTGACGGCTGCCAGGTCGTGCCAGGACAGGTCCGGGAACTCCTCGAGACGGCCGAGGGCCGCTGCCTGCAGGAGCTGGCCCAGCGGTGTCCGGAGCCGGGCCAGCACGACCTGGGTCTCCGGGTCGCCGAACCGGGCGTTGAACTCCACGACCCGGAGCCCGCGGGAGGTCAGCGCCAGCCCGACGTACAGCACGCCGGTGAAGGGTGTGCCGCGGCGGTGCATCTCGCTGATGGTGGGCCGGGCGATGCGCTCCAGCACCTGCTCGGTGAGGTCCTCGGGGGCCCAGGGCAGCGGGCTGTAGGCGCCCATCCCGCCGGTGTTCGGGCCGGTGTCCCCGTCGCCGATGCGTTTGAAGTCCTGGGCCGGGGCCAGCGCCCGGACCTCCGTGCCGTCACTGAGGCAGAACAGCGAGATCTCCGGGCCGTCCAGGAACTCCTCGACCACCACCCGGCCGTCGGCCTTGGCCAGGCAGGCCAGACCGTGCGCCAGGGCCTCATCCCGGTCCTGGGTGACGACGACACCCTTGCCCGCGGCCAATCCGTCGTCCTTGACGACATACGGCGGCCCCATTGCCTGCAGGGCGTGGACCACCTCGTCCTCGCTGGTGCAGACCTGGGCCAGTGCCGTGGGCACGCCGGCAGCGGCCATCACCTCCTTGGCGAAGGCCTTGCTGCCCTCCAGCTGCGCGGCGGCCGCGCTCGGGCCGAAGCAGGGGATCCCACGGGCACGCACCGCGTCCGCCACCCCGGCCACCAGGGGCGCCTCCGGGCCGATGACCACCAGGTCGGCGGCCACCTGGGCCGCCAACTGCGACATCCCCGCCGGGTCGGTCACCGGCCCGCAGTCCGGCAGGCACCGGGCCAACAGCGCGATGCCCGGATTGCCCGGTGCCACCAGCACCTCCTCGACGAGTGGATCGTCAGTGAGTGCGTGGACGATGGCGTGCTCGCGTGCACCGGAGCCGATGACCAGAATCCTCACGGGATGACCCTAATCCAGCGGCGTCCCAGGCTGAACTTGGAGGCCGAAAGGGTGCTGACTGGGGCGTGGCCCACCTGGGAGGCAGGGGGGGTCATCTCCCAGGTGAGCCACGCGGTGGGGCGGGGTCAGACTGTCTCGGGGGATAACAGTCGACTCGCACGGTCCCCACTCCGGCTAGGCCGGTCGCTCCACCATGACACGGGCGCCCGCAGATGTCACGTCCAGATCTGGCGGCTTATAGTCAATGTCGGTAATCCGACAGGACATCCCTCGGAGAGGTCGGTGCGGGCATGGCGCGCTTGGACGAGTTGAACGATCCGCAGTTCGAGGACTACCTCTCGGCGTTGTACCTGACCATGTTGCGCACCGGGCGGCCGACCCGGGAGGCGCTGGTCGACTCGGGTCTGCACCCAGCGGATGTCGATCGTGCGGCGGCCTTCCTGGTCAGTCGGCAGCTCATCGCACCCGCCGGCCCGGGAGAGTGGGAGATCCTGCCCCCGGAGATCGCGATGCCCCGGCTGGCGGCCACCCTGGAGGCACGGGCCCGGACCACTCGCAACACCGCCAGTGAGTTGGCGGCCCTGTGGCGGCAGAGTCGCGCGGCGCCGGAGGAACCGGCGTTCGTGGGGGTGCAGATGCTGCAGTCGGTGGACCAGGTGGTGCTCGCGGCCTACTCCCTGTCGGCCACCGCGGAGACCCGGATCAGGGTCTTCATGGATAACTCACCGGCGTCGCTGCGGCTGCTGCGGGAGAACCCGGAGACGGTGGTGCGACCCGCAGTGCCGCCGGCGGCAGTGAGCATGGTGGTCGATGTGGCCCTGTTCGGGCACGAGGGCGTGCTGGAGCGGGTGGAGGCCGCCGCCAATGACGGGCGCCGGGTGCGGGTCAGTGACGGTCTGCCGTTCAGCGGGCTGGTGGTGGACGACAAGGCCGCGCTGGTGGACCTGTCCCGGTATGACGAGCGGGCCGACGGATCGTTCGTGGCCCGCCGCCGCGCCCCCACGGCGGCCATCGGGGCCCTGTTCGATGTGGCGTATGACCTGTCCACGCCGTTGGCCCCGACCGTCGCCCGAGCTGCCGGAGAGACCGACGAGGCCCCGTTGGCTCCGCGTGACCGCCGGATCCTGGGACTGCTCGCCGCCGGAGCCACTGACCAGCAGATCGCGCGGGGGGTGGGCGTGTCCACCCGCACCGTGGAGCGACGGGTCGCCCGGTTGATGAACCTGCTCGGTGCGGCGACCCGGTTTCAGACCGGTGTGCAGGCCGCCCGTCGGGGCTGGGTCTAGGAGGCTGTTGCTGACCGTGCCGGCGGGTAGGCTAGTCCGATCCGTGGCCCAGTAGTACCCGTGAGTCGGCCCGGGTGAAGGGGATAGGACTGAAGGTGACCGAAGCCACCGAGGACGTCGTCGCGCGCGAGTTGGCGACCGAGCAGGCCCATGTGGACCGGGTCTACACCGAGTTGGCCAAGGCCGTGGACCGTGCCCAGCTGGTGCACGCCGAGGGGATGTCCCGGGGGCAGACCGACCGGCGCGGTACCGGCGACCCGCGGGATGAGGAGCTGGCTGGCTTGTTCGAGCGGGACGCGCTGGTCTTCTCCGCCTCCCGTCGGCAGGCCTCGCTGCAGCACCAGCACGAGGGGTTGGTCTTCGGGCGGCTGGACCTGGAGCACCACGACTCCGGGAAGCCTGCGGAGCGAGAGGTGCGCTATGTCGGTCGTCTCGGGGTGCGTGACGACGAGTATGAGCCGCTGGTCATCGACTGGCGGGCCCCGGCCGCAGCTCCGTTCTATCGCGCAACGCCGGTGGAGCCGCACGGGGTGCTGCGTCGCCGGGTGCTGCGCTGCCAGGGCGAGCTCGTGGTCGGGATCGAGGACGACCTGATGGTGCCCGAGGCCCCACAGGACCTGGTGGTGGTCGGTGATGGGGCCCTCATCGCGGCGCTGACCCGCTCCCGGGGCACCCGGATGCGCGACATCGTGGCCACCATCCAGCAGCACCAGGACGAGGCGATCCGGGCCGAGGTCCGTGGCGTTACCGAGATCACCGGGGGGCCGGGGACCGGCAAGACCGTGGTGGCCCTGCACCGGGCCGCCTACCTGCTGTATGCCGATCGGCGCCGGTTCGAGGCCGGCGGGGTGCTCGTGGTGGGCCCGTCGGCGGCCTATACCGCCTACATCGAGCGGGTGCTCCCCGGGCTGGGGGAGGACTCGGTGGTGCTGCGTTCGGTCGGTGACCTGGTCGGTGGCATCACCGCCACCCGGTATGACGCCCCGGAGGCGGCGGCGCTGAAGGGCAGCCTGCGGATCCGGCAGGTGCTGGGTCGGCTGGTGCGCGAGCCGGTCCCGCAGGCACCGACCGAGTTACGGGTCTTCGTCGCCGGGCACGCGGTGCGGCTCACCGAGCAGGTGCTGGCCCGGGTGCGGCGCACCGTGTTGCGCCACCATCAGCGCAACGGCTCCTTCGAGGCGGCGGTGCGGGAGTTGGCGGAGGCGGCCTGGGCGCAGGTGCAGGAGGGCGACCGGGAGCAGTTCCTGGACAAGTTCGAGGACTCCACCGAGGTGGAGGCCTTCGCACGGCAGTGGTGGTCCCCGGTGGACCCCCGGGAGATGCTGCTGTGGCTGGCCGAGCCGGAGACCGCCGACCGGCTCGCCGGGGACCTGCTCGGCCCGGAGGGGGTCGGCATCCTCTCCTCCTCGATGCAGGTCGCCCTGGAATCCGGCACCTGGAGCGTGGCCGATGTGGCCCTGGTCGATGACCTGGCCGCCCGGCTGGGGCCGGTGGTCGAGCTGCCGTCGGAGGAGCGTGGCTTCTACGAGATCGAGGAGTTGGAGGACGCCTCCCAGTACGGGACGGCGGCGCTGCGGGTCGGGCTGGACCGGGACGAGCCGATCGCCTCGGCGCCGACCGGCGAGCAGCAGGGGCAGCGCGTCTCCGCCGACCCCAGGGACCGGCTGTTGTCCGGCCGGGTGACACCGGCCGACGAGTACGCGCACGTGCTGGTTGATGAGGCCCAGGACCTCTCCCCGATGCAGTGGCGGATGGTGGGCCGGCGGGGTCGGTGGGCCTCCTGGACGGTGGTCGGGGACGCCGCGCAGAGTTCGTGGCCGGACCCGCAGGAGTCGTTGGCAGCCCGGGAGGAGGCGTTCGGCAGCTCGGTGCGGCGCTCCTTCCACATGAGCACCAACTACCGCAATGCGCGAGAGATCTTCACCTATGCCGAGGAGCTGATCCGCCGGCACGTGCCGGATGCCGACATCCCGCAGGCGGTGCGCGAGACCGGTATCGAGCCGGTCGAGGTGCAGGTCTCGGCCCAGGCCACTGCAGTTGCGGCGGCGGTCGGCACGGCCCTGGAGCAGCTGGGCGAGCAGGTCGGCGGTGCGATCGCGGTGATCGCACCGCAGCGGTGGTTCGCCGGCCTGGGTGAGGTGGTCAGCCGGCACGATGGCCGGGTAGTGCTCACCGACCCGCTCTCCTCCAAGGGGCTGGAGTGGGATGCCACCGTCGTGGTCGACCCGGACGGGATCGTCGCCGAGTCCCCGGGCGGGCCACGGGTGCTCTATGTGGTGCTGACCCGGGCCGCCCACCGGATGACGGTGCTGCAGGTCGACTGACCCGGCCCTGTGGACGGGGCCGGTGCTGACAGCCCCGGCGGCTACAGTCGCGGGTGTGAGCACCGCGCTGTATCGCCGTTACCGACCGGAGACCTTCGCTGACGTCATCGGGCAGGAGCATGTCACCGAGCCGTTGATGCAGGCGCTGCGCTCCGGCCGGGTCAATCACGCCTACCTGTTCAGCGGGCCGCGCGGCTGTGGCAAGACAACCAGCGCGCGGATCCTGGCCCGGTGCCTGAACTGCGATGAGGGCCCCACGCCGGACCCGTGCGGGCAGTGCGAGTCCTGCCAGGCACTGGCGCGCGGTGGTGCCGGGTCGGTCGATGTGATCGAGATCGATGCGGCCAGTCACGGCGGGGTGGATGATGCCCGCGACCTGCGGGAGCGGGCAGCGTTCGGCCCGGCCCAGGCGCGGTACAAGGTCTACATCATCGACGAGGCGCACATGGTGACCCCGCACGGGTTCAACGCCTTGTTGAAGGTGGTGGAGGAGCCGCCGGAGCACGTGAAGTTCATCTTCGCGACCACCGAGCCGGACAAGGTGCTCTCCACGATCCGCTCCCGCACCCACCACTACCCCTTCCACCTGGTGCCACCGCAGCGGCTGACCGGCTACCTGGAGCAGCTCTGTGGGGCCGAGGGCATCGAGCTGGAGCCGGGCGTGCTCTCCTTCGTGACCCGGGCCGGCGGAGGGTCGGTGCGGGACTCGCTGTCCGTCCTGGACCAGTTGATCTCCGGGGCGGACGAGCGAGGGCTGACCTACGAGGGAGCGGCTGCACTGTTGGGCTTCACCGACGTCGAGCTGCTCGACTCGGTGGTGGACGCGGTCGGCGCCCAGGACGGTGCCGCCGTCTTCGGTCAGGTGGACAAGGTGATGGAGTCCGGCCACGACCCGCGCCGGTTCGTGGAGGACCTGCTGGAGCGTTATCGCGACCTCATCGTGGTGGCCGCAGTGGGCGACCGGGCAGCGGGGTTGCTGCGCGGTATGCCGGAGGACCAGGTCGAGCGGCTGCGGCAGCAGGCGTCGGTGCACGGCCCGGCCACCCTCACCCGGTGCGCGGACATCATCTCCCGGGGCCTGTCGGAGATGACCGGGGCCGTCTCCTACCGGCTGCACCTGGAGCTGATCTGTGCCCGGTTGCTGCTGCCGGCCGCCTCCGGTGAGGAGGGGTATGCCGCACGCCTGGATCGCATCGAGCGTCGCCTGGCGGCCGGCTCGGGCTCGTCATCGACGCCTGCGCAGGCCCCGCCTGCGCAGGGGAGCCCGGCAGCAGCCCGGCAGGCAGCAGCACCGCAGTACGGGCGGCAGCAGGTGCCGCCACCGCAGGGCCCACCGCAGGGGCCGGCAGGGCCCGCGGCGGATCCACCCCAGAGCCGACCGGCAACGCGGGTGCCCGAACCGCACCCAGCCCCGACCCCGGCACCGCAGCCCAGCGGGACACCGCCTGGCGGGCCCCCGCGGGCGTCGTCGCCGCCGGCGGCGCCAGGTCCACCGACTGAGCCTGGCCAGCAGGCTGCGGGCGGTCAGCAGCCGACGGCGGGTGAGCAGTCGGGCGTGACCGGGAGCGCACCGGGCACGCTGGACACCGAGGCGGTCCGCCGGTCCTGGCCGGAGATCCTGGACAAGGTCAAGGAGATCCGCCGGGTCACCTGGACCCTGGTGTCGGTCAACAGCACGGTGTTGGACTACGACGGGCAACGGGTGCTGCTCGGGCTGAGCAGCGAGGGCCTCGCGGCGACCTTCAACCAGGGCGTGCACGCCGAAGTGGTCCGCCAGGGCCTGGTGGACGCCATCGGCCTGGATGCGCGGGTGGAGGGCACCGCAGCGCCCGGCGGCGCGCCCCCCGGGGCCTCGTCGCACCCCCAGGGTCCTTCCTCACCCGGAGCTGCCGCCCCCAGCGCCGCCGAGCAGCTCGGTGTCACCGGCGCCGCCCGAACAGGTCGGCAGTCCCCGGCCCCGGGCGGTGTACCCCAGGCCCAGGAGTGGGCCCAGGTCGCACGGGAGGCGCCGCCAGCCTGGGCGACCGAGGAGCCCGCCACCGGGCCCTCGGCACCCGCGTCCGGCCAGGCCGACCCGCCGCCCGTCCAGAGGCACGAGGCCGGGTCAGCCGCGCCCCGGTCCGCCCCACCCGCCGGCGCACCCGAGCCCGGTCGGCACTCCACCGCGGCCACGTCCGGAGCCGAGCCTGGGCACCAACAGCCGGGGCCGCAGCAGGCTCCGGGGGGCACCACGCAGACCGGGCCGGCTCCGGCGATGGAGCCGCCTCGCGCACCCGGTGGCGACGTCCCCGGCGACGACGATGAGGACCTGGAGAGTTCCGGTGCGGTCGGGCTGCCCGTGATCGAGAGCATCCTCGGCGGTACCGTAATCGCTGTCGACGACGACCCGACCCACTGATATCCGTGTCGCTCGCACTGCAGGAGGCCACATGCTCTACCGCGCACTGCGTGTTGTCGTGCGGCCCACGGCGCTGGCGATCTGGCGTCCGGAGGTGGTTGGGGCCGAGAAGGTGCCCGCGGACGGTCCGGTGCTGCTGGCCAGCAACCACCTGTCCTTCGCCGACAGCCTCGTCATTCCGCTGACCGCCCCCCGCGAGGTGGCCTTCCTGGCCAAGGACGACTACTTCACCGGCACCGGGCTGCGCGGCATGATCAGCCGACAGTTCTTCACCGCGATCGGCAGCATCCCCGTCGACCGGGACGACACCCGCGCGGCCCAGGTGTCGCTGGACCTGGCACTGGCGCACCTGCGCTCCGGCGGGGCCTTCGGCATCTACCCAGAGGGCACCCGCTCCCGGGACGGGCGGCTGTACCGGGGCCGCACCGGAGTCGCCTGGCTGGCCCTGACCGCTGGCTGCCCGGTCGTGCCGGTCGCGCTGCGCGGCACCGATCAGCTGCAACCGGTCGGCTCCCGGCTTCCTACCCGGGCCAAGGTGCGGGTGGAGTTCGG
>CAYVEH010000090.1:0-5507 GCA_964450585.1 uncultured Ornithinimicrobium sp.
AGAGCCAGCCGTTGTCGGTCCAGGTGCCGGACACCTCGGTGCCCTCGGGGTAGCTGCCGACGATGGAGTGGTCGGTGCTGGGACCGGAGCGCACGTTGACCGCGGTGCGGGTGTAGGCGGTGGCCGACTGGACGTTGTCCATCGGCACCACGACCGGGGAGGCCGGTGCGGTGACGGCCGGGGCGGCCGAGCTCGGCGCCGCGGCGAGCACGGGCAGGCTCAGCGCGACAGCCAGGGCCGAGGCGCCCAGCGCACGCTGGGGCCGGCTGTCGAGCGCGCGCCGGAGCGCGCTGGGCTGGGCATGACGGGCGTGATACATGGGGGCATCCACAACGTTCGGGGGAAGGGGGCAAGTGCCACACGGGCGGCACTAGTGAAGCCAGTCCGGAAGGCCCGATGCAAGCGTGCCAAGCCCTTCTCTGCCGCGTCCCCGCACGAGAGGTTGGCATCGGTTGCGGTGAGGTTCATCACACCACGGATGTGATTCCGCAGGTCAACGCGCTGCGTCGGCAAACTTGTCGCCAAATCGTTACTTTCTGCTCAGTGACGGGCGTTGCGCAGCCGCGATAGACGTGGCCTGGGCCACATCTGGCAGGGTGGGTTAGGTGACCACGGTGCTTGTGGGCGGGTATGCCGAGCTGGCCCTGGGGCAGGGCCTCACCACGTCAGCTGACGGTGCGGGCCCTCCTGGCCCGGCACTGACCGACCTGGCGGCGTTGCTGCCGTCCGGCACCGTGTCCCGCCCCTCCTATGTGGTGCGGTCGCTGGACCGGCGGTTCGTCTATGCCGTCAGTGAGGTCACCGACGGGGCGGTGGTGGCGATCGAGCTGTCCGCCGGTGCCGACCCGTCGGCCCAGGGAGCCGGCGTGCCGCCCACCGGACGGGTGGTCAGTGAGGTCAGCAGTGGAGGTGCCGACCCGTGCCACCTGGCGCTCTCCGCCGACGGGCGGCTCATGGCGGTCGCCAACTACGGCACCGGGACCATCGGGCTGGTGCAGGTGGCCGGCGGCGACCTGACCCTGGTCGACACCGTGCAGCTCCGTGGGTCGGGGCCACACCCGCGTCAGGACGGGCCCCACGCCCACCAGGCCACCTGGCTCACCGAGACCGAGATCGTGGTGTGCGACCTGGGCTCGGACACCCTGGTGGGCCTGGGCCTGCAGCCGCCCGCCGCGGGCGACCCGCCCCGACTGACCCAGCAGTGGCAGGTGCAGCTGCCACCAGGCACCGGCCCCCGGCACCTGGTCGCCGCCGCCGATGGTGACTGCCTCTGGGTGATCGGCGAACTGGACAACAGCCTCCACCTGCTGCGCCGGCAGACCGACGGGCCGGCCGACCAGCAGTGGTCGCTGGAGCAGAGCCTGCCCCTGGTGGCGACCGACGCCGCCCAGACCTCTGGAGGCCCCGACACGGAGGCGCTGGCGGCTGGGATCGTGCGCGACCCGCAGGGCCGGCACCTGTACGTCACGGTGCGCGGGGCGGACCTGCTCATCCACGTCACCATCGGCGCCGATGGCCGGCTCCGGGAGGCCGGGCGCCACCCCACCGAGCACTGGCCCCGCTTCCTGACCTGGTGGCCCGACCCGGCCGGGGTGGTGGTGGCGGCGGAACGGGCCGGCTCGCTGCAGTGCTTCCCGGCCGGAGCGGACGGCGGGCTGGGCCCGGTCGCCTGGACCGCGCACTGGCCGGCGCCCACCTGCCTGGTGCGATGAGTTCTGCCGGTCGCGCCGGTCTCAGTGTCCGTGGGCGGCAGCGGCGCCCACGCGGCATACTGATGTGGAACGAGCGGGAAGGCAGCCCATGAGCACCGCAGAGACCAGCGCGCGCACCCAGCACCCGGCAGCACCTGGCACCGATGAGTTCATGCAACGGGCGGACCAGTTCCGCAGGGAGCTGTTGGCGCACTGCTACCGGATGTCCGGGTCGGCGCACGACGCCGAGGATCTGGTGCAGGAGACCTACCTGCGCGCATGGCGGGCCTACGACAAGTTCGAGGACCGGTCCTCGCTGCGCACCTGGCTCTACCGGATCGCCACCAATGTCTGCCTCACCGCGCTGGAGGGACGGGCCCGCCGGCCGCTGCCCACCGGGCTGGGTCAGCCCAGTGCCGACCCCGACACCCCGCTGTCCGAGCCCGGGGAAGTGCCCTGGCTCTCGCCGTTCCCGGACGCCATGGGGGGCAGCGGCCCGGAGGAGGCAGCCGAGCAGCGCGAGAGCATCCACCTGGCCTTCGTCGCGGCCCTGCAGCACCTACCACCCCGGCAGCGGGCCGCGCTGGTCCTGCGGGATGTGCTGCGGTGGCGGGCCGCCGAGGTCGCCGAGGCC
Source organism: uncultured Ornithinimicrobium sp. (assembly GCA_964450585.1). GTDB lineage: Bacteria > Actinomycetota > Actinomycetes > Actinomycetales > Dermatophilaceae > Ornithinicoccus. Next base: position 2,326 of record CAYVEH010000090.1, read on the forward strand.
GTCGGCACGTCGACGGCCGCCGTCAACAGCGCCCTGCAACGGGCTCGCGCCTCGGTCAAGGCCGCTCAACTGGAGCGCGACCGTGCCGCCCAACCGCTGGACGCCGAGCAGGAGGAGCTGCTGCAGCGCTACGTGCAGGCCTTCTGGGAGAAGGACATCGACGCGCTGGTGGGGATGTTCACCGACCGCGCCGTGTGGGAGATGCCGCCGTTCCCGGAGTGGTACCGCGGCCCGGAGTCGATCTCCCGCCTGATCGGCACCAAGTGCCCCGGCCAGGCACGCGAGATGATCATGCTGCCCACCTCGGCCAACAGACAGCCGGCGTTCGGGTTGTACATGAAGGGCCAGGACGGCTCCTTCACCCCCTTCCACCTGCAGGTGCTCACCCTGGATGAGGCCCAGGTCTCCCACGTCGGGGCCTTCTTCGACACGCGGCTGTTCGCGCTCTGCGGGCTGCCCGAGTCCCTCCCACCGGGCACGGCCGGGCCCCAGGTGCCTGAGCACCCGCAACCGCACCCAGCGCCGTGAGCGCCGCACCAGCCGGGGCCCTGCCCGAGCTGGCGCTGCTGGAACGGGCGATCGGTTACACCCGGGTCGCTCTGGAGGCAGCGCTGACCGCGCCGGGCAATCGCCCGACGCCGTGCCGCGAGTGGACACTCCTGGGTTTGCTGCGGCACATGGAGGCCTCGCTGCACACCCTGGACCAGGCCGCCCAACGAGGGGGGATCGCTCTCTTTGACCCACCCAGGTGCGACGACCTGGCCGGGTGCGCTGTGCCGGAACTCGTGACACGCCTGCATGACCGTGCCTGCGGGCTGCTCACCAGCTGGACCGGTGCCAGCGCCCCGGAGATCTTCCGCATCGGCGGCTCGGAGCTGCAGGCCGGATTGCTGGCCTCCGCCGGTGCCCTGGAGATCACCGTGCACGGGTGGGACGTGGCCCAGGCCTGCGGCGCGGACCACGCCATCCCCGCGGCGCTGGCCGAGGACCTGCTCAGTTATGCCCCCCTGCTGGTCCAGGACGCCGACCGTCCACACCGCTTCGGCCCACCGGTGCCGGTGGACACCGACGCGAGTGCTTCCGCCGAGCTGCTGGGACTGCTGGGCCGACGCGCCTGAGCCCCCGGCCCTGTCAGGATACGAGGCATGCCACTGCTCATCATCGCCTCGGTGGGGTTCAACATCCTGCTCCTGGGACTGGTCACCCGCCGGCTCCTGGGCGTGCCGGTCGGATGGATCCGCACGATCCTCGTCAGCCTGCTGGTCACCACCGGCGGCAGCGCGGTGGTCGAACCGCTGGGCCGAGCACTCGGCGTGCTGACCCCACAGGGGCTGCTGGAACCCGGCGACCGGGGGCTGGCCGGGGCCGTCATGGTCCTGATGATCGCCTGGGGGGTGGCGGTGGGCCTCGGGGCGCTGGTGATCCTGGAGGCCCTGGTGCCCACCGGCACCGTGCCGAGCCTGACCAGGATGCTGCGAGACCTGCCGGCGCGGCGACGGAGGGCCAAGCGCTACGCGCGGATCGTCGCCGTAGCCGTCAAGCACGGGCTGGGCGGCTTTCTGTCCAGTCGGGCCCGTTCTGACCTGGGTGATCAGGCCCCCCGGGTCGCCCGCTCCCTGCGCGAGGCCCTCACCGAGGCCGGGGTCACCTACATCAAGCTCGGGCAGATGGTGGCCACCCGCCCGGACCTGGTGGGGGCGGCCTTCGCCCGGGAACTGGGCCAACTGCAGTCCGAGGTGCCCGCCGAGCCATGGCACATCGTCCACCAGACGCTGGCTGCGGAGCTGGGGCAGGAACCCGAGCTGGTCTTCTCCCACATTGACCAACAGCCGTTGGCGGCTGCCTCGGTCGGTCAGGTCCACCGTGCCCGGCTGCGGGACGGCTCGCCGGTGGTGCTCAAGGTGCAGCGCAGCGACGCCCGAGCTCAGGTGCGTGCCGACCTGGATATCGTCCTCCGGCTGGCCCGGTGGCTGGACCGCACCACCGACTGGGGTCGTGCGATCGACGTGCGTGCCCTGGCCGAGGGCTTCGCCGCGAGCCTGACGGAGGAGTTGGACTACCGCACCGAACTGGCCAACATGACGGCCCTGGCTCGGGTGACCGGCGGCTCGGAGAGGGACGGGGAGCGAACTATGGGGCGACCGGCGCCCGGCGATACCGCGATCACGGTCCGGGTCCCCACGGCATACCCGCAGTGGTCCGGCCCGCGGCTGCTGGTCATGGAGGAGGTCAACGGAGAGCCCGTCTCCCGGGCAGCAGAGGTGCTGCGAGGTATGCCTCCGGAACGACGGGAGGCGCTGGCTACCGCGCTCCTGGGGTCAGTGTTGCGTCAGGTGGTCGGGACGGGGGTCTTCCACGCGGACCTGCATGCCGGCAACGTCGTGCTGGCGGACGACGGCACACTCGCGCTGTTGGACCTGGGGTCGGTCGGTCGACTCGATGCCAGCGGGCGGGCCGGCATCAGCCGCCTCCTGCTGGCGATGGACCGCGGTGACTCGGTCGCCGCCACCGACGCGCTGCTGGAGGTGCTGGATCGCGGGCCCGGCCTGGACGATCAACGGCTGGAGCGGGATGTGGGGTCGTTGATATCCCGTGCCGATGCGCTGGGCGCCGCCGGCTCCGCGGGGCTGTTCTCGGACCTGTTCTCCCTGGTGATCCGACACGGGTTGTCCGTGCCGCCGCAGGTGGCTGCTGTCTTCAGGTCGCTGGCCGCGCTGGAGGGAACCCTGGCGCTGATCGACCCCGACCTGGATGTGATGACGGCCAGCCGCGTCGCCGGGCGGCAGTTGGCTCAGGAGAGAATGACGCCCGGGGCGCTGCGGGACAGTGTGGAGGAGCAGTTGGCGCGGATGTTGCCGACGCTGCAACGCCTGCCGCGGCGGGTTGATGCTCTGGCCGAGTCGTTACAGCGCGGCGACCTGTCGGTCAACGTGCGCCTGGTGGCCGATGCCCGCGATCGATCCTTCATCACCGGTCTGGTGCAGCAACTCACAATGACGATGCTGGCCGCCGCGGTCGCCATCGCCGGCATCCTGCTGCTGGTCTCCGAGTCGGGGCCGGTGCTCGGGCCCGACCTTCCGTTGTATCCGCTGCTGGGGGCCACCTTGTTCCTCTTTGCCTTCGTGCTGGCCGCCCGTGCGCTGGTGCTCATCTTCCGCCACTCGGTGCTGCCGGAACGCCCC
>CAYVEH010000090.1:5607-10154 GCA_964450585.1 uncultured Ornithinimicrobium sp.
CGTCTCTGGGTGCCGATCTGGTGATCGGCTGTCACACTTTTCTCATGAGTGATGCACCCAACCCCACTACCCTGCTCATCCTCGGCGCCTCCGGCGACCTCACCCGACGGCTGCTGCTGCCCGGGCTGGGTTCCCTGCTGGCGGTGGAGACCGACCGGCAGGTCAAGGTCATGGGGGCTGATCGTGCCGAGCTGAGTCAGCAGGAGTGGGCCCAACGGGTGCGTGCGGCGCTGGCCTCGGCCGACACGCCGGACTCGGTGATCGATGCCGTGGTGGACAGGACCGAGTACGTCCAGGCCGACCTGCTGGAGCCTGATCAGTTGGACGACCTGCTCACCGGAGCCGGTGAGGACCTGGTGCTCTACTTCGCGTTGCCGCCGGCGGTCAGCATCAAGGTCTGTGCCTTGCTGGAGCAGCGGGGGGTCTCCTCCCGGACGCGGTTGGCCCTGGAGAAGCCCTTCGGCACCGATCTGGCCGCCGCCCAGGCCTTCAACACCCAACTGCTCAAAGTGGTGGAGGAGAACCGGATCTTCCGCGTGGACCACTTCCTGGGGCGCAGCACCGTGCTCAACCTGCTCGGCGTCCGCTTCGCTAACCGGTTGCTGCAACCGGTGTGGTCCTCCGAGCACATCGAGAAGGTCATCATCAGCTACGACGAAGCCCTTGCCCTCGAGGGCCGGGCCGGCTACTACGACAAGGCCGGCGCCCTGGTCGACATGATCCAGTCGCACCTGCTGCAGGTGCTGGCGTTCTTCGCCATGGAGGCTCCCGACTCCCTCGAGGAGAGCGAGGTGCGCTCCCTCAAGGCCGCGGCGCTACAGGACACGGCGGTCTGGGGCGGGGACCCGACGACCGCCTCCCGGCGAGCCCGGTACACCCAGGGCAGCATCGGTGAGCGGGTGGTGCCCGACTACACCGCCGAAGAGGGGGTGGACCCCTCGCGCGACACCGAGACGTTGGCCGAGCTGGTGGTCGGCATCAACAATGACCGCTGGCGGGGCACGCCGTTCGTGCTGCGCAGCGGCAAGGCGCTGGGCAGCACCGGCAAGCGGATCGAGGTCTTCTTCAAGCCTCCAACGCACCAACCCGCCGGTCTGGGTGGTCAGGACCTGCCAGACACCCTGGTGCTGGAGCTGAAGCCGGCCGAGATGATCCTGTCGCTGACGATCAACGCCGAGGGCGACCCGTTCGACCTGGAGCAGAAGGAGCTACGGGCGACCCTCGCCGATTCCCGGATGCTGGCCTACGGCGAGGTCCTCGGCCGCATCCTGGACGCCGACCCGCTGCTGTCCATCCGGGGCGACGTGGCCGAGGACTGCTGGCGCATCGTCGAGCCGGTGCTGCACGCCTGGCGGGAGGGCAAGGTCCCGATGCAGGAGTACGCCGCCGGCTCCAGCGGACCACAGGGCTGGGGCACCGTCCCACCCCAAAAAATGTAGAGGTTTCGTACGCCTTCCGCCCATTTTTGGGGAGGTTTCGTACGCCTTCCGCCCATTTTTGGGGAGGTTTAGTACGGCCGGAACCCATTCGTGGGTACGTTCGGTACGGCCGCCATGCAGACGTGGCAGGTTTGGCACGCACTCTCCCGGCCCGCGGGCACCGCCCACCAGGACGCGTGGCGGGCCGCTGTCGTGTCCTGGCCGCGGCTTCCTGCCAAGACGCCGTCTCCCTCGCCAGGCCACAGGCTCCCTAGCCAGTGCCACGGTGAGCGGCCCAGCTACTCACCCGGCGGCCGGCGCCGGTGCGGTGTGCTTGCCGCGGCGGGCCCGACGGCGCTCGCCCCAGCCCTCAATCAAGATGTAGAGGACGGGCACCAGCAGCAGGGTCAGCGCCGTGGAGGAGACCAGGCCGCCGATGACGACCAGCGCCAACGGCTGGGAGATGAAGGCGCCACCGCCGGTGATCGCCAACGCCATCGGCGTCAGTGCACCGATCGTGGCCAGCGCGGTCATCACGATCGGCCGGAACCGGTGGCGGGCACCTTCGATCAACGCATCGTGCACCGACAGGCCACGTCGCCGGTACTGGTTCACCAGGTCGATGAGGACGATGGCGTTGGTGACCACGATGCCCACCAGCATGAGCATGCCGATCATCGCCGCGACATCCAGCGGGCTGTCCGTCAGCAACAGCATCGCCAGGGACCCGGTGGCGGCGAACGGCACCGACACCATGAGCAGCAGCGGCTGCACCAGCGAGTTGAAGGTCGCCACCATCACCAGATAGACGATGGCGATGGCCGCCAGCAGGGCCAGGCCCAGGCTGGCGAAGGCCTCCTGCTGCTCCTGGCTGACGCCGCCGATCCGGGCATCCACACCCTCGGGCAGATCGAGGGCGTCGAGCTTCTGCTGGACCTCGGCCGTGAGGGCGCCCAGGTCGTCGGTGTCGGCCGTGCCGGTGATCGTGGCGCTGCGCACCCCGTCGATCCGACTGATCTGCACCTGCTGCTCGACCTGCTCCAGGGTGGCCACGTCCGAGAGCAGCACCGGCCCCTCCGGCCCGGCCCCGACGACCAGTTGCTCCAGCTCATCCTGTTCGGCGGGGGCGGTGCCCTGGTGGACCACCACCGTGGTGGGGTTGTTGTCCAGGGTGACCTGACCGATCGTGCTGCCATTCATCGCGGCCGCGACCGTCTGCCCGACCTGTGCCTCGGTCAGGCCGACCCGGGCTGCTGCGGCTCGGTCGACCTCCACCTGCAGCCCTGGCACTGTGTCCGTGAGGTTGTTGACCACGTCACTGGCCCCGACCTCCTTCAGTAAACTGGTGACCTGGGCTGCCGCATCACGCAGCTCCTCCTGGTCCTGGCTGGTGACGATGAGTTCCAGCCCGCTGGCGCCGGGGGCGGCGTTGGCGGAGGCGACCGTGACGTCGCCGCTGTCGGGCACCGGAGCCTGGGAGGTCAACAGGTCGCCGAAGGCGTCCCCGTCGGTGCCCTCCTGCAGCGTCACCGCGAGGCTGGACTGGTTGGAGCCCGACCCCAGGAACGCGGCCTCGATGCCCCCGGAGGAGCCGACGGTCGCCTGGAAGGACTCGACCTCCGGGCGCTGGGCGAGCCAGTCCTCCAGCTCGCGGCTGGCGCCATCGGTCTCCTCCAGGGAGGTGCCGCTGGGCATCGCCAGGGTCACGGTGAGGCTATCGGCGCCGGAATCGCCAATGAAGTCCGTCTTGAGCTGGGTCGCAGCCGCCCCGGTGCCGACCAGGATCGCGACGGCAGCCACCAGGGACCAGACGGGGTGCGCCAGCGCCGGGCGCAGCACCCGCAGGAAGCCACGCTGGAGCCGGTCCGGTCGATCGGCGCCAGTCCCCACGGCGTCAACGTCCGTGCTCGACGCCTCCACCGATCCCGCCAGGTCTGCCGTCGCGGAGTCCCCCGAGCGCGCCGCGCCCTCCGGTGTGCCGGCATCGGCGCGACGCCCGAGGAACCAGTAGCCCAGCACCGGGATGATGGTCAGGGCCACCAGGAGCGAGGCGCCCATCGCGATCGCGATCGTCAGCGCGAAGGGCCGGAACAGCTCGCCGACCTGACCGCCCACGAAGGCCATCGGCAGGAAGACCGCCACGGTGGAGACGGTCGCGGAGGTGATCGCCCCGGCAACCTCCCGCACAGCGGTCACGATCGCGGTGCGACGGTCCTCACCGAGGGCGAAGTGCCGCTTGATGTTCTCGATCACCACGATCGAGTCGTCCACCACCCGGCCCACCGAGATGGTCAGGGCTCCCAGCGTCAGGATGTTCAGGCTGTACCCCGCAGCCTGCAGCCCGAGCATCGCCACCAACAGCGACAGCGGGATGCTGACCGCGGTGACCAGGGTGAGCCGCACCGAGAGCAGGAAGACCAGCACGATGAGGATGGCGAACGCCAGGCCCAGCATGCCCTCGTGGGTCAGGTCCTCCACCGACTGCTCGATGAACGGTGCCTGATCGAAGATCACCGTCAGTTCCCCACCGCCGAGTTGCTCCTCCAGGTCCGGGGTCTGCTGCGCCAGGGCGTGGGAGACGTCGACGGCGTTGCCGTCCGGGGTCTTGGTGATCGACAACCCGACGCTGGGCTGTCCGTTGGTGCGGGTGTATGCCGTGGCCTCCTGCTCGGTCAGACTCACCTCGGCGACATCTGCCAGGGTCAGCGGGTCGGTGGAGTCGGGTGCGGCCTCCGGCGCGACCAGCGGCAACTCGGCCACCTGGTCCACACTGCTCAGCCGGCTCCCCACCGTGACCTGCAGCTCCTCGCCGTCGGCGGCAATCGTTCCTGCCGGCACCAGCACCCCGTTGGCCCGCAGGAGCTGACCGATACTGGAGGGGGTGATGCCAGCCTGCGCAGCCGCCTGCTCATCCAGGTCGATGCGCACGATCTTGTCGGCCACCCCGGTGAGCTGCACATCGCGCACCCCGTCGATGTCCTCCAGCTCGGGGATGACGACCGTGCGCAGCCGGTGGACCAGGTCCTCCGGGCTCTCCCCGCCGCTGGCCGACAACTGGATGATCGGGAAGTCGTCGACGCTGCCGGCGATGATCTGCGGGTCGGCATCCTCCGGCAGGTCCGGCAGGCT
>CAYVEH010000091.1:0-10092 GCA_964450585.1 uncultured Ornithinimicrobium sp.
GAGCGCCGCGTTGTGGTCGCGGATGTCGCGGGTTCAAGTCCCGTCACTCACCCCAACTGGTAGCGAGGTGTGAGCCGCCGCCCGAGGACCATTTCTCGGGCGGGGTTCGCACCTCGTTCTCGTTCATCGGGCGGTCGGTCAGCACCTTGTCGCTGAGCCGGGAGGCGAGCCGCCACCTGGGAGTACGCCCGGGCCCCGCAGGAGATCAGGTTCAGCAGCAGCGTCGCCCAGCCACGATCTTTCCCCGGCGACCGACCCCTGGCCAGCAGCCACACGCTTTCGCGACCGCGTTCAACACCGGCGACCCCGACGTCGGCCAGCCTCCTCCCCTCTTTGCGCAATACCCTATAGGGGTATACAGTGCCTCTGCACATACCCCTCGGGGGTACCTGACGAGAGGATAGATCATGGCTGTGAATGAGTACCAGGTGACCGGGATGACCTGTGGGCACTGCGAGATGTCAGTGCGTGAGGAGGTCGCCGAACTGCCCGGCATCCAGGACATCCAGGTGAGCGCACAGACGGGGACGCTCGTTGTGACCGCTGAGGGTGAGCTTGACGACGCCACGGTGCTTGCCGCGGTCGAGGAGGCCGGCTACTCGGCGGTGCGCGTCTGATGAGGGCTGGAGCACGACTCGCGCTCTATGGAGTTGGGCTCCTGGTGGCGTTCGGCGGGGCCTTCGTCGCCGCCGACGCCCTCGTTCCCGAGAGTTTCGTCGCGGAGTGGGCCGACGACAGTGCGTCTGAGGGTCCGGAGGAGCACACCGACAACCAGGGGGGCCGCTGACCCGGCAGGGTGAGCCGCCGCACGCAGTGACCTGAGAGAGGGAAGAGGATGAGCACATCAGCACCAGCCACGGGTGACCTCGACGTGGAGTTGCAGATCGGCGGGATGACCTGCGCCTCCTGCGCCAACCGCATCGAGAGGAAGCTGAATAAGCTCGACGGCGTCCGGGCAACAGTGAACTATGCCACCGAGAAGGCCAAGGTCACCGTGGCCGAGGGCTACGACCCGGCCCTGTTGATTGCCGAGGTCGAGAAAACCGGCTACACCGCAGCGCTGCCGCAACCTCGCGAGCCCAGGGCGGTCACCGGCGGCGCCGACGACGACCAGGACGCACCCGAGCACGAGCTCGTCTCGCTGCGCCAGCGGCTCATCGGCTCGGTTGTGCTCACCGTTCCGGTGGTCGCCATGGCGATGGTCCCCGCGCTGCAGTTCACCTACTGGCAGTGGGCCTCCCTCACGCTGGCGGCACCCGTCATCGTCTGGGCCGCCTGGCCGTTCCACAAGGCGGCCTGGACGAACCTCAAGCACGGCACCGCCACGATGGACACCCTCATCTCGATGGGCACGTCGGTCGCGCTGCTGTGGTCGCTCTATGCACTGTTCCTCGGCACAGCCGGCACCCCCGGTATGACGCACCCGTTCGAGTTCACGATCGCCCCCTCCGACGGCGCTGCGAACATCTACCTCGAGGTCGGCGCGGGGGTGACGATGTTCATCCTCGCGGGCCGCTACTTCGAGAAGCGCTCCAAGCGACAGGCGGGAGCTGCCCTCCGCGCACTGCTCGAGCTCGGCGCGAAGGAGGTGTCCGTGCTCCGGGACGGCACGGAGCTGAAGATCCCCACCGAGGAGTTGCAGGTCGGTGACGAGTTCATCGTCCGCCCGGGCGAGAAGATCGCCACGGACGGTGAGGTGGTCTCCGGGACGTCTGCCGTGGACGCCTCCATGCTCACCGGCGAGGCGGTGCCCGTCGAGGTCGCCGAGGGCGACACGGTCACCGGCGCCACCGTGAATGCCGGCGGACGCCTCGTCGTGCGCGCCACCCGTGTCGGCTCCGACACCCAGCTTGCCCAGATGGCGAAGCTCGTGGAGGAGGCACAGACTGGTAAGGCCGAGGTACAGCGTCTGGCCGACCGCATCTCCGGCGTGTTCGTGCCGATCGTCATCGTGATCGCCGTCGGCACCCTCGGCGCCTGGCTGGGTGCAGGTTTCCCGGTCGCCGCCGCGTTCACCGCCGCCGTCGCCGTGCTGGTCATCGCCTGCCCCTGCGCCCTGGGCCTGGCGACCCCGACCGCACTGCTGGTCGGCACCGGCCGCGGCGCGCAGCTGGGCATCCTCATCAAGGGCCCCGAAGTGCTCGAGTCCACCCGCACGGTCGACACCGTCGTCCTGGACAAGACCGGCACGGTCACCACCGGCAAGATGACCCTCGTCGACGTGATCACCGAGACCGGCGTCGACCGCGCGGAGTTGCTCCGCTACGCCGGCGCGCTGGAGGACGCCTCCGAGCACCCCATCGCCCAGGCAATCGCCAAGGGCGCGACCCAGGAGGTTGGCCAGCTCCCCTCCCCCGACGACTTCGCCAACATCGAGGGCAAGGGGGTGCAGGGCATCGTCGCGGGCACGGCCGTGGTCGTGGGCCGCGAGTCGCTGCTGGCCGACTGGTCGCAGCAGCTCTCAGCCGAGGTCGCCGCCGCCAAGTCCCGCGCCGAGAACGAGGGCAAGACCGTCGTCGCGATCGGCTGGGACGGACAGGCCCGTGGCATCCTCGTGGTGGCCGACACCGTGAAGCCGACCAGCGCCGACGCGATCGCACAACTCAAGAGGATCGGTCTGACCCCGGTGCTCCTCACCGGCGATCACGAGGCGGTCGCACGCCAGATCGCCACCGAGGTCGGCATTGAGCAGGTCATCGCCGAGGTGCTACCGCAGGACAAGGTCGACGTGGTCGCCCGCCTCCAGCAGGACGGCAAGACCGTCGCGATGGTCGGCGACGGCGTCAACGATGCCCCCGCGCTCGCGCAGGCCGACCTGGGCCTGGCCATGGGCACCGGCACCGATGTCGCGATCGAGGCCTCCGACATCACGCTGGTGCGCGGTGACCTGCGCGCAGCCGTCGACGCCATCCGCCTCTCCCGGCAGACGCTGGCCACGATCAAGACCAACCTGTTCTGGGCCTTCGCCTACAACACCGCTGCCATCCCCGTTGCGGCGCTCGGCATGCTCAACCCCATGCTGGCCGGTGCAGCCATGGCGTTCTCGAGCGTCTTTGTCGTCGGCAACAGCCTCCGGCTACGCCGGTTCCGCAGCGTCACGACGCGCTGACTCCAGCCCGACCCGCCTGAAAACACCGGTGTCAGGGCACCGACCTACCTGGCGACCGTCGCTCGCCAGCCACGCAGGTGGCCGGCGAGCGGCTCACGGCTGCTGGTCGCGGTGGTCCGGGTGGGTGATGCCGATGTCGGCCAGGTGCTGCGCCTCGGCGCTGGAGGGGTCGAACACCTTCGCCGCGGTCATGGTGACCCGGATGTTCTCGGGCGTGATGAGCGCCAGGTCGCGGGTGTTCCAGGGGGTGTCCACCGGGCCGCCCTGGGCCCCGTCCGGCCAGAGCATCCGGCTGGCCTCAAAGATCTCATCCATCTGGCTCAGCACGCAGGCGAAGCTGAGGGTGTGCGGCGCCGGCTCCACGGGTGGCTCACCGGCAACCAGCAGCACGTCCTGGAAGGCCCAGCGCCGCAGGTGCACCATCTGGCCCGGGGTGCTGAACAACTCGACGAAACCGAGACCCTCGGTCCAGTACTGCGTCGAGGCCACGAGGTCCGCGGAGGCGACCGTGGCGAAGGCCGGCATGGCATAGATCCCACGGAACGGTTCCGGGGCGACGGCATCCGGACCGGGCTCGGGCACCGGACTCATCTCGAAGGCGTCGTAGAACTCACTCATCCACCCACTGTGGCAAAACTGGCCGACGGACGAGACCTGAGCGGGCACCCACCGGCCGCCGCGCAGCGCGCCGGATCCCCGACCCGGACAGCAATCATCGTGATACTATTCTGATATCACTTTTACGAGAGGGGACACGATGACGCAGCAGCCACCGCAGGATGAGACCGAGGTGGGCATCCCGGCCGGCACGCCGGTCGGGCCGGAGGGCACCCGGGTGACGACCACCGAGCGCCGCGCCTGGTCGATCGACGGGTTCGCCGGGCTGGTGATCTCCCTGGTGATCCTGGGCGTGGGCGTCTGGCAACTGGTGGCCGGGATCATCGCCACCAACGAGGCCGTAGCTGTTGGCGACGACGTCGGCGGCGGGGTCACCCAGATCATCGTCGGCGCGGTCGTCTTCATCATCGGGATGATCCTGGCCTCCTCGCTGACGGTCATCGCACCGGGCCACACCAAGGTGGTGCAGTTCTTCGGCCGCTACATCGGCACCGTGCGCAAGCCCGGGCTGCGGATGGTGATGCCGCTGGCCACCCGCAAGACGGTCTCGGTGCGGGTGCACAACTTCGAGACCAGCGACCTGAAGGTCAACGAGTCCGACGGCAACCCGATCAACATCGGCGCGATCGTCGTCTGGCAGGTGGCCGACACCGCCCGAGCCACCTTCAGCGTCGAGGACTACGAGGACTTCGTGGAGGTCCAGGCCGAGTCCGCCCTGCGGCACGTCGCGATGAGCCACCCCTATGACAACGACGCGCACGAGGTCACCCTGCGTGGGGACACCGACGTCATCAACCGTGAGCTGGCCAGCGAGGTCGCCGAGCGGATCACGCTGGCCGGTCTGGAGGTCATCGAGGTGCGGATCTCCAGCCTGGCCTACTCCCCGGAGATCGCCCAGGCGATGCTGCAGCGGCAGCAGGCCTCGGCGATCATCGCCGCCCGGGAGAAGATCGTCGACGGCGCCGTGGGGATGGTCGAGGGTGCGCTGCAGCGGCTGGAGGCCCAGGAGATCGTGGATCTGGATGATGAGCGGCGGGCCTCCATGGTCTCCAACCTGCTGGTCGTGCTGTGCTCCGAACGTGGCACCACCCCGGTCGTCAACACGGGGTCGCTGTACTCCTGATGGGGTGCCTGAGCCATGGCTGAGCAGAGGTCGCGGGCCGGCCGACGCGGGTCCAGGCCGGAGCGCAAGTCCGTCCTGCTGCGGCTCGACCCGGCGGTCCATGCGGCCCTGCAGCACTGGGCCGCCGATGAGTTGCGCAGCGTCAACGCCCAGATCGAGGTGATCCTGCGTGACGGGCTGCGGCGGGCGGGGCGGGCCCCCAAGGACGCCCGCCCGCTGCCTCGTCGGGGCCGTCCGCCGACCCGCGACGGGGAGGGCGACTGAACCGCATGCCTCGGCAGCCGCTGAGCGCGGGGCATGCGACAGACGCCCGTCAGCCCTCTCAGCAGCCGCTGAGCGCCGCCAGCACGTACGGCAGGTGCACGGCAGCACCGGCACCGGCCAGAACCAGCAGGTGGGTCGTCACCGCCACCACCGGCAACGCCCCGGCCGAGCCACCCTCGGGTAGCACCAGGTGACGGAACCGCTCCGGGCCGGTGATGTGCAGCGCCCCGGCCGGTTGCCCGGCCCCGGCCGGGGTGGCCCGCTCCCCCAGCCGCACCAGCGCGCTGACCAGCGGGCGGGTGCCGACCTGACGACGGGCCTCGTTGTCCGCGGCGATCTCCAGGTAGTGCGGGAGCACCGCCTCGATCGCCGTGACCAGCGGCACCCACCGCAGATGGTGTGCCAGACCGGACATGAGCCCGGTGATCAGGTGGTGACGTTGCCGCAGGTGGGCCCGCTCGTGCGCCAGGACCGCGGCCAGTTCCTGCCGACCCAGCAGCTGCAGCGCACCGGTTGACAGCACGATGCCGCCGTGCCTCGCCTGGAAAGTCAGGGCCAGGGGCCGCTCCTGCGGCACCACCAGGACCTGTTGGCCGAGGACGTGCTGGGGCGTGGCGTGCTGCACCACCTGCTCAGCGGCGCGCCTGGAGGCGACCTGCCCGCGCCAGCACTCCCGGATCAGGGCCACCCCGAGGACGGCGACGAAGAGCACCGGCAGAGCCAGCAGCAACACCACCGGGATGCCGGTGTCCACGGTGCCGCCGACGAACGGGTTGGCTGCCGCCAGACACTTCTGGCAGGCCTGGGCCGCCCGCTCCGGCAGCACATCAGGCCCGGTGACCACCCAGGCCAGCAGCGGCCCCAGGGCCAGCGCGGTGCCCACCCAGATCACGACGGTGCCCAGCAGCAGCGCGGCGGCCAGGCGTGGCGCGTGCACCAGCGCCGGAGCCGCGGCCCGCACCATCCAGGGGCCCAGCAGCGCGGCGGCGATCAGCGCGATGGCCAGGATGCCGGCCAGCAGGGTCGAGGTCATGAGCTCTCCCCCACCGCTTTGGTGTCCAGGTAGGACCGCAGCAGCGCCAGGTCCGTCTCTGGCATGGACTCCACGAAGTGCAGGATCGAGGCCGCCCGGTCCTGACTGGCATCCAGCACCTGACCCATGAGCTCGGCGGCGTGCTCCTGCCGGCTGAGCCGCGCGGCATACCGGGTGGAGCGGCGCTGTCGGGTGATGGTGACCAGTCCCTTGCGGTCCAGGTTGCCCAGGACGGTGGCGATCGTGGTGTATGCCGAGGTGCCTCCCAGGTGGTCGATGACCTCCCGGACGGTGAGCGTGCCGTGGTCCCACAACACGTCCATCACCTGGGCCTCCAGGGCACCCAGCCGGGGCAGGTCACTGGGACTGCTGGCCTGCTTGCGCACGGGGGCACCTCTCCTTTCCGCTGATGGTCTCGTCGCTGCTGGCGGCTTGGTCGGCACCGGTCCCTGCGCCGGGGCCGGTGGCCTGGTCTGCGCCGGTGGTGTCATCCGGACACCGCCAGCCCGGGCCGACTCACGGGGCAGACGACCTGCCCGCTGAGCCGCCAGATGAGGGCGACACCGGTCAGCACGAGGGCCACGATGCCCAACACCGGCTGGATCGGGGCGAACCAGGTGATCGCTCCACTGTAACCAAGGGCCAGCAGGGCGATCTTGTTGCAGACCGGGCACCCGACGGCAAACCAGGCCAGCACCCCACCGGCCATCCCGAAGCGGCTGCTGCGGCGCGCGACGCGCTCGGGCCCCCGGCCGTCGGGGTCACCCGTCGGCAGACTGGCTCCCACCGGCGTGGGCTGACGCACGTAGGTGGCCACCAACAGGCCGGACAGGGCCGAGGTGAGCAACCACACCGGATAGTTCCACCAGACCGGAGGAATGTCCCGGCTGAACACCGGGTTGGGAATGAGGACGGTGGCCACCCCGATGACCACGGCGACCAGCACCGCGACCACCGAGGCCACCAGGAGCTGGGCGCCGGTCCACGCGCGCAGCGCCCGCCCGGCCAGCCTCAGGTGATGACCGAGGGCGGCTGGGTGCAGGGGGCTCGAGCGAGGTGGCATGCCCCCACTATGCCGCACATCGACTATGCAACATAGTCGACTATGTTGCATAGTAGTCGCAGACCACCACCCGATCCCCTGTCCTGAGGAGTTTCATGTCCAGCCCCACCGACCGGCGTCCAGCACGCTCCGTGGCCGTGCCGATCGCGGTGCTCGCCGTGCTTGCCCTGTTGATCACGCTGGTCCTCAGGCTCAACGCCGACGACGGGTCGGAGTCGACGTTGGGCTCCGGCTCATCGGGCGGTGCCGCCCCCACCCAGGAGGCCGACGGCGCGGGTGACAGCGCAGCGGCCGAGGACCCGGCTGAGGCGGCGCCGACCGAGGTGCAGGGCGCGGTGGAGCCGGACCTGACCGACATCGAGCGCCGCGATGAGGGCGATCTGCTGGCCGCGGGACCGGTGGATGCCCCGGTGACCCTGGTGGTCTTCTCCGACTACCAGTGCCCCTACTGCGCGCGGTGGAGCGAGGAGACGTTGCCGCTGATGATGGAGCGCGCCGAGGCCGGCGACCTGCGCATCGAGTGGCGCGACGTCAACATCTTCGGGGAGGCATCCGAGCGGGCGGCGCTGGCCTCGCACGCCGCCGCCCAGCAGGGCGCCTTCTGGGAGTACCACGACGCGCTCTACCCGCAGGGAGAGACCCGCTCGGAGGGTGAGCTCAGCCAGGAGGCGCTGGTCGGGTTGGCCGGTGAGCTCGGCCTGGACACCGACCAGTTCGCCACCGACATGGCCTCCGATGAGGCGCAGGCCGAGATCGACCGCAATGCCGAGCTCGGGCTGGGGCTGGGGGCCTACTCCACGCCGGCGTTCATCCTGGGTGGGCAACCGATCGTCGGCGCCCAGCCCTCCCAGGTGTTCGTCGACGCCTTCGAGACCGCACTGGCCCAGGCGGAGTAACGCGTGGATATCGGACTCATCAGCGCCTTCCTGGGTGGGGCCCTGGCCCTGCTCAGCCCGTGCGCCGCACTGTTGCTCCCGGCGTTCTTCGCCTCCACCGTCGGAGCCGGCCCGCGGCTGCTGCTGCACGGCGCGGTGTTCTACGTCGGCCTGGTGGTCGTGCTGGTGCCGTTGGGCGTGGGCGCCGGTGCGCTGGGCTCGCTGTTCGTCACCCACCGGCAGGCGATCGTGCTGGGCTCGGCGGTCCTGCTCATCGTGCTGGGGGTCGCCCAGGTGCTCGGGTTGGGGTTCGAGCCGGCCCGGTGGCTGCCGGGCGGCAACCAGCTGCAGACGCGGGCCACCTCAGCCACCGGCTTGCTCAAGACGTTGTTGCTGGGCGCGGCCGGTGGGGTGGCCGGTTTCTGTGCCGGACCGATCCTCGGGGCGGTGCTCACGCTGGCCGCGGCACGCGGGGATGCCGTGGCCGCGGGCGGTCTGCTGGCCGTGTACGGCGCCGGCATGGTGCTACCGCTGCTGCTCATCGCCGCGCTCTGGCAGCGGCTGGGGGTGGCCGGCCGCACTGCCCTGCGGGGACGGTCCTTCACCATCCTGGGTCACGAGCTGCATACCACCTCGGTGCTGACCGGTCTGCTGATCATCGCCGTCGGGGTCCTGTTCTGGATGACCAACGGCCTGGTGGGAGCGCCCGAGCTGTTGCCCTACGAGGCGCAGACCTGGTTGCAGGAGACCAGCAGCACGCTGGCCAACCCGTTGCTGGACGTCTTGGTGCTGGTGGCCCTGGCCGCGGTGGTGCTGCTGCTCTGGGCCCGTCGCCGGCGGCCCCTGGACGAGAGCGACCCCTCGTGAGGCCGGCCCGAGCGCTGACCGCGGCGGTGACGGTCAGCTTCCTGCTGGCGGGGTGCAGCACGAACGGACCGACCGAGGAGGCCGCCCCGCCGGCCGGGACCGACGCCGCCCGGACCGCCACGCCGGCCGAGGGCGCCGGCGGCTCCGATGCGAGCGCCCCCAACTCACCGGCCGAGCTGCAGCGCGAGCCACAGCCGGTCCGGGAACCGTTGCCGCAGGCCGCCACCGACGAGTTGTGGCTCCCCCTCACCTTCACCGAGGCGACCGTGGTCGACCCGGGCTGGACCAGCCAGCTGCCACCGCAGTACGCCGACGGCGTCTTCCTCGGGGTGAGCCAGCGGCAGGGCTTCGTGGAGTATGCCGCGATCGACGTGGACGGGACGGTGCTGTGGACGGCGCAGCGACCGGCCGACGCCACCGACTTCAGCCTCCGCAGCGACGAGCAGGGAACCACCGTGGCAGTGCTCCCGGACACCGCCCCGGATGGGTCGAGCACGGTCAGTGGCTATGACCTGAGGACCGGCGAGCCGGTCTGGGGGCCCACGCAGCCGCCCGGTCCCGGCAAGCAGGGCGACAGCGCCCAGAGCACCGGCTCCCCCGCCGGCGACGGCACTGCCGGCCGGGACGGTGCCGGGTCGCCCGACGGCGCGGTGCACACCGACCCGGCCACCGGGACCAGCGTCATCCTGCAGGGCACCACGCTGCACGCCGAGGACGCCCAGGGGGCCGAGCTGTGGTCCCTGTCGGTCGAGGAGGGCACCACGGTGACCGGGGTGGCCGGCGGCCTGCTGTACCTGCGTCAGGGGGACGCCATCCGGGTGCACAACGTGATGACCGGGGCCGTGGCCCGCGCCTACGACCCGGAAGGTCAGGGGCGGGTCGTGGTGCCCAGGCGGATGGTCACCGACGGCGCGGCCCTGCTGCTGGACGGCGAGCGCTTGCTGCTGGCCACGGCCGCAGAGGCGCCGCCGGTCCCCACCCCGTGAGCCGGGGCCGATCACGCAGGTGAGCGTTGCCCGCCCGGGTCAGCTCGGCTGGTCGGACCGGCCACGATCACCGGCGTCGGTGGAGTCCTCCGCCGCCAACCGGCCGGACTCGATCCGGATGCGCCGGTTCTCCTCGACGATCTCCTGCTGCTTC
>CAYVEH010000092.1:0-10065 GCA_964450585.1 uncultured Ornithinimicrobium sp.
TCCTCCAGGACGTCCTGGTCTGTGATCACCGAGATCCGGATCTCGGAGGTGGAGATCATCTCTATGTTGATGCCGGCCTCGGCCAGCGCACCGAACATCTGCTGGGCTACCGCCGGGTTGGAGCGCAGGCCGGCACCCACCAGGGACAACTTGCCGACATGACTGGTGTAGAGCACATCAGCCACCGCCAGCTCGTGGTGCAGGTCCCGCACCGCGGCCACGGCCACCGCCCCGTCGGCCTCGGGCAGCGTGAACGAGATGTCGGAGAGCCCGTCGGCAGAGGTGGAGACGTTCTGCACGATCATGTCGATGCTCACGCCCGCGGTGGAGACCGCCCCGATGACCTGGGAGGCCGCCCCGGGCCGGTCCGGGACCCCGACCACGGTGATCTTGGCCAGGGACTTGTCGTGGGCGATACCTGAGATCAGCGGGTCTTCCATGGGGTCCTCACTGGGGCTGGAAGGGGCAGTATGACGACGGCTCCCGTCATGGTGTCGGGCGCCGGTGAGCGGACGGTCCACCAGGATCCAGGTGCCGTCCCGGTCCGAGAAGCTGGAGCGCACGTGCAGCGGCACGCCGAAGCGACGGGCGTACTCCACGGCCCGCAGGTGCAGGATCTTGGCGCCGTGGGCCGCCATCTCCAGAGTCTCCTCGATCGTGATGCGGGTGACCCGGCTGGCCGAGGGCACGATCCGTGGATCGGCGGTGTAGAGGCCGTCCACGTCGGTGTAGATCTCACAGACGTCGGCGTTCAGCGCGGCCGCCAGGGCCACCGCGGTGGTGTCCGACCCGCCACGGCCCAGCGTGGTGATGTCCTCGTCCTCGGAGACCCCTTGGAATCCGGCAACGATGGCCACCATGCCGTCCTGCAACGTCTGGGTCACCCGGGCCGGGGTGACATCCAGCAGTCGGGCCCGGCCGTGAGAGCTGTCGGTGCGCATGCCCGCCTGCTGCCCGGTGAAGGACCGTGCCGGGGTGCCCAGGTCCTGGATGGCCATCGCCAGCAGCGCCATCGAGATCCGCTCACCGGCGGTGAGCAGCATGTCCAGTTCCCGCTCGGGGGCGCCGTTGGGGCTGATCTGGGTGGCCAGGTCCAGCAGGTCGTCGGTGGTGTCGCCCATGGCCGAGACCACCACGGCGACGTCATCGCCGCGGTCCCGGCAGGCCACGATGCGCTGCGCGACGCGGCGGATCGCGTCGACGTCGGCGACGGAGGAGCCGCCGAACTTCTGGACGAGCAGGGCCATAGAACTTCCGTGGGCAGGGAGTGGGACAGACGGTGACACCGAGGTGTGGTGCGCACCTGGGGCGGACTGACGCCCTCGTCAGCCCCGCCAGTCTACGTGCCGGCCCGTCTGCTTGAGGGAGCGGACCGGGCGCCCGACGCGGACAGGCCCTAGGTTGGTGGGGTGGCCACTGAAGAACGCATCGCCCTGTTCCTGGACTACGAGAACCTCGCCCTCGGGGCCCGAGACCACCTGGGAGGGCACTTTGAGTTGCGGCCGATCACCGATGCGCTCGCCGAGCGCGGTCGGGTGGTGCTGCGCCGCGCGTATGCCGACTGGTCCTACTTCGATGAGGACCGACGGATGCTCACCCGGGCCCAGGTCGAGTTGATCGAGATGACCCAGCGGATGGGTGCCTCCCGCAAGAACGCCGCCGACATCAAGATGGCGGTGGACGCGATCGAGATGGCCTTTGCCCGGGACTACATCTCCACGTTCGTGATCTGCACCGGTGACAGCGACTTCACCCCGTTGGTGCTCAAGCTGCGCGAGCTGGACAAGCGGGTCATCGGCTTCGGGGTGCGCGACTCCACCTCCAAGATGCTGCCGCCGGCCTGCGATGAGTTCCTCTACTACGACAACCTCGAGGGGGTAGAGCCGCTGCCGGTCCCGAAGCAGCACGGCTCCGGCGCGGCGGGGGAGAAGAAGTCCGGGCGCGGCCGGCGAGGGGGCAAGACCGCCGCGGAGTCACCGGTGACCGGGGCGGAGAGCCCCGAGCAGCAGGAGAGCACCCACGAGGGCGAGGAGGACTCCGAGGCCGGGTCCTCCGGGCAACCGGATCTGGCGGTCCTGGTGGCCCAGACACTCAGCGGCCTGCAGTCCAGCCAGGCCGGTGAGGTGACTGCCTCGGTCCTGAAGCGCACGCTGGTGCGCAAGGACCCCACGTTCAGCGAGGCGGACTACGGCTTCCGGGCCTTTGGCGAGTTGTTGCGCCACCTGGCCGACCGCAATGTCATCGAGCTGTCCGAGGGGCCGGCCAAGGGTGACCCGGAGATCCTGCTGCCGGAGAGCGGCGACAAGGAGGAGGCCTTCGAGCTGCTGCGTACCGTCGTCGATGAGCTGTCGACCGAGCAGGAGAGCGTGCCGCTGTCCGGGCTGAAGGACCAGCTGCGCCGCAAGGTGCCCGGCTTCTCGGAGAAGAAGCTCGGGTACCGCTCCTTCCTGCAGTTCTGCCGGGCGGCGGCCACCGAAGGCGTGATCACCCTGGACTGGAGCACCGTCGACAAGGACTACCTGCTGGAGACCGTCGCGGCGGCCTGAGCCGGTCTGGTCGCCCCAGGCGTGTCGGCGTTACTCGCACACACTTTCGACTACGCTGGTCCACAGGTGCCCGCGGGACACCCCCTCCGTCCACAGGATTGGTCCGGGGCCGGGGGAGTGTCGGCGGGGGCATCTAGCGTCTGACACGACACGGATGAGCACGTGACCCAGTGGGGTCGGGCAGCCGCGGTCGGTCGCCGGTAGGCGCGCCCACCCACGAGTGCGAAGGAGCAGGTTATGGCACGAGCGAGCAGCAGGCCGACGTCGATTCAGCAGGTCAAGGGGGACAAGACCAAGGCCGTTGACGCGGTCCTGGCCCAGGTGGAGAGGCAGTACGGCAAGGGCGCCGTGATGCGCCTGGGGGATGACACGCGGCCGCCGGTCGCCGTCATCCCGACCGGCTCTATCTCCCTCGATGTGGCGTTGGGCGTCGGTGGGTTCCCGCGCGGTCGTGTGGTTGAGGTCTACGGCCCGGAGTCGAGCGGTAAGACGACCGTGGCGCTGCACGCGGTGGCCAGCGCCCAGAAGGCCGGCGGCATCGCCGCCTTCATCGATGCTGAGCACGCCCTGGACCCCGAGTACGCCAAGGCGCTCGGTGTCGACACCGATGCGCTGCTGGTCAGCCAACCCGACACCGGTGAGCAGGCGCTGGAGATCGCGGACATGCTGATCCGCTCCGGAGCGCTGGACATCATCGTCATCGACTCCGTGGCCGCGCTGGTGCCGCGCGCTGAGATCGAGGGCGAGATGGGGGACAGCCACGTCGGGTTGCAGGCCCGCCTGATGTCTCAGGCCCTGCGCAAGATCACCGGTGCGATGAGCCAGACCGGCACCACTGCGATCTTCATCAACCAGTTGCGCGAGAAGATCGGGGTGATGTTCGGCTCTCCGGAGACGACCACCGGCGGCAAGGCGCTGAAGTTCTACGCCTCGGTCCGGTTGGATGTCCGGCGCATCGAGACGCTCAAGGACGGCACCGACTCGGTCGGCAACCGCACCAAGGTGAAGGTCGTCAAGAACAAGGTGTCCCCACCGTTCAAGGAGGCCCTGTTCGACATCCTCTACGGGCAGGGGATCTCCCGCGAGGGCGGCCTGATCGACATGGGCGTGGAGCACGGCTTCGTGCGCAAGTCCGGGGCCTGGTACACCTACGAGGGTGACCAGCTCGGGCAGGGCAAGGAGAACGCCCGACAGTTCCTCAAGGACAACCCGGACCTGGCCGACGAGATCGAGCGCAAGGTGAAGGCCAAGCTGGGGGTCGGGCCGCGACCGGAGGGCGAGGGCCTGGACGCCGAGCTGCAGGCGGTCGCCGCCGGGCAGACCAACGGTGTCCCGGAGGGCGTCGACCCGCGGACCGGTGAGGTCTCGGTCAACTTCTGAGCATGACGGACCACAGCATCTCCGGGCCCGAGCCGACCGACAGGTTGGCTCGGGCCCGCCGCGCCCTGCAGGCCGCCGAGGCCGCCCACGGCAGCGTGGCGGGCCAGCAAACCCGGCCGGCGGCGGGCGGAGGCTCCGGTACGACGCAGGACCAGGACGCTGGCCCCGATCCCGACGTCCCGGAGGCGGTGCGGCAGGACCGTGAGCCGGACCAGCACGACATCGCCCGGCAGATCGCGCTGCGGCAACTCACCATGGCACCCCGCAGCCGCCAGCAACTCGAGGACAAACTGCGCCAGAAGGGCTGTGCCGACGAGGTGTCTCGCGTGGTGCTCGACCGGCTGGAGGAGGTGGGCCTGGTCGATGACGCGGCCTACGCCCGCACCGTGGTCCGCAGCCGCCAGCAGACCAAGGGCCTGGCGGTCCGCGGGCTGACCCAGGAGCTGCGGCGCAAGGGCGTGTCCGAGGAGCTCATCAGCGACGCGGTGGCTGATATCGAGCCCGAGGCCGAGGAGGACCGGGCTCGGGAGCTGGTCGAGAAGCGGTTACGCACGCTGCAGGGCCTGGACCGGCAGGTGCAGACCCGGCGCCTGGCGGGGTACCTGGCGCGGAAGGGGTACGACAGCAACGTGGCCTTCCGCGTCATTCGGGAGGCCCTGGACGCACTGCCGGAGCATCAGCGCGACTGATCCGGGCCAGGGGCCCGGCGGGATCAGTCCTCCAGGTCCTCCTCAGCGACCTCGTCCTCACGCACGTAGTGCATCGCCGAGCCCTCGGGGGAGTCGCGGCCCGGGTCCGGGACCTCCCCGGCCACCAGGTCCTTCTCGGTGTCGGGTCCCATCCCTTCATCGGGGGCGACCAGACGGTCCACCGGCTCACTGGACTCCCCGACCCAGTCCTCATCCGCGGGGATCGAGTCTGGGTCATCGCCGCCCACCCGGTCACGGGGGTCCTCATCCAGGCCGCTCTCGTTGTCCGGGGCGCCGTAGGCGGTCTGCGGGTCAGGCACTTCCTGCCCGATGCGCTGGTTGATCGTCTCGTCACTGCGCTGCTCGGCGGGGGTCAGGCCCCAGGAGCGACTGCCCTGCAGGCGCTCCGGCGTCTCGTACCCGCGGTCCAACGGGTCCTCGCTGCCCACCAGGGTGTCCTCCGGCTGCAACTGGTCCTCGTCGTCCAGGCTGTATGTGCCGTACTCCCCATCCAGGTTCTCGCGGCCGTCCAGGTGTTCTTGCCCGTCCTGCTCGCTCATGCCATGCTCCTTTGCTCATCGGTGCCGGCTCGTCTCTCGAGCGTAGTCCTCTGCCACGGTGGTGCCCGGTGAACGCACCCCGGGCACCACCGGCCGCCACGGGCCCCGACCCGATCACCACCGGCGAACGCCACGGCCGACCCGACCCGCGGTCACGGGACCTCCGCCTGCTCAGGGACCGGCATGGCACCCTGTGCCTCATGGGCACTGCAGACTTTGACCGCAAGGCGGCAGACTGGGACAACGACCCGGAGAAGGTGCATCGCGCTGAGCAGGTCGCCGCCGCAGTGCTGGCCCGTGTCCCCGTCGGGCCCACCACACGGCTGCTGGAGTACGGCGCCGGGACCGGGCTGGTCAGCCAGGCGCTACGCCTGCATGTCGGCCCGATGGTGCTGGCCGACAACTCCGGTGGGATGCGCCAGGTGATTCAGCAGAAGATCGCCGCGGGGGTGCTGCCGCAGGCCACGATCTGGAGTCTGGACCTGGAGCAGGAGGCACCACCGCGGGAGGAGTTCGACCTGGTCCTCACCTCGATGGTGCTGCACCACGTGCACGACCTGCCCAAGGTGCTAGACGGCTTCGCGGCGTTGCTGGCCCCCGGCGGCCACCTCGGCATCGCCGACCTGGACCGGGAGGACGGGTCTTTTCATCAGGCCGATTTCGACGGCCACCACGGGTTCGACCGGTCAGAGCTGGCCGAGGCGCTGCAGACCGCCGGATTCACCGCGGTGTCCATCGCCGACTGCACCAGCATCACCAAGGAGGGGCAGGAGTACTCGGTGTTCCTCGCCAGCGCACAGCGGTGAACGAGCTGCAGGAGGCCACCCCCCGGCCCGTGATGAGGGTCGGACCGTGACCGCTGCGGGGCCCAGGTCGCCGCGCCGTCCGTTGGTGCAGCACCGCGCCAGGGTCGGTGCCTACGGCCGCCAACTGGCCGGCGCCCGACGCAGCGAGCGCGGGAACCGGCACCTGGCCTACGTGATGACCCTCGTGGCGGGCGCGGTCAATGCCGTCGGGTTCGTCGCGGTGGCGATCTACACCTCGCACATGACCGGGATGACCGCGATGCTCTCCGACCATGCCGCGGCCGGGGAGTGGCGGTTGCTGCTGCCGCCGGGGGCCGCGCTGCTCTCCTTCCTGGCGGGGGCGGCCAGCACCGCGGTGCTGTTCAACTGGATGCGGCGCCGAGACACGGCGGGGCGGTTCGCCCTGGTGCTCGTGCTGGAGGCGTTGTTGATCCTGCTGTTCGGACTGTTGGCCGACAGCCTGGACGCCGTGGGTGCCGAGCTGTTGATCATCGCCGTGCTCGGGTACGTGATGGGGTTGCAGAACGCGCTCATCACCAAGGTGTCCGGGGCCCGGATCCGCACCACGCACGTCACCGGCATGGTGACCGATATCGGGATCGAGCTGGGCAAGGCCGCCTATCGCAACCGACGACCGGGTACGCCACCGGTGCAGCACGACCCCAGCACGCTGGCGCTGCTGGCGACCATGGTGGCGTTGTTCGCCGCCGGTGGGGTGCTGGGGGCGCTGGGGTACTCCTGGATCGGCTACCGGGCGGTGATCCCCTGCGCCTTCCTGCTGTTGGCTGCGGGGCTGCTGCCGGTGATCGACGACGTGCGCACCGTGCACCGGCGGCGCAACGGCCCCCAATCCTGACCGACGCCAGCGGCAGCCCGGCCTCCACCGATCCGCCAGCGGGCGCCGGTGGCGCAGCGAGCAGACGATCGAGCATGGTGATGTCCGGTTACCCTGTGGGGTGCGATGGACACTGCAGTGAAGACCTACGACGTGCGCACCCACGGGTGCCAGATGAACGTGCACGACTCCGAGCGCCTCTCCGGGCTGCTGGAGACCGCCGGTTATGTCGAGCTGGCCAGCCTGCCGGAGGAGCAACGCCCGGAGACCGCCGACGTGGTCGTCTTCAACACCTGCGCGGTGCGGGAGAACGCCGCCAACAAGCTCTACGGCAACCTGGGGCAGCTCCGCCCGGCCAAGCAGCAGAACCCGGACATGCAGATCGCGGTGGGCGGCTGCCTGGCCCAGAAGGACCGCAGCACCATCGTGGAGAAGGCCCCGTGGGTGGACGTGGTCTTCGGCACCCACAACATCGGCTCGCTGCCGGCGCTGTTGGACCGGGCTCGGCACAACAAGGCCGCCGAGGTGGAGATCCTGGAGTCGCTGGAGACCTTCCCCTCCACCCTGCCCACCCGGCGGGACTCGGCATACTCGGCCTGGGTGTCGATCTCGGTCGGCTGCAACAACACCTGCACCTTCTGCATCGTGCCCAGCCTGCGCGGCAAGGAGAAGGACCGCCGACCCGGGGAGATCCTGGCCGAGATCAAGGCCCTGGTGGACCAGGGCGTCGTGGAGATCACCCTGCTGGGGCAGAACGTCAACACCTACGGGGTGGAGTTCGGCGACCGCCTGGCCTTCGGCAAGTTGCTGCGGGCCTGCGGGGAGATCGAGGGGTTGGAGCGGGTGCGGTTCACCAGCCCGCACCCGGCCGCGTTCACCGATGACGTGATCACCGCGATGGCCGAGACACCGAATGTGATGCCCAGCCTGCACATGCCGCTGCAGTCCGGCTCCAACGCGGTGCTGAAGGCGATGCGCCGGTCCTACCGCAGCGCCAAGTTCTTGGGCATCCTGGACAAGGTCCGCGCCCAGATCCCGGAGGCGGCGATCACCACCGACCTGATCATCGGCTTCCCCGGTGAGACCGAGCAGGACTTCCAGGACACCCTCGAGGTGGTCCGGGCCTCCCGGTTCTCCTCGGCCTTCACCTTCCAGTACTCGATCCGGCCCGGCACCCCCGCCGCCGAGATGGACGGGCAGGTGCCCAAGGAGGTCGTCCAGGACCGGTTCGACCGGCTCATCGCGGTGCAGGAGGAGGTCTCCTGGGCGGAGAACCGCATGCTGGAGGGGCAGGAGGTCGAGGTGCTGGTCGCCCCGGCGGAGGGACGCAAGGACGCAGCCACCCAGCGCATGTCCGGCCGGGCCCGGGACAACCGGCTCGTGCACTTCAGCGTGCCCGAGGGCGCCCCGACCCCGCGTCCTGGTGACATGGTGACCGTGCAGGTCACCTACGGTGCCCCGCACCACCTGGTCGCCGACTCCGGGGTCCAGGGCGGGGCGTATGCCGTGCGCCGCACCCGCGGTGGCGATGCCTGGGAGGCGCTGCAGGACACTCCGGGCTCCCGGCGCCCGGCGGTCAGCCTGGGCATCCCCACGATCGGCAAGCCGCCGACGCCGCAGGTCGCCGCCGCACCGTGCGCCGCCCCGTGACCTCACCGCCCGAGGCCCCCGGCGGCCACCGGCGATGAGGTGGCGGCTCGCGGACCACGCCCGGGTGCTGGCGGCCAGTGGCGCCGACCCCTACGTGGAGCTGGCCGTGCCCGATGAGGCCGTGGCCGTCGTGGGGGAGCACGGTTGGGCGGCCATCCACCCGTGGCGCCCCTCCGGCCACTGGGGCGGTGCGGCGATCATGGCCCCCGGCGCCCCGCCACAGGCCGAGTCGCAGGCCCTGGCCGAGCTGCTCAGCCATGCCCCGGACATCCCGCTGGAGTGGTTCTCCACCCGCGCCGGCCGCGACCTCACCGTGCCACCCGGGCTGCACATCGAGGGCTCCGGCCAGTGGGACTTCCTGTCCACCCGCACCCCGTTGCCCGCCGCGGCCCTGCCCGGCCGGTTGCGTCTGGTGGAGCTGGATGACACCGCCGACGCAGCCGAGCTGAGCCAGTTCGGGCAGCAGCACAACGCCCAGTTCGAGGGCTTCCCCGGGTGGGGGTTCAGCGTGCTGTGGCTCGGGCTGCGCGACGCCGCCGGGGCGCTGGTGGCCATCGGGGGCATCCACCTGCTGGCCACCGGGATGCCGCACCTGTCCGGGATCGTGGTGGACCGGGGGCAGCGCGGCAGGGGCCTAGGGCGGGCACTGACCATCGAACTCACCCGACGGGCCCAGCAGCGGTCCGGGTGCAGCACCCTGGGAGTCTTCAGCGCCAACACGCCGGCGCTGGGCCTCTACCGTGCACTGGGCTATGCGACCCACCACTCCTTCCATACCCGGGACCTGGTGCGCGGTTGAGCACCCTGGCGAACCCGGGGTAGGCAGCGCCCGGTCCTCAGCCAGGAGCCGCCTCCGAAGCGGGCTCGCCGGCCGTCAGTTCCGTGAAACGCGCGAAGCAGCGAACGCAGGCGCACAACTCCAACCGGTGGGTGGTGCCGGCGTTCCACTGGGTGCCCGGCCGGTAGAGCGGCTCGATCCGCCAGGTGGGCAACGACCGGGTCGTCACCAGCTGCGGCTCGGGGTCGATGTCGCCCGCCCCGCGGCAGCACGGGCAGGCGGAGTAACCGCGGTCCCCGCCCTGGTGAGAGGTCTCCCGGTGTCGGCAGGTGCGGCACAGGTGCAGCAGCACGCTCATCGCCCAGGCTCCGGGCGCACCGGCATCAGCAGCCCCCGCAGCACGTCATCGGGGCCGTGGAAGGTCAGCGGACCCCCGGGGTCCTCCAACGGCAGCACGGCGTGCCCGTCGCCCAGGGCCTGGGCGGCCTCCCACAGGAACGTCCGGTCGACCAGCACCCCGCCGCTGCCCGAGCCCGCCCCGTCGCTGCGGGCACCCACCCCATCAGGGTGCAGCCACACCGGGTCATCAGCGCCCTCCTCACGTTGGGTGGCCAACGCTGCCAGGATGTCGGCGACCGGCAGCCGAGCAGCAGCCCCGGCCCGCTGCGGGGTCGCCAACAGCTGGCGGTAGTCCGGGAAGTCCAGGTCCAGGCAGTCGCCGGTCAGCCGGCGGCCGCCCGGCAGGGTGAGGGCGTAGGTCGCCGGCGTCAGCGCCAGGACCACCTGCCCGCCGGGGTCCTCGGACAACAGGCGCCGCACCT
>CAYVEH010000093.1:0-10036 GCA_964450585.1 uncultured Ornithinimicrobium sp.
ACTCCCCGTTGCGGCCGTGGATGGCCTGCAGCAGGTCGGACTGCTCGGTCTTGGTCGGTAGCCCGGTGCTCGGGCCGCCGCGCTGGATGTCCAGGATGATGAGCGGCAGCTCGGTGGCCACGGCGAGCCCGACGGTCTCGGCCTTCAATGCCAACCCCGGACCGGAGGTGGAGGTGACGCCCAGGGCGCCACCGAAACTGGCTCCCAGCGCCATCCCGACAGCGGCGATCTCGTCCTCGGCCTGCAGCGTCGTGACCCCGTAGCGTTTCATCCCCGACAGGGTGTGCAGGATGTCCGAGGCCGGGGTGATCGGGTAGCTGCCCAGCACCAGCGGGAGCCCGCTGCGGTGGGCTGCGGAGACCAGGCCCAGCGCCATCGCGGCGTTGCCGGTGATGGTGCGGTACGTGCCGGGCGGCATCGTCGCCGGCGCCACCTCGAAGCGGACCGCGAAGTCCTCCGTCGTCTCCCCGTAGTGGTAACCGGCCCGAAGCGCGGTGAGGTTGGCCTCCAGGATCTCTGGCGCCTTGGCGAACTTGGCCCGCAGAAACGCCTCGGTGCCCTCCAACGGGCGGGAGTACATCCAGGACAACAGCCCCAGGGCGAGCATGTTCTTGGCCCGCTCCTTCTCCTTGCGGGTCAGCCCGAACTCGGCCAGTGCCTCCACGGTGATGGAGGTCAGCGGCAGCTCGTGCACGTGCCAGGACTCCAGGCTGCCGTCCGTCAGCGGGCTGAGGTCATACCCGACCTTGCTCAGATTGCGCTTGGAGAACTCATCGGTGTTGACGATGATCGTGTTGCCGCGCGGCAGGTCGGCGAGGTTGGCCTTCAGCGCCGCCGGATTCATCGCGACCAGCACGTCCGGCTCGTCCCCGGGGGTGAGCACATCATGGTCGGCGAAGTGCAGCTGGAAACTGGACACCCCAGGCAGCGTCCCTGCCGGAGCGCGGATCTCAGCCGGGAAGTTCGGCAGGGTCGACAGATCATTGCCCAGGGCCGCCGTCTCGGACGTGAAGCGGTCACCGGTGAGTTGCATCCCATCACCCGAGTCTCCGGCGAAGCGGATCACCACTCGGTCCAACCGTTGCAGGGGCTTGCTACTCATGCCGGGAGGGTCACCAGATCTCATGTCGTTCGGGGATGTCCCTCCCATGGTAGGCCGGGGGCCGTGCGGGAACGCCTTCCGCCTACAGTTGTGTGATGAGGGGAACACCCATCGCCGCCCTGGCGGCGTTCTTGCTGGTGATCGGTGGGTG
Organism: uncultured Ornithinimicrobium sp.; assembly: GCA_964450585.1. Lineage (GTDB taxonomy): Bacteria > Actinomycetota > Actinomycetes > Actinomycetales > Dermatophilaceae > Ornithinicoccus. The sequence continues at coordinate 1,254 of CAYVEH010000093.1, forward strand.
CAGTGCCGATCAGGGGGAGCTCGGCGCCACCGGGACGCACCCCCGGAAGGAGGGTGAGGCGGCCAGCGCAACCGACCCGGAACAGGCTACCGGGACCGCCCCGCCCCAGGACGGGGCTGCCAGCACTGCCGGGGTGGACACCGAGGCGAGCGCCGCTGGCCCGATCTACCGCGCGGAGGATCTGCAGGGACTCGACGGGCCGTTGCGGGAGCAGGCGAGCTGGGTGCTGGATCATCTCGCCCCCGGTGCCACCGGCCCGAGCGCACCGGAGGTGCGCGAGCGGTTCGCGGCGGAGTTCCTGGAGCAGGTGCCGGCCGACCAGATCGCTCCGATCCTGGCTGGTGTCCGGGAGGAGTCGCGACTGCACCTGACGGCCGTGGGGCCGGTGGAGGAGGGGCCGCAGGGCACGTTCAGCACCCGGCTGTCGCTCACCGGAGAGCAGGCGTTGCGGGTCGTGTTGAGCGTGGACGATCAGGGCAGGATCGCTGGGCTGCTGCTGCAGCCAGGTCCGCCGGAGGACCTGCCGCAGGTGGCCTCCTGGCACGCCTTGGCCCAGGAGTTCGCGGCCCTGGGCGGGACCACTCGCCTGTATGTCGGCCAGGTCAGCGAGGGGACCTGCCGGACCGAGCACGCCACGGCGGCAGAGCCCGTGGCCGCCCCGTCCGGCTCGATCTTCAAGCTCATCGTGCTTGCAGCGGTCGTCGAGGCCATCGAGGCGGACGAACTGTCCTGGGACCAGGAGCTGACCATCACCCCAGGTCTCAAGAGCCTACCCAGCGGGCAGCTACAGGACCGCCCGGACGGGTCACGGGTCTCGGTGCAGGAGGCCGCCACGCTGATGATCTCCATCAGCGACAACACCGCCACCGACCTGCTGATGGATGCTGTCGGCGAGCAGCGGCTCACGGACGTCGTGGCGCGGATCAGTGACCAGCCCGAGCGGCTCACGCCGTTACTGACCACACGGGAGTTCTTCGAGCTGGGGTGGAATGCTCCCACGGTGCGGGAGCAGTGGGCGTCGGCCGACCCAGCGGCCCGCACCGCCCTGCTCGCCACCCTGCCGCATGACCTGGCGGAGTTGCGCAGCAACCCGTTCGCGGTGACCGAGCCGGTGTGGCAGCAGGGTGTGGGCTGGTTCCTCACCGGGCAGGAGATCTGCACCGCGCACGCCATCTTGGCCCAGCAAGCCGGTACCCCTGCGGGTGCTCCGGTGCGGCAGATCCTGAGCGCCAACCCGGGCCTGCCGGCCCCGGGGGAGGCGAGCTACCAGGGGTTCAAAGGTGGCTCGGCCCCCGGGGTGCTGGCCTACAGCTTCTACCTCGAGACCCGCGCGGAGGATGCGCGGGCCGACGCAGCCGGCACCGGGGAAGTGCTTGTGGTGCAGGTCTCCCACGACGGGCCGATCCTGCCGCAGGGCTACAGCGACCTCACCCAGGCGGGTCTGGCGCTGCTGGTGCGGGACTGACCGGGCTCCGGCCGCTCTCAGCCCGCCGGCCGCACCAGTGCCCGCCAGAACGGCGCGGTCCCTGCTGCATCGCCATCCCACGGGAAGGTCGGAGTCTCCGAGGGCGGTGGCGTGGTGGTCGGGGGCGGGGTCGGTATGGGTGTGGGTGTCGGCTCCGGCTCCGTGGGCTCCGGCTCGGACGGCTCCGGGTCGGTCGGTGTCGGCTCCGGAGGGGTCGTCGGCTCGGGGTCTGTCGGGGTGGGCTCCGGCGGCGGGGGCGTCGGCTCCGGGTCCGGCGGCGGCGGCGTGTACGGCGGCGGCGTATAGGGCGGCGGCGTGTAGGTCGGCTCCTCTTCGGTCGGCTCCTCCGTCGGCTCTTCGATCGGCTGGGTGGCGGTCGGCAGCGTCGGGTCAAGGATCTCCGGCGGCTCTGGCGGCGCGACGACCTCGATCTCGTCGTGGAACACCGCCCACTGCACGATCTGGGCCCAGCGGGCAGCGCCAGCCAGGTTGACCGACAGCGGGTCGCGGGTGGAGACGGTCGAGATGATCAGGTCCTCGTCCGCGAAGATCTCAGCAACATCGATCACCGGCGCCTCGGCGTCCTCGGCCCACTCGCGGGTGATCTCGGTCAGTTGCTCCTGACCGTCCTGTCGCGGTGGCTGCACCACGGCGCGCACCTCGGCGTCACTCTCGTCCGTCAGGGCGCTCCAGAGCTCATCGAGTTGGTCGGCCAGGTTCTCGGAGGTATTCGAGCGTCCAAAGTTGAACAGCACCAGGTCGGTGGAGTCCGGCAGATACAGCTCCACCCGCTCAGCGGCATACTCCGGGGTGCCGCCCACCAGGCTGGCGTTGTAGATGTTGATCGTGGACTCGCCGTCGCCCAGCACGACCGGGTCGCCGTACTCCGTGGGATCCTCCGCCGTCGGCGTGCGGTAGTTCACGGTCCGTTCCTGAGCCAGTAGCTCGGCCCAGGCCCGGACCCAGTCGGCCGGGTCGGAGCCGGTCTGGTCGCCCAGGACCACCACGGTGAGCTCCGCCCCCTCGGCATACTCGTTGACCAGGAGGTCGGTGGGGGTCGCCCGGTCGGTGCGGGTCTCCGGCGGGGCGACCGTGAAGTCCGGGGTCTGGGTGGCGTCCGCAGTGTCGTGGACCTGATCCAGGTCGGGGCTCTCGGTGACCGTCGGCGCGGCATCGTCCGGGTTGAACAACTCGGAGACACTACGGCTGGAGGTAGCGATGACCAGTGCTGCCACCAGGAGGATGTTCATCACGATGATGACCAAACCCAGGCTGGCACCACGGACTCTGCGTGTTGTCACCAGTTAACTGTCTCTCATGATTCCGAGTACGGACCCCGCACCAGGATAACGCAGATGATGCTGGTGGGAGACATTCGCGCCCACGGAGGTGCAGGTTACTGCCGGTCCTCGCGGGCCGCCTCAGCCATCGCCGCCCCCTTGGCGATCTCCTTGCGCAGGATGCCCTCGGCCACCTCGTGCTTGCCCTGGGCCACATTCCAGGCCCACCAGCGGTACATCCGGGCCGTCTCCTCCGCCGGACCGTCCTGCACCAACTCCCCATTGTTGAGCCAGATGGCGCGGGTACAGGTCTGCTCGACAGTCTGCCCCGAGTGGGTGACCAGGAAGACCGTGCCCGCCTGCTCGCGGATCTCGGCCATGCGCTCCTCAGCCCGGTTGCGGGAGGTGTCATCGCCGGTGGCCAGCGCCTCGTCGATGAGCAGGATCTCCGGCTCACTGGCGGCGGCGATGGCAAAACGCAGCCGGGAACCCATCCCCGAGGAGTAGGTCTTCATCGGTCGGTGGATGGCTCCCCCCAGGTTGGCCTGGGTCATCACCTGCTCGACGACCTCCTCGATGTGGTCCGGGGTGAACCCCATGGCCAACAACCCCAGGCGTGCGTTGGCCAGGCCGGACAGTTCGGGCTGCAGCGCGGCGTTGACCCCGAGCAGCACCGGTTGCGAGGAGGCGGTGACCGACCCGCGGGTGGGCACATCCAGCCCGGCGATGAGCCGCAGCAGCGTGCTCTTGCCAGAACCGTTGACGCCGATCACCCCGATGGTCTCCCCGGAGTGGGCGGTGAAGGAGACACCCTTGAGCGCCTCCAGCTTGATCATCGGGCGCCACCCGAACCGGGCCAGCAGCCGCGGCAGCGGGCCCAGTTCGCGGACCCGCTCCAGGCTGGGGACCCGGAAGACACGGGTGACGTGGTCCACGACGACCGTGGGGTGGCCCTCAGTGCTGTTGGGCATAGCTCTCCTCCCCCTGCCAGAAATAGAGGAAGGCCATCAGCGGCGTCAGCACCGCCCAGGCGCCCAGGATCATCCAGCTGCGGGCCATCGGTGCGGTGTCGTGCAGCAGGATGTCGCGGGTCATCTCCAGCACGATGTACATCGGGTTGGACTGCAGGACGGCGATCCAGAAGTCATCCTGGACGAACCGGGTGATCGGGAACATCACGCCCGAACCGTAGAACCACATCCGGGTCACGAACCCGATGAAGAACTTCAGGTCAGGCAGGGCGGAGCCGAGGCGGGCGCAGTAGAGCACCACCCCGGTGTTGAAGAGGGTCTGTAGCGCGAAGATCGCCGGGAAGAACAACCAGGTCCAGGTGATCCGCACCGGGTAGTCACTGGGCGCCAGGACGATGATCATCAGCACCATGGTGACCAGCACCGGCAGCATCGAGATCGCCTCGCGGGTCACCACCGCCAGCGGGATCGAGGCCCGCGGAAAGGCGAACGACTGCAGCATATTGCGGCTGGCCAGCATCGCGCTGACCGCGGAGTTCGCCGACCGGGTGGTGAAGGTGAACATGAAGATCCCGATGATCAGGAACCCCACGAAGTTGTCCATCCCGCGGCTGACCTGCAGGATCAACCCGAAGATGATGTAGTACGTCAGCCCGTCCAGGATCGGCTTACCGATCAGCCACAGGTTGCCCAGGATGTAGTCCCGGTTGCCGGAGAAGGCCCGGGCCCGGGAGTCGGCGTAGATAAAGTGCCGACGCTGCCACAAACTGGCGATGTAGGGCCCCAGGGACGGGCGGCGTCCCACGTGGCGCAACGTGGGCGACGGACCTGCCGGGACACCGCGCGCGGCCACCGCGCTGGCCTCGTCACGATCGGTCACGCCCTGCTCACCTCCTGGTAGATCTGCTGGTAACGGTGCACCAACTCCGGCCAAGTGTGCCTGGTCGCCACCTGGCGCCCGGCCCCGGCCAGCCTGTGTCGTAGCACCTCGTCGGCGGACAACCGCACCAGGGCCGTGGCCAACTCATCCGTCGAGCCGGGCGGCACCACCAGTCCAGTGTGCCCGTCCTGCACGATCTCGGTCAGCGCCGGCAGGGCACTGACCACGACCGGGCGACCCGCCCCGAGCGCCTCCATCACCTTCAGCGGGGGCACCAGCTGGGTCACCTCGTGCTGCTGTCGGGGCACCGCGACGACATCGAGCCGCGCCAGCCACCGCCGTGCCTGCTCCCGCGGCACCCGTCCCGGTAGGTGCACCACCTCCTGCAGCCCCAGCGCCCGGACCTGAGCGGCCAGCTCCGGCCAGGCCAACCCGTCCCCGACGATCGCGGCCCGCACATCGGCGCCGTCCATCCGGGCCCGTGCCACCGCATCCAGCAGCACGTTCAGACCCTCGTAGTGCACCACCGAGGTGACGGCGCCGACCCAGGTGCCCTCCCGGGGCAGGCCGTCCTGCTCCCGCACCGCAGCGGCGTCCGCGGGCAGGTCCAGAACCTGCGCACTGATCCCGTTGGGCACGATCGTGATGCGCTCGGCCGGCACGCCACGTGCGATGAGGTCGGCGCGCATCGGCCCGGAGAGGGTCACCACGTGGTCTGCGGCGGCGGCGATCTCGGCCTCCCGGGCCCGCCACGCGGTGTACCGGCTGCTGACATAGGGGTCGGCATCCCCGGCGTGGGCCCGGCGGGAGGCCCAGGTGCGTTCCAACTGACCACGCACCTCGTGCACCCACGGCAGGTCCAGGGCGGCCGCGGCGGCCTGGGCGGCCAGCGCGGTCGGGTAGTGCGTCGTGGAGTGCAGATGGGTGCTTCGGTGCCGGGCCGCCAGCATGGTCAGCTCGCTCGCCCACTGGTCGATCCGGCCTGCTTCCCCGGCCCGGATCGGCAGCGGCATGCACCGGTGATACGTGACCGAGTCCAGGGTGTCTGCCGGGCCGGCCCGCCACTTACCGATGGTGGCCGGGTAACCGGGTCGGGTCATCGCCGTGACCCCCAGGCCCGCGCCCCGGTGGGCGCTGAGGATGTCGTGGGTGCGCATCGTGTAGCCCGAGCGCGTCCACGGCAGCGAGTTGGTCAGCACGTGCAGGACCCGAGGGGCACCGTCCGCCGCCCAGGTGCGCCGGGCCGACGGCAGCGGGCGGGGCCCCGGCTCCAGGGCGGCGATGTCGCCCAGCGCACGCTCCTGCTGGCGCCGGGAACCGAACTGGGCGCTGGCAGCGGCGGCCTCCAGGTCACCGGTCAACCACCCCCACCGGGCGGCATGCGCGCGGGCCCGCGGGGACGGGGGCAACCCGGCGTGCAGCGCCAGGGCGTCCGCCAGTCGTCCGCGGCGGGCGCCGGTCAGCAGGTCCCGGGCGGCGCCGGGCTGGTCCATCAGCAGGCGCCCCCAGGCCGCCGGGGTGGTCCGCCCGGTGCGGGTGGCCCACTGTCCCAGTCGGGTGCGGACCGGCGCGGGTAGGGTGCGTCCGGCCTGCACCAGGAACCATGCCGGGTCGTCCAGGGCCAGGGAGCCGGCGGCGACGACCACGGCACAGCCGTGCTGGAGACGGTCCCGCAGTGCCCGGATCACCGGTCTGCCGCCGCGAGGGCGTGGAGGATCTCCAGGTAACTGGTGGCGATACGGGACTCCTCGGCATACTCCCGCACCCAGGTGCGCATCTGCTCCTGGTCCGGTGCCACGGGCAGTCGTTTGGCCAGGGCAATCCACTCGGCGGCCAGCGCCTCGGCATCTCCCGGTGGGGTGGCGAAGCCGGCGCCGGTCGCTCGGACGATGCGGGCCGCCTCCCCGTCGACGGAGGCGGAGACGTGCATGCCCAGCTCGAGGGCCTCGTACAGCTTGGAGGGCACGGTCATACTCAGCGCGGGCCACTCCCGCAGCATGATGAGGAAGGTGTCCGCCCACCGGTAGTGCAGGTGGATCTGGTCCCTGGACTGCGCCCCGCGCACCGTGACCGGCACCCCGAGGGCCTCGGCGGCCTGCTGCACCCGGGTCTTGCCGGCGCCGGTGCCGATCACCCGCATCGCCACGTCGACCCCGGAGTCCTGCACGATCCGCAGGGCCCGCACCGCGGTCTCCAGCCCTTGGGCCCGACCCACGGTGCCGACGTAGACGATGCGCAGTTGACCGTCGGGCTGGCGCGGCCGGTGGTCGGTGTAGTTCGGCAACGGGTGCGCGGTGTTGCGCACCACGTCGACATTGACCACGCCCCGTCCCTGGAGGGCCTCGGCGAACGTGGAGGTGGTGGTGACGACATAGTCGGCGGAGCGTTGCAGCACGGTGATGACCCGGCCCGCCACCTTGGCCAGCAGGTACTTGATGTGCGGGTGGCGGCGCCGCTCCCCGCCCTCCCAACGGTCCACCACTGCCAGCAGGTCCGGCCAGGCGTCGCGCACCTCGATCAGCAGCGGGCGGCGCAGCAGCCGTGCCAGCACCCAGCCCGCCGCCAGCGTCGGCAACGCCGGGGCGGTGGCCACGATGACGTCCGGGGCCAGGCCGCGGCGACGCAGCACGGTCACCACCGAGGAGACCGCCGAGGTCAACTGGTCCCACATGATCGAGCCGACACTGCCGGAGGTGGGCCGGAAGCGAACCCGGTGCACCGTCTCCCCGTGCCGGCCCTCCTCGGTGCTGCCGGCTCCGGCGCCCTCGTAGGTGTCCAGCAGCCGTCCCAGCGGGTAGTGCGGTGGGGGAGCGACCACGTCCACCTGGTGACCTGCGCGCACGAACTCACGGACCAGGCTGGACCACCGTAGCTGCGGTGGTCCGGTCTCCGGGTCGTAGTAGTGGGTCAGGAGGAGGATCCGCAATCCCTCGAACCTTCCCGTTTGGCTGCTCTCTGGTGCCTGCTCGGCCGGGGTTACTCTAGCCCCTCCAGCACGCGGGGCCACGCATGCCGGGCCACGGCATACCGAGATTTGACCCGCCTGCTCACCAGCGGCTCCGCACCCCCTGGAGTGCTCCGCGACCCGATCCGCTCCCACCCCACCGGTTCCCGGGCCGCCTCGGGTCCGGTCAGGCTCCCTCCTGCCCGCCCTCTTGGGCGTTAGGCTCCACCTGATGACCGACTACCTCGTGGTGCTCGCCGTGACCGTGACCGGGATCCTCCTGGTCACGGCTGCCGCCGGTGCCCGTCGGGTGGTGGCCCCGCACGATCCGCAGCCCCGCAAGCTGACCACGTATGAGTCCGGGGTGGACCCGGTCGGCTCGGGGTGGCAGCAGGGCGGCGTCCGCTACTTTGTCTATGCCCTGCTGTATGTGGTGTTCGCCGTGGATGTGGTCTACCTGTTCCCGTGGGCGTTGGTGTTGCGCAGCGAGATCGGTGCCGCCTCGCTGGCCGAGATGGGCATCTTCGTCGGGGTGATCCTCATCGGGCTGGGGCACGTGTGGCGCCGCGGGCTGCTGAGGTGGGTCTGATGACGGTCGATCTGCCGACGCCACGGGTGGGACGGGCCGCCGAGGCAGCACCCTCGGCGGTGCGAGTGGTGCTCAACTGGGGGCGCCGGTACAGCCTGTGGGTGTTCAACTTCGGGTTGGCCTGTTGTGCCATCGAGTTCATCTCAGCCTCGATGGCCCGCCACGACTTCATCCGCCTGGGAGTCATCCCGTTCGCCCCCGGGCCGCGCCAGTCGGACCTGATGGTGGTCTCCGGCACGGTGACCGACAAGATGGCCCCCGCGGTGTGCCGGTTGTATGAACAGATGCCGGAGCCCAAGTACGTGATCTCCTATGGTGCCTGCTCCAACTCCGGCGGCCCCTACTGGGACTCCTACTCGGTGACCAAGGGTGTGGACCAGATCATCCCGGTGGACGTCTACGTGCCCGGGTGCCCGCCACGGCCGGAGGCGCTGCTGCACGGCATCCTGACCCTGCAGGAGCAGATTGCCGCCGAGACACCGGGGCGGGCGCGGGCCCGGTCCCGTCCGCGGCCGTATGCCGAGCAGCCCGCCTCCGCGGCCGAGGTCACCCGAGACCTGCTCGCCCCGCCCCCGACCGAGCGCGCGGCGTTGCGAGATTCGGCCCCACCGAGCGCGCCGGATGGTGAGGATCCGACCCCACCGAGCGCGCCGG
>CAYVEH010000094.1:0-1311 GCA_964450585.1 uncultured Ornithinimicrobium sp.
TCGTTGACGTCCCAGATGTTGACATTCATCGCGGCGCTGACCGCGCCATCGCGACACCAGAAGGCGATGAACTCCCCGGAGTCCAGATCCCCGCGGATCACCACCTCATCGGCCGCCTGTCCGTGCCCGACATACTCCATGCCCAGGTCGTACTGGTCGGTGAAGAAGTAGGGCGCCCAGTCATAGACACGGTCGGCACCCATGATGGTCGCCGCGGCCAGTTGCCCCTGCCGGATGGCGTTGTCCCAGTGCTCAACACGCAACGGCCCCAGGCTGGTATGCCGTGCCTCGGCGGCGTCGCCGACCGCCAGGACGTCGGGATCGTCCACCGAGCGCAGGTGCTCATCGACCACCACCCCGGAGTCGACGGTCAGGCCCGCCGCGCGGGCCAGGTCAGTGTTCGGCACCGCACCGATGCCCACCAGGACCACGTCGGCAGGCACCCTCTCGCCGTCGACGACGACGCCGGTGACCTGCCCGTCCTCGCCGAGGATCTGGCTGACCGAGGCCCCGGTCCGCAGGTCCACGCCGTGATCGCGGTGCAGCTGGGCGAAGTAGCCGGCCAACTCCGGGCCCAGGACGCCCAGCAACGGCAGGTCAGCCTTCTCCACCACGGTCACGGCACAGTCGGTGCCGCGGGCGGCGGCTGCCACCTCGAGCCCGATCCAGCCGCCGCCGATGATGACTATCCGCGCCTTGCTGGTCAGGGCCTGCTTGATCGCATTGCTGTCGGCGATACGCCGCAGGGTCAGCACGCCGCCCAGGTCCGCCCCGGGCAGGGAGAGCTGACGCGGGCTCGCGCCGGTGGCCAGCACCACGGTCTGGTAGCCAAGGCGCTGCCCGTCAACGAGTTCCACCTCGCGGGCCTGCCGGTCCAGACTCACCGCGGCCGTGCCGAACCTGGTGGTGACCTGGTGGGTGGGGTACCAGTCGGCAGGGTGCACGTACGCATCCTCGATGTCCGAGGAACCCTGTAGGTAGTCCTTGCTCAGCGGCGGCCGCTCATAGGGCGGATCCTCCTCGGCCCCCACCAAGGTGACTGGTTCGGCATACCCCTGCTCCCGCAGGGCGGTCACCACGTGGGCTCCGGCGAGGCCGGCTCCGATGACCACCACGCCGGGGGCGGGGCCGCTGGTGCTGCTCACAACTGCTCCTGGTCCATATCCCGACAGTAGACCCGCGCGCGACCGCTGGCAGTGTGAAAAGGGCAACAATTAGGGCACTCAACCATTCCCAAATTCTCTGTTAGGCTGCCCTTCGTTAGGTAGACCTCAGTAGCCAGCAGCGGGGCTGGTTCTGACCTCGGCCACG
>CAYVEH010000094.1:1411-5018 GCA_964450585.1 uncultured Ornithinimicrobium sp.
CGGTTCACGCAGTATGCCGAGGACTTCGCCAAGCTGGCCCCGGACGCCCTGGTGCTCAACCTGGACCCGCGTGAGGGCGAGCCGTTCGCTGATGAACTGAAGCGCCAGACGACCGTGTTGGGCGAGATCTTCGGCAAGCAGGCCGAGGCCGAGCAGATCAACGCGGACTTCGATGCGGCTATCGAGCGGGTCAACGCGGCCTACCAGGAGGGTGACACGGTGATGGCCGTCATCACCTCCGGTGGCGAGATCGGCTATGTCGCCCCCGGTGTGGGACGGACCCTCGGGCCGGCCTTCGACCTGTTCGACCTCACCCCGGCGCTGGAGGTGGAGGGCAGCACCGACCACCAGGGCGATGACATCTCGGTGGAAGCCATCGCCGAGTCCAACCCCGACTGGATCCTGGTGATGGACCGCGACGCCGCCATCTCCGCCGACGACCCGGCCTACACCCCGGCAGCCAACGTCATCGAGAACTCCGAGGCGCTGCAGAACGTCACGGCGGTGCAGGAGGACCACATCGTCTTCATGCCGGCCGACACCTACACCAACGAGGGCATCCAGACCTACACGGAGTTCTTCAACACGCTGGCTGACGCATTCGAGAGTGCCAACTGATCCAGCACACCAGGCAGCCGAGGGTGGCGGGTCCGGGCGTCAGGCGCCCACCCGCCGCCCTCGGGTACTGTGCCCAGCGGCTGCGGAACGGCCCGGGCACTGATGAGATGACGGCGATACGGTGACGGCAACCAGCACTACTGCACCGGTACGGGACGGCACGGGCAAGGGCACCCTCTTCAACCTGCCGCTGCTGCTGGGCACCCTCGGGGTCCTCGGCCTGCTCGTGCTGTCCCTGTTCACCGGTGTCTACGACATCTTCGGGGCCTCCGACGGCGCTGAGATGTTCGCCATCAGCCGGGTGCCTCGCACCATCGCGCTGGTGCTGGCCGGGGCCGCGATGGCCATGTGCGGCCTGGTGATGCAGCTGCTGACGCAGAACAGGTTCGTCGAGCCGACCACCACCGGGACGACCGAGTGGGCCGGCCTGGGGCTGCTGGGCGTCATGATCGTGATGCCCACCGCCAGCCTGCTGACCAAGATGGTCGGCGCGGTGGTCGCCGCCTTCATCGGCACGATGATCTTCTTCCTCTTCCTGCGCCGGGTGTCTCTGCGGACCTCGCTCATCGTGCCGATCGTCGGCATCATGCTCGGCGCCGTGGTTGGCTCGATCTCGACCTTCCTGGCGCTGCAGACCGACATGCTGCAGAGCCTGGGCATCTGGTTCGCCGGCAGCTTCACCTCGGTGATCCGCGGCCAGTACGAGGTGCTGTGGGTGGTGCTGCTGGTCGGGGTCGCGATCTTCATCGTCTCTGACCGGTTCACCGTTGCCGGGCTCGGTGAGGAGATCTCCACCAACGTCGGCCTCAACTACAACCGGCTGATCCTCATCGGCACCGCGCTCATCGCCATCGCCACCGGCGTGGTCACCGTCGTGGTCGGCAACCTGCCGTTCCTGGGGCTGATCGTGCCGAACGTGGTCTCCATGTTCCGTGGGGACGACCTGCGCAGCAACCTGCCCTGGGTCTGCCTGCTCGGCATCGCGATCGTCACCGTCTGCGACCTGGTCGGGCGCACCATCATCGCCCCCTTCGAGGTGCCGGTCTCGCTGATCCTGGGCGTCGTCGGCGCCGTCGTCTTTATCGGTCTCCTGCTCAGGCAGCGGCGCCATGGCTGAGCTGACGCGCACCACCCCACCACCGCCGGTGACCCCGGAGACGACCCTGGAAGTCCTCTCCGGCGACCTCGACCCCGCACGCCGGGAGTCCGGGCCGCTGCCGTCCCGCTCGGCGCGGCGTCGCTACTGGACGGTGTTCGGCATACTGCTGGTGCTGGCGATCGCCTTCGGGTTCGGGCTGCTCGCCTGGGACAACCCGATGCCGCTGTACTCCGAGGGTTGGTGGCTCATCGCGGAGATGCGGGTCACCAGCGTCGTGGTGATGGCGATTGTCGCCTTCTGTCAGGCAACCGCGACGGTCAGTTTCCAGACGGTGACCCACAACCGCATCCTCACGCCCTCGATCATGGGGTTCGAGTCGCTCTATGTCGCGGTGCAGACAGCGGCGGTCTTCTTCCTCGGGGCGGCCGGGATCACCGCGCTGATGGGGGTCACCCAATTCGTCCTGCAGATCGCCCTCATGGTGCTGCTCTCGGTGCTGCTGTACGGCTGGCTGCTGTCCGGCCGCTACGGCAACATGCAGGTGATGCTGCTGATCGGCATCATCCTGGGCGCCGGCCTGGGTTCGGTCTCCACGTTCATGCAGCGGCTGCTCACCCCCAGTGACTTCGACCTGCTGACGGCCCGGCTGTTCGGGTCCGTGACCAATGCCGACGCCAGCTACCTGCCGATCGCGATCCCGTTGGTGTTGGTCGCCGGTGGGCTGCTGTTCCTGCGGTCGCGGCGGCTCAATGTGATCTCGCTGGGCAAGGACGCCTCGTTGAACCTGGGGCTGAGCCACCGGGCCGAGACGATGAAGATGCTCTTCCTCATCTCGATCCTCATGGCGGTCTCCACGGCGCTGGTGGGCCCGATGACCTTCCTCGGCTTCCTGGTGGCCACCCTGTCCTACCAGTTCGCCGACACCTACGACCACAAGCACATCTTCCCGGTCGCCTTCCTCACCGGCTTCGTGATCCTGTCCGGGGCCTACTTCGTGATGAAGAACCTCTTCTACGCCCAGGGGGTCGTCTCCATCATCATCGAGCTGGTCGGGGGCTCGGTCTTCCTCTACGTCATCCTGCGAAAGGGGCGGCTGTGATCACCCTCAGCAGCGTGCTGAAGAACTACAGCTCCGAGGTCACCATCGGGCCCGTCGACCTCGAGCTGCCCTCCGGCGGGATCACCGCCCTGGTCGGCCCCAACGGGGCGGGCAAGTCGACCCTGCTCACCATGATCGGCCGCCTGCTGGGGTTGGACGACGGGGCCATCGAGGTCGCCGGCTACGACGTGGCCAAGACCAAGTCCAAGGACCTGGCCAAGATCGTCTCGATCCTGCGCCAGGAGAACCACTTCATCACCCGGCTCACCGTCCGCCAGCTCGTCGGCTTCGGCCGGTTCCCCTACTCCCAGGGGCGACTCACCGCTACCGATGAGGAGCTGATCAGCCGGTCCATCGACTTCCTGGACCTCACCGAACTCGAGGGCCGCTACCTGGATGAGCTCTCCGGCGGACAGCGGCAGCGGGCCTACGTGGCGATGGTGCTGGCCCAGGACACGGAGTACGTCCTGCTTGATGAGCCGCTCAACAACCTGGACATGCGGCACTCGGTGCACATGATGCAGCACCTGCACAAGGCTGCCCGCGAGCTGGGCCGCACCATCATCATCGTGCTGCACGACATCAACTTCGCCGGCCACTATGCCGACCACATCTGCGCGGTCAAGGACGGCCGGGTGGTGGAGTTCGGCCCGGTCGGCGAGATCATGAACGACGAGGTGCTCACCCGTGTCTTCGACACGCCTGTCCGGGTGATCGATGGCCCCAACGGCGCGCTCGCTGTCTACTACTGAGCTGCTGCGCGGGCATCCGTGCGCCCGGTCGGCCGGGAA